>JABXIC010000057.1 GCA_013373265.1 Methylocystaceae bacterium | reverse complement strand
TCAGTTTTACCCACCCCGGTCGGACCGATCATGAGGATATTTTTGGGCAGAACTTCATCGCGCAAAGGATTTTCCAGCTGTTGGCGGCGCCAGCGTGAACGCAGCGCAATGGCAACCGCGCGCTTGGCATCTTTTTGCCCGATGATAAAACGATCCAGTTCCGAAACAATTTCGCGGGGTGTGAAGTTCGTCATGTCTTATAAAGTCTCTACAGTCAGGTTATTGTTTGTATATACGCAGATGTCGCCGGCAATGCCCATGGCTCGACGCGCCATTTCTTCAACGCTCAGGTCATCACGGTCTTTCATGGCCAGTGCGGCTGCCAAGGCGTAATTACCGCCGGACCCGATCGCGGCAATGCCGTCTTCAGGTTCCAAAACATCGCCCGTGCCGGTCAGGATCAGAGAAACTTCTTTATCGACTACGATCATCATGGCTTCCAGCTTGCGCAAATACCGATCCGTACGCCAGTCCTTGGCCATTTCTACGCAGGCACGGGTCAATTGACCGGGATGCATTTCAAGCTTGCTTTCCAGACGTTCAAACAAGGTAAAGGCATCGGCGGTAGCGCCAGCAAAACCGACGATCACGTCGCCACCTGCTAATTTACGGACTTTTTTTGCGTTGCCTTTGATCACAGTTTGACCGAGGCTGACTTGTCCATCGCCTGCAATGACAACATCGTTGCCACGGCGAATGGATAAGATCGTCGTGCCGCGCCATCCGGGGAATTTTGTGTCTTCTGACATGAGGTCTTCCAGATTGAGTAAAGGTAAGTGTTGGCTAAGGTGGGGATTTGGGCTGTTATGAGTGTTTTTGTCAAGTCTCTCGGGCAAAACAATTCAGTATGTTCACTTATAGCTTGTATCCAAGTTGTTGGCAGTAAGGTTGTAAACGATCTTTTACATCAGATAGATAAGGTTTATAGTTATGCCAGCGGTTTATGGAAGATGCATAAATTGGTCCAATAACTTGTTGATAACTGGCTGTGTGGATACGTTCTTTTTGTTTGGCAAATTTCCAGTAGTCGTAAACTCTTTCATTCCATTTTAACCCAATGAATTTAAAGATCTTTTTGGTTTCATGCTCAAAGTTGTTTATTAAATCTTCATATTTTAAGTCTAAATAGGTTTCAGGTTGTTTGGAGATATTATTTAAAGCACAATAGGTGTCGCAAAATAAGGATGTTGTATTGTTTAAGTTAGTAAATTCTATGGTGATATAATTCGGCATAAAGTTTTGCATAAAACAACTTAAAACTAAATCCATAGGATGGCGATGTAGGAAGATGATTTTTGCAGTTGGGAATAAATCACGTATAAATTGAACATAAATTGAGTTTGGTGCGCTTCGATCCAAAAGAATTTTCTTTTGTTCCCAATTGTATTTTTCTCGATAAATTTTAAAAAATAAAGCCTGATAATCTGAGCGTTTTAAGTGACAGTTATTTTCCATGTTTTGCCGCATTTTGCGAAAGACTTCTGTAATGACGGGCGTTTCTTCAAAAGCGGAGACTGAATCATCTGTAGATAATATTTGTTCCATAAGTGTCGTTGAACTGCGGGGAAACCCTAGAACAAAAATTGGTTGTTCTCCAATTTGCGATTCACCATCAAGTTTGGCTTCATCTTGAAAAGCTATTTCTGCATAGGGTGATTCATGCGCAAGGTTTTTATATGATTCTTGGGCGCTGTTATTGGCTTGTTCAAAACAGGTAAATGCTTCATCATATTTTTGTTGAAGATTAAGAATTTGACCTAATTCTGATTGAGCGTCTCGAAACTGTTGGGGGGTAAATATATGTGGGTGACTTAAAGCGTGTTTGAGACTGGCTTTTGCATCATCATAGTTTTTTGCTCTTTTTTGAAAGAACGCATATTTAGATAAAATGAGCGGGTGTTCTTGAAAATGTTTTGGCAATGATAGATATGTATCGACACCTCGTTCAGGTTTATTGTGGGATTCACAAAAATTTAAGTAGTTATAAACTTGGTGAACGTCTACAGGGCCAATTTCTAGGGCTGTTCTAAAGGCTTTTTCAGCTTCATCAACATCTCTTAATTTTGTACAAACGATACCGAGTGTATTAAAACCATTGACGTGTGGTTTTTTTACTAAGGTTGATTTTAGCGCCCAAATTTTAGCTTCCTTTAAATCATTAAGGGCAAGCAGACACGATGCTTTATTTGAAAGAAAAATGCTATCATCAGGTTTGATCAGGAGTATTTTTTCATATTGTTTCAAGGCAGCTTGACATTCACCCTCTAGGTAAAGAAGTCGTGCATAATCTTGACGTATGGAAAGATCATTTGGCCATTTCTGGATTGCTTTATAGAGTATTTTTTTTGCTTCTTTATTTCGATTAAGTTGAATTAATACGTATGCTGATATTTTATGGGCATGTAATGCATATTTAGGGTCCTTTAGGTATTTACGACATAGCTTAAGTGCTTTTTCAAATTGTTTTGACTTTAATAATTGATCTGTCAATTCTAAGAAATCAAGCATATTGAAATATAAACCTTCTACTATGTAAAATTTAAGTAGACTTTAACAAGTCAAATTTCTTCTATCAAATGTATTGTTTTCTTCTTATAAATTAATTTGATAAAGAGTAAGCAAATAGAATAATAGTAATCTTATGAACCCAATTCGTCTTATAGTATGTTAAAAGCGGGATTAGATCATGTGGATGCGGTGCATTTTCATGAAGGTGTTATTGTTTTTGATGTGGTGGAAAAACGCAAAATGGGACAACGCGTTGAGCTGGGCAAAAAGACTATCGATGCGCAGGATTTTAGATTCCATGTTGAAGAAAGCGATATTGAACAAAAGCCAGTGTATTTGGCAATATCGGGTTTTTCAAATATCTGTTTAAGAAAAAATGTAAATTGCGTCGAAATTCCATTACCGCCGAGTGTGTAAAACCCTATTTCCGACTAAAATCAAAAGGGTAGGTGATCTTTCAGCGCGTTAAATCGTGGTAAGGATTTATCTTTCTCAGAAAGCTGGACTTGTGTTGGATCAATCGGCCAGTCGATGGCGAGGTCGGGGTCGTTCCAGAGGATGCCGTTTTCATGGTCCGGGGTATAGAAATCGCTGAGCTTATAGCTGACCTCGGTGTTTTCTTCCAAGGTGACAAACTCATGGGCAGACCCGATGGGGATATAAATTTCTGTCCAGTTTTCGGCGCTGACCCATTGGCCGAAGGTGGGGCTTTTTGTGCGAATGTCGACCACCACATCTAAAATCCGCCCCTTAAGCACGCGCACCAGTTTGGCTTGGGAAAAGGTGGTTTTTGATAATGCGGGCCTTTTAGCACACCCTTATCGCGCGACTGGGAATGGTTGTCTTGGACAAATTCTGTCTCAATCCCGGCTTCCATGAAGCATTTTTTGTTATAGGTTTCAGAAAAAAAGCCGCGTTCATCGCCAAATTTATCCGGCACAATCAGTTTCACATCGGGAATTTTGGGGGCTTTAACTTCCATAAGTCGATATCTTTTTTGCAGATCTTTAATGAGGTGCCATATCTTATGGGTACAAGGGGATAAAGACAACCTTGTAAGTGCGTGTTTTGTCTGAAGAAAAATAACTCATTATTCCTTAATGATTTTGGTGTATAAAACGCAGGTTATAGAAAAATATTACTATGGAGTGAGCATCATGCGCACCGCATCTGTCGCGCGTAAGACATCTGAGACTGAAATTTCTGTTGAGGTCAATCTCGACGGGACGGGCGTTTATGACATTAAAACCGGGATTGGTTTTTTGGATCACATGTTGGAACAGTTGTCGCGTCATGGGTTGATGGATTTGAAAATCCGCTGCACAGGTGATCTCCATATCGATTGTCACCACACGGTTGAAGATGTGGCTCTGGCTTTGGGGGAGGCTTTTTCACAAAGCTTGGGTGATCGCAAAGGCATTACGCGCTATGGGTCAACTTATATTCCGATGGATGAAACCTTGATGCGTGTCGCCCTTGATCTTTCCAACCGCCCTTATCTGGTGTGGAATGTGGCGTTCAGTCAAGATAAGCTGGGTGATCTGGACACGGAAATGATTGAACATTTCTTCCAGTCTTTTGCTTTAAAAGGTGGGATCACGTTGAATGTTGCCTTGATCGAAGGGACAAACAATCACCATATCGCTGAAGCCGCGTTTAAAGGCTTGGCGCGTGCGTTACGGGCTGCCGTTGAAATTGATCCGCGCAAGTCCGATGCCATCCCCAGCACCAAAGGTTCCCTTTAAAAAAACTAGGGTTCGCCTTAGAAAAAATCGTGTGTGATGAAAGAGGTAGCGGTTTATACTCTGCCTGAATGCATGGTTTTGTGCGGCACAGAGGGAGAATTTTATGACACTGACTCTATATTCCAATCAAGGGTCCGGCAATTGCTATAAAGTGCGTTTGCTGATGCACCAGTTGGGTCATGCCTTGACCATTAAAGAAATGGATGTGGTTGCCGGGGAATGTCAGAAGCCTGACTTTCTGGCCATTAATCCGGTGGGCAAGGTGCCGACCCTTGTGTTGGATGAAGGTGTCGTTTTGTCAGAATCAAATGCCATCATGCTGCATTTCGCTGATGAAACCCAGTATATGCCCATGGATCATCTGGATAAGACCTTGTGTTATCAATGGCTGTTTTGGGAACAATATAGCCACGAAACCGCCATCGCGGTTGCGCGTTATTCCATGCATTATCTGGGCAATACCGAAAAAGAAGACCCGCGCCTGCCCCAGTTGTGGGAAAAGGGTTATACGGCACTCAAGGTGATGGAAAACCACCTGAAAGACAAAGAATTCTTTGTTGCAGATCGTTATTCTATCGCGGATATCGCCCTTTTTGCCTATACTCATGTGGCGGATCAAGGCGGGTTTGATCTTACGGCTTATCCCCATATTCGCGCATGGCTGGACCGGGTGAAGGCACAGCCTCTCTATGCGTCCATGGATGACATATGAAGGCAGAACTCCTCCTAGATTGCGCCAATATATTGGGGGAAGGCATCCAATGGTCGGTGCCGGACCAACGTCTTTATTGGACGGACATTCAAGCCAGCCAGCTGTGGTCTTGTGATGAATTTGGTCAAAATGTCGTGGTCAAAGACTTACCAGAACGTCTGTGCTCTTTCGCCTTTGATTTGGATGGTCATATGCTGTGTGCCTTTGCTTCTGGTCTTTATCGGTTGAATGTTAAAACCGAAGCATGTGAATTGCTGTCTCTGTTTGAACCGGATTTGACGGGCACGCGCTTAAATGATGGGCGCTGTGACCGTCTTGGGCGGTTTATCGTCGGAGGGTATCATGAAGCCGGGCCAGAAGCGATTTCGTCTGTCATTTCGTATGCGGATGAAAAAGTTATCCCCTTGATACAAAATGTAAAATGTACCAATGGTCTGTGTTTTAGCGCTGATGGGCGCAACATGTATTTTACCGACACGGCAACCAAGATTATCAATCGCTTTGACTATGACCCAGACACAGGAGCCCTATCAAATAAGGTTGATTTTGCCGTGTTGGGTGATGAAGATGGCAGCCCTGACGGGTCATGTCTGGATGGGGAAGATGCCATCTGGAATGCCCAGTTTAGAGGGGCGCGGGTGCAGCGATTTTTAAAAGATGGCACGCGTGATATCTGTGTGGATGTCCCCGCACCCAATGTAACCTGCGTATGTTTTGGCGGGGCCGATTTGGATACACTGTTTATCACAACGGCCCGTCATAAAATGACAGATGATCAATTGGCGCAATCTCCGCAAGCTGGCGGTGTGTTTTTTGTCAAACCCGATGTTTGCGGTTTTGCGGAAAACAGGTATAAAGGCCATCTGTTTCCTTAAGTTGGATAAAGAGTCATGACGCTTTATACAGTCCATCTGCAAAAATACGGCGTGGACCCCTACCCTGATGTGCGCGTGGTTAAAGAAGGTTTTAACTGGGCGGCTTTTGTCTTTGCGGCTATTTGGGCGCTGGTAAAAGGTTACTGGTGGGTTGGCATTGGTCTATTTCTTTTGGAAATGGTCTTGAGTGCGCTTTTGGCTGCAATAGGGCTTGATCTCTTTGGGCAAGCTGTGGTCAATATCGCTTTCAACCTGTTGGTGGGGATTTACGCCAACGATCTGGCGCGCTGGACCTTGGCCCGGCGCGGGTATATAGAAGAAGATGTGGTCAGTGGTGCCTCGCAAAACCATGCGTTGGAACGTTATGTCGCATCACTTCAACTAAACTAGAGGGTCCAGACAGGATGTCTGTTGTCATCATCGATTACGGTTCGGGTAATTTACGTTCCGCTGAAAAATCATTTGAACGCGCCGCACGCGAAGCCAATGTAGGCTTAGATATTCAGGTTTCCAATAAGCCTGAAGATGTGCGTAAAGCGGACCGCATTGTCTTGCCCGGTGTGGGCGCTTTTGGCGATTGCGCTGCGGGCCTAAGGGCTGTTGACGGGATGCTGGAGGCTTTGACAGAAGCGGTTCATGAGCAAGGCAAACCTTTTTTCGGCATTTGTGTCGGCATGCAATTGATGGCAGAACGTGGTCTGGAACATGGCACTTATGAAGGCTTGGGCTGGATTAGCGGTGATGTGGTGGCGATTGAACCCACAGACAAAAGCCTGAAAATTCCGCATATGGGGTGGAACGAACTGGTTTTTGAAGACGGCATTCATCCCATCTTGGCGGGTCTGCCGCAAAACCCGAATGTTTATTTTGTGCATTCTTATCAGTTTAAACCAAGAGATTTGTTCAACCGTCTGGCGGTGGTGAATTATGGTGAACCTGTCACGGCGATTGTCGGCAAAGATAATATGGTCGGCACCCAGTTCCACCCGGAAAAAAGCCAAGCCGTTGGCTTGCAAGTGATTACAAACTTTTTGAAATGGAAGCCTTGAAGAAATGAACCTTTATCCTGCGATTGACCTGAAGGATGGCAACTGTGTACGCCTGTTGCGCGGTGAGATGGATCAGGCGACTGTTTTTAACGACAATCCTGGGGCACAAGCCAAAAAGTTTGTCGATGATGGCTGCGAATGGGTCCATATTGTGGATCTGAATGGGGCTTTTGAAGGCAAGCCCGCTAATGCAGATGCCGTTATGCAAATCGTCACCGCTGTGGACGGACGCGCACAAACCCAACTGGGTGGTGGCATTCGCACTTTTGAAACCATTCAATATTGGCTGGATGCGGGGATTACACGGGTGATTTTGGGCACCATTGCTTTGCGGGATCCGGATTTTGTGATTGAAGCCTGTAAGCGCTTCCCCGGTCAGGTCGCGGTTGGCATTGATGCGCGCGATGGCTATGTGGCGGTAGAAGGCTGGGCCGAAGTCTCAGACATGAAAGTGCTGGATTTGGCGTTGAAGTTTGAAGATGCAGGCGTGGCAGCGATTATCTTTACCGATATCTCCAAAGATGGCGCCATGGAAGGGCCAAACCTGAAAGCCACGGTGGACCTCGCAAAAGCCATTTCCACACCGGTGATCTTGTCCGGTGGTGTGTCGTCTATGAAAGATATTGAAGAGGTTAAAGCCCATGAAGTCCCCGGTCTGGACGGGGCGATTTCGGGCCGTGCCATTTATGACGGTAAGATTAATGTGGCAGAGGCCATGAAAGTGTTAAAGGGCTGATACCATGCTGAAAGTACGCATTATTCCTTGTCTGGATGTGGCAAACGGGCGCGTGGTCAAAGGG
>JABXIC010000044.1 GCA_013373265.1 Methylocystaceae bacterium | reverse complement strand
GGGTCGGATCTTCGCCTTCGCGTTTGAAGGCAAACACACCCGCTGTATAAGGGAAGCTACCCGGCACATTTTCTTTGAGCAACCATTTCAGGATTTCACCTTCGTCAACAAACTGTGGCAAAGACACTTTGGGGACTTTCAGACCACACATGGTTTCGTAAGTGAGTTTGGTGCGGATTTCACGGTCACGGATTTTGACCACATATTCATCGCCACTGTAGTTTTCTTTAACAGTCGGCCAGATTTCCAGCAGCTTGTGGCAGCGCCCGTCCAAGGCCTGATCACGTTCTTTGTAAAGCTTTTTAAGCGCCTTCTTACCCTTTTCGCCTGCATCTTCCAGCATGCGGATTGATTCACGCAGTTGTTGACGTTCCCGCGCGATTTTAGACTGTGTGGCAATCTCTTGATGATAACCACGCACCGTATCGGCAATTTCCGCCAAATAACGGCGTTTTTCTGGTGGGACAATTGCTGTTTTTGGGGATGAATGCCGGATGCCGGGGGCTTTTTTCAATGTGGTTTTGAGAGTACCCAGCTTCTTATCGGTTAATTGGGTGATCACCTCATAGTAAAGGGCCGTGACGCCTTCGTCGTTGAAGCGTGATGCAATCGTGCCGATAACGGGCATATCTTCCGGTTTGGCGTGGAACTCTTCGCGGTTGCGCATGACTTGCTTTGCCACATCGCGCAAGGCATCCATAGCACCATTACGGTCAAATTTGTTGATGGCGATGACATCGGCAAAGTCCAGCATATCAATTTTTTCAAGCTGAGACGCTGCCCCAAATTCCGGCGTCATGACATAGAGAGAGAAATCCACGTAAGGCACGATACCCGCATCGCCCTGCCCGATCCCCGGCGTTTCAACAATCACAACATCAAAACCTGTCATTTTGCAGGCGTTGATCATGGAGGCCATGCTGGGGGGGACTTCGGCTTTATTATCGCGCGTGGCAACCGAACGGACATAAACGTTTTCAACGTTATTTGCGTTCATGCGGATACGGTCACCCAATAACGCGCCACCCGTTTTGCGGCGTGTCGGGTCGATGGCGAGAACGGCGATTTTTGGTTCTTTAGAGAACATTCTAAAACGACGTACTAATTCATCGGTCAGAGATGATTTACCCGCACCGCCTGTGCCGGTGATGCCGATGACAGGGATTTTACCAGAAAGTTTGTCACCGCCATCATCAATTTGTTGCTTAAGTTTGGTGTCGAGTTGGTCATTTTCCAAGGCCGTGATGATACGTGCCAGATCAGATGTGTCACCTTTTTTGAGTTTAGCCAGGCTTTTGGGTGTAGAGACATCTTTGGCAGGCGCGTAATCAGCGCGCTTGACCATATCTTGGATCATGCCTTCAAGGCCCATCTTGCGGCCATCTTCCGGAGAATAGATTTTTTCAACACCATGGCTCATCAGGTCTTTGATTTCATCAAGGACGATTACGCCGCCCCCACCGCCAAAGACTTTAATGTGGCCTGCGCCACGTTCTTTAAGCAGGTCAATCATGTATTTGAAATATTCAACATGGCCCCCTTGATAGGAGCTGACCGCAATGGCTTGGGCATCTTCTTCAATGGCGGCTGTGACGATTTCATCAACAGAACGGTTATGACCCAAGTGGATGACTTCGGCGCCACAAGATTGAAGAATACGACGCATGATATTGATGGAGGCATCATGACCGTCAAACAGGCTGGCAGCCGTTACGAAACGTACAGGGTTCTTAGGTTTGTATGTTTTTTTTGTTGTTTTCATCTTCGTGTTACCGTCCGGCATGCGAACCTCCCAAAGTTTGCTACGATAATAAATCGGTACTCTAATGCCGATTTATCCTTTTTTTTTAACGCCCTATCTTATAAAGGTAGAGCGTTGCAAAAAACCAACCCACAAATGCAGATCGGCTCAAAATTACTAATGACGTTTACGTAAACGTAAAGCAAAAGGTCAAAAAGGTAAAGAGAGAATTTTGTCCCTCTACAAAATGGTGCTTTTTGTAGTTTTAAGGAAAACACCTTAAAGCTTATGTGTAATCTTGCTTGACTGAATCCCGCGCAAGTGGTCTTTTGGTCCGCAAATTTACGCTCTATCAAATAAGGATTGAACATGTCTGATAAGAAACTCCATCCCGAAACATTAGCACTGCATGCTGGTTATCGCAGCGATTCTGCCACGAATTCCGTTGCTGTGCCCCTTTATCAAACAACCTCTTATCAGTTTGATAGCGCTGAGCATGCGGCAAATCTTTTTGCCTTAAAAGAGTTCGGCAATATCTATACCCGCATCATGAATCCGACCACCGATGTGTTGGAACAACGTCTTGCAGCCCTTGAAGGTGGCGTGGCGGCATTGGGTGTGTCTTCTGGTCAATCTGCCGCGACACTGGCGATTTTGAACTTGTGCCAAGCCGGGGATAACTTTGTTACCTCTACCGACCTTTATGGTGGAACGTGGAACCTGTTTGCCAACACGTTCAAGCAAATGGGCATTGAAGCACGTTTTGTTGACCCGAGTGACCCGGACGCTTTTCGTAAAGCAACAGACGATAAAACCCGTTGTTATTTTGCCGAAACATTGCCGAATCCGAAGCTGAATGTTTTCCCGATCAAAGAAGTTGCAGATATCGGTCGTGAAATCGGTGTACCGTTGATTGTTGATAACACCGCTGCACCGTTGATTTGTCGTCCGTTTGATCATGGTGCGGCTGTGGTAATGTATTCCACCACCAAATATATTGCCGGGCATGGCACTAGCATTGGCGGTGTGATTATTGATGGGGGTAATTTCGATTGGGAAGCACAAGGCGATCGTTTCCCGACTCTGAATACACCTGATCCGTCATATCATGGTGCTGTGTGGACCGAAGCGGTTAAGCCGTTGGGACCAATTGCTTTTATTATCCGTGCCCGTGTGACCTTGTTGCGTGACCTTGGCTCGGCGGAAAGTCCGTTTAATGCCTGGCAAACGATCCAAGGGCTGGAAACCTTGCCTTTGCGTATGCGTCAACATTGCGAAAATGCTGATAAAGTCGTGCAATTCTTGCAGAAGCACCCCAAAGTACGTAACGTTATCCACCCTTCTGTACAAGAAGGTGAAGCCAAACGTCGTGCTGATGCTTACTTAAGCGGTGGCTTTGGCGGTTTGGTTGGTTTTGAACTGAATGATGGTTTGGAAGCCGGTAAAACCTTTATCGATTCTCTGGAATTGCTGTATCACGTTGCCAATATTGGGGATGCACGTTCCTTGGCGATCCATCCTGCCAGCACAACGCACTCCCAAATGACGGCTGAAGAACAAGTCTCTGCTGGTGTGACAGCGGGTTATATCCGTTTGTCCATTGGGATTGAACATATTGACGATATTATTGCCGACATCGAACAGGCATTGGCAAAAATTTAAACTTTGCCATAATTTAAGCATAAACGCCGGGCTTTATATGTCCGGCGTTTATATTTAAGGGGGAATACCGACGTGTCACGACCACAATTTTTAACCAATCCATCCTTTCCACGCACCCGCATGCGTCGTAACCGTCAAACCGACTGGTCGCGCCGTTTGGTACGTGAAAATACGTTGAGTGTTGACGACTTGGTATGGCCAGTCTTTGTTTTAGATGGTGAGAACCGCCGTGAACCCGTGGCTTCTATGCCCGGTGTTGAACGTTTGTCGATCGATTTACTGTTGGACGCTGTCGGGGAAGCTTATGAATTGGGTGTTCCCGCCATTGATCTTTTTCCTTACACCGATGATACGTTGAAAACGCCTTGCGCGAAAGAGGCCTATAACAAGGACAATCTTGTGTGCCGTGCCGTGCGTGCAATTAAGGCCAAATATCCGGACCTTGGTGTGATTACGGATGTGGCCCTTGATCCTTATAACAGTGATGGTCATGACGGTTTGGTACAAGATGGGGTCATCTTGAATGATGAAACCGTTGAAATTCTTTGTCAACAAGCGCTTGTACAAGCTGAGGCAGGATGTGATGTGGTTTCACCGAGTGATATGATGGATGGCCGGATGGGGTTGATCAGGGATACGTTGGACGGTGCAGGATATCAACATGTTCAAATGATTTCTTATGCTGCCAAATACGCTTCTGCCTATTATGGACCGTTTCGAGATGCCGTTGGTTCTGGTGGGTCGTTAGGTAAAGGTGATAAGAAAACCTACCAGATGGACCCGGCTAATTCTGACGAAGCGATTCATGAAACGGGATTGGATGTGGGTGAAGGTGCCGATATGTTTATGGTTAAACCCGGCCTGCCCTATCTGGATATCATTCGTCGCATCAAAGATTCATTTGGACTGCCGGTGGCGGCATATCATGTCAGTGGTGAATATGCCATGTTGAAAGCGGCCACGCAAAATGGGTGGCTGGACAATGATCGCACGGTTTTAGAAACATTGATGTGTTTTAAACGTGCAGGTGCAGACGTGATTTTTACTTATTGTGCTGTCGAGGCTGCAAAACTATTACAAAAATAAAACCATGTCAGCTGACGTGAGTTAAAACAGAAAAAGGCCGTATCGCAAAATGGATACGGCCTTTTTAAATTTGGATATGTTGTTGAGTTTACGCGGAGGCAGTCTGGATATCCAGCATGCGATCAACATCAAGCACAACCATCAATTGACCTTCAAGGCGATAAACGCCTGAGGCAAATTCGCGCCAGATCGGGTCCAGCGTACTTGGGTTGCGTTCGTAATTTTTCTCATCAAGGCTCAAGACTTCGCCGACGGTATCAACCAGCAAGCTGTAAAGTTCGTTTACGTGTTCGACAGTCACGCCCATGCTCGGGCCTTTGTCTTTACGCTTGGGTAAGCCCAGGCGGACACGTACATCGATTACAGTGACGATACGACCACGCAAATTGATGGATCCGGCAACCTCTTTCGGTGCAAGTGGAATAAAAGCGATATGGTCCGGCATCAAGATGTCCTGAACTTTCAGAACGGGAATACCAAACAATTGATCCTCAATTTTAAAGGTAACGTAATCTTCCAAACCATCCCCTTTAATAAGATCGTGTGATTGGTTTTCTGTCGTTGTGACAAGTTGATTCATTTTCTCTCTCCGGCCATTAATAATTGGCTTTAAACACACTTCTAATTGGAAACCTTCCTACGGGCATTTTAAAAGCAAATTGATAAAAAAATCTACACTAGAGTTGCTTAAATGTTTTATTTGTTCAAGATTAGCCATTCAACCAGCGTTTAACAAGTGCAATTTGACTGTCATCCATCAAAGTTGGGGCATGTCCGACTTTTGGTATTTCCACCAATTCTGCATCCGGACCACGTCTTAACATTTCTTCGGCTGTTTCTTTGGTCAATAAATCTGATTCTTCGCCCCTGATGATCAGGACCGGGCATTTGATTGCTTCCCATATAGGCCAGAGATCGACATCAACAGGTTCAGCCTCTTTGAAGGGAACAGCAATGGCCGGGTCGTAATGCAAGGCATATTGCCCATCTTGACACTTTTTGGCGCTATGTTCTGCCAGATGATGCCATTCAGAATCTGTTAAGCGGCCAAAAGGCGCATGGACAAGGCGCAAATGTTGTTCTAACGCGTCAAGCGTGGGAAACTTCGGATTCATGCCTAGGTAATCACCAATGCGGGATAACGACTCTTTTGGGATAAAGGGGCCAACGTCATTGACAATTAAGCGGTTGATCGGTGTGTTGGGTTGTGCGGCTAATATCATACCGATGATGCCCCCCATGGATGTACCCAGCCAATCGACTTTTTCTTCACCAAGACGGGCCAATAAGGCTGCCATATCACTGATATAGAGCGTAAAACCATAATCACTAGGATTGACCAGCCAGTCGCTATAGCCGCGTCCGGCAATATCAGGGCAAACAACATGGAAGTTCTTGGAAAGGACTTCACCAAGATGGTCAAAATCACGGCAGTTGCGGGTCAGTCCATGAACACATACAAGTTTTTGTTCTGTCTCTCGTGAACCAAATTCCGTATAGGCGATGCGGTGAAACCCATGTGGCCCGAGACTTAAGAAGCTGTTCTGGTGCATGATTGAGAAAACCTCCGTGCAAAAAAATTGCCTTCTCTGTGAAAATTGATAGTTTGATTGCAAAACACTCAAACCTTGGAGTCAGTATGTCATGAGTGATCCTATTTTGGTACAACGCGATGATCAAATCGTCACGATTATTTTAAACAACCCTTTAAAAAGGAATGCTTTGACCAAGCCTGCTTGGGTAAAGCTGGGGGATGTGATGGAAGAACTGTCACGTGACAATGATCTGCGTTGTATTATCCTGCGCGGTGCTGGTGACGATGCTTTTGCTGCCGGGGCGGATATTTCAGAATTTCCGGAAGAACGTTCCAGTGCGGCACAGGCAAAAGCTTATGGCGACATCGTGACGCGTACAGTTAAGGCTATTGAAGAATGCCAACACCCGACCATTGCCATGATTAAAGGAGCATGCACGGGTGGTGGGCTGGAAATTGCCTGTGCGTGTGACTTAAGGATAGGCGGGGAAAGTTCGCGCTATGGCGTGCCGATCAATCGTTTGGGCCATACATTGGCCTACCCTGAACTGGATGCCATTTTACGCTTGGTCAGCCCGGCTGTCATGCTGGAGCTTTTGTTAGAAGGCCAAGTGATGGATGCTGAATTTGCAATGCGCGTGGGGCTGATCAACCGGATCGTCGAAGATTGGGAAGTTGAAGAAGAAGCTCGGCGTACAGCGGACCGTATCGCTAAAGGTGCCCCTCTTGCCGCGCGTTTGCATAAAAAGATGGTTAGCCGTTTGAAAAAGCCACAAGAACTCACACAAGCGGAGCTGGACGAAGCCTTTTCAACATGTGATTCTGAAGATTATCAAAACGGCTTTCGTTCTTTTATGGAAAAGAAAAAGCCCGTCTTTAATGCGAAGTAGTTGTCTTAAAGTGTTTTATAGCTGCCTTTATAATACAACAACGGGTCACCGGATGGGGCAAGGTCTAAACTGGTGACTTCACCGACAAAGATTGTGTGGTCGCCACCAAGATAGGCGGCCATACGTTTGCATTCCAGATTGGCTAAGGTCCCGTTAAGAACGGGGGTGCCGTTGTTGCCCTCTTTCCAGTCGGCTTGTGCAAATTTGTCTTCTGTCGGGCCTGCAAATAAGTTTGAAGTGTTTTCTTGTTCAGAAGATAGAATGCCGACATTAAAAGTTTCTGCTGTTTCAAAAAAAGAACACAGCGGGTTTAATGTTTTCAGAGAAAACAACACCATAGGGGGTTCAAGTGAGACAGAGGCGAAAGAATTAATGGTGACGCCATATAACTCACCTGTTTGTGTTTTTGTCGTTACAACAGTTATACCTGTTGCAAATGCCCCAAGGGCATTTCTAAATTCACGTTGGTCTATGCTCATGTCTCATACCTGATTATTCTAAGGTTTAACTGTTTGAATAGAGATTGACAGCGTGAAGGTCAATAGCTTGTTTATTCATTTCATTCAGCATACTTTATAAGTATATAGAAATTATGCGTCGCTATATGAAGGAAAAATTATGGCAAAAGACCAAACAGTGGTTACGGTAAATCGATGGAAGGCACAGAATGAACATGTTCGTGCTGATGGGCCGGATCCAATAGAGTTTCCACAATATTACGATGGCGTATCGGTTAAACGGATTATTGCTTATGTCATTGACTTTCTGATTTGTGCGCTGTTAGGCGGCGTAGGGCTTGTGGTTTCAAGTATTATCGGGATTATGAGCTTTGGTTTGCTGTTTGGGCCCTTGATGGCGCTTTTGGCCTTGATCCCCTTTATATACCATACTGTTTTGATTGGGTCTGAACGTTGTGCCACCATTGGAATGCGTTTTTGTGGTGTACGGGTTTATCGTTTGGATGGGGGGCGACCTGAAATGTTGCAAGCCTTTATTCAAACAGCGATTTTCTTTTTTACAGCGCCACCCACATCTTTTTTAATATTGCTGGTGAGTTTGTTTAATATCCGTAGACGCTGTCTTCATGATATACTTGCCGGAACATTGGTGTTAAACGATTTGGATCGTCAAGAGTGAGCCTTGATTAGAAATGCGCTTAGATAAAGCTCAGTCGAAAGTTTTTTTCTATACGACTTCTCCCCTGTCCTGCCCATATCTTGAGGGGCAGGTAGAGCGACGTATTGTGACTGAACTGTCCGGTCCGCAAGCCGACAATCTACATAACGCTTTATCGAAAGGCGGCTTTCGGCGCAGCCACTTTATGGCTTATGCGCCCGTTTGCCCCAATTGCAGTGAATGTATTCCTGTTCGCATCAAGGTGGATGAATTTGTTTTCTCTAAAAGTTGGCGTCGTTTGGAAAACAAATTTAAACACATTGTTGCTGAAAGATGTGCCCCTATCGCGACGCAGGAACAATTCTCTCTTTTTGAATCCTATCAGAAAAAACGCCATTACGACGGTGACATGGCTTCAATGGACTATTTTGATTACCGTTCCATGATTGAAGAAACACCGGTTGCGACTGAATTGGTCGAGTTCCGAAATCAGGGTAAACTTGTTTCAGGTTTGCTTATGGATTGTCTGGATGATGGTTTATCAGCGGTTTACAGCTATTTTGATCATGATGAGGCCTATCAGGGACTGGGCAATTATATGGTCCTCTGGTCTATTCGTGAGGCAGCGCGCCTCAACCTTCCTTATATTTATCTCGGCTACTTGATTAAAGAGTGCCGTAAGATGTCTTATAAAGCCCGTTATACCCCCCTTGAAGGGTTTATAAATGGCATGTGGACCGAGATTGATACCCAATAGTACATACGAATTACCTAATTATTGCAATGCAGTACGCGTTTGTAGGTATCGAGAATCATTTGCATCCGATGTTTAACGGACGTAAGGTACTGTCTTATTGGTTTAGATATACCAAGTCGGTCATTCGGGCTGACAATTTGGAATTAATGTGATTAGGGAGGTTTTCACATGAAGCGTCGTGATTTTATTGCCGGAGCAGCTTCTGGCGTGGCACTTGGGGCCGCGTCCACAATTTCTTCGCCAGCAATTGCACAAAATAAACGTACCCTGAAAATGGTTACAACTTGGCCGAAGAATTTCCCGGGTTTGGGAACTGGTGCTGCGCGTGCTGCGCAACGTATCACGGACATGACGGACGGTCAGTTGACTGTTAAATTGTTTGCTGCTGGTGAACTTGTACCTGCACTTGAGTCTTTTGATGCGGTGTCTAACGGCACAGCAGATATGTACCATGGTGCAGAATATTACTGGCAAGGTAAGCACAAAGCGTTCAACTTCTTCACAGCCGTACCTTTTGGCCTTACAGCGGGTGAAATGGATGCATGGATTCACCATGGTGGTGGTCAGGAACTTTGGGACGAATTGGCTGCCGGCTTTAAGATTAAGCCTTTTGCTTGTGGTAACACAGGCGTTCAAATGGGCGGTTGGTTCAACAAAGAAATCAAAACTGTTGAAGACCTTAAAGGTTTGAAAATCCGTATGCCAGGTCTGGGTGGCGAAGTGCTGCGTAAACTTGGTGCGGCTGCGATTACCCTTCCGGGTGGTGAAATCTTCCCATCACTTCAATCTGGTGCGATTGATGCGACAGAATGGGTTGGCCCTTGGAACGATCTGGCCTTTGGTTTCTACAAAGTGACCAAATTCTATTACTATCCGGGCTTCCATGAGCCGGGCTCAACACTGTCTTGCGGTGTAAACCTTGATGTTTGGAACTCACTGTCTCCTGCACATCAACATATCGTTAAAAATGCGACGATGGCTGAAAACAACTACATGATGGCAGAATTCAACGCCCGTAACGGTGACAGCCTTGATGTTCTGTTGAACAAGCATGGTGTACAACTGCGTAAATTCTCTGATGATGTTATGACCAAAATTGGTGAAGCATCTGGTGAAGTGATGCGTGAAGTTGCTGCAGAAAACGAAGTGAGCGGTAAAATCTTCAAGAACTTTGCTGAGTTCCGCAAGAAAGCAATGCGCTGGTCAAATATGTCTGAAAATGCATATTGGGATGCGCGCGCCCTACCGTTCAAATACGATTAATCTAACAAAATAGAGGCGATTCCATTTCGGTGGGATCGCCTTTTTTGTTTTCAGCTCTTAACGGGAGAAGTACCTTGGGGTCTCTTGTAGCGTTAATGCGCTTCATTGACGGGATAAATCAGAATATTGGTAAAACAGTTTCTTGGTTGGCGTTGATCATGGTGATCACGCAGTTTACCGTCGTGGTTATGCGATATGTTTTTGGCATCGGTTCTATTATGATGCAGGAATCAATCATTTATATGCATTCTTTTTTGTTTATGATCGGCGCAGGTTACACCTTGCTTCATAATGGCCATGTCCGCGTGGATGTGTTTTATCGTGAAGCCAGCGTGCGCAAAAAAGCCGTCATCGATTTGTTTGGTGTCGTCTTTTTGCTCTTGCCGGTATGTATTTTAATTTGGAACTCTTCTTGGCTTTACGTATATCAATCATGGTCGATTTTTGAAGGGTCCAAAGAAACCAGCGGAATCAACGCTGTGTTTATTCTGAAATCTGTCATTTTAGTTTTTTGTATTCTCTTGGCTTTGCAAGGAATTGCTTTGGCGCTGCGATCATTTCTGGTCCTCAAAGGTGCCCTCGTTCCCGAAGAAGATCACGAATTACATGAGGTGCCTTAATCATGGTTGTCGCTGAAATTCTTTGTGTTTCAATGTTCGTAGTCACCTGCGGATTTTTGATGTTTGGGTTCCCTGTTGCCTTTACTTTAGCCGGGACCAGTATTTTCTTTGCCGCACTGGGCGTGGGCATGGATGTCTTTAGCTGGAGTATGTTTGGTGCATTGCCCTCACGTATCTTCGGCAATGCCATGACCAATGAGGTCTTGATTGCCGTCCCCCTCTTCATCTTTATGGGGGTGATGCTGGAACGTTCCAAAGTGGCTGAAGAGCTGCTGGACAGTATGGGGATGTTGTTTGGTTCCATGCGTGGCGGTCTTGGCGTTTCTGTATCTATCGTTGGCGCCTTGTTGGCGGCATCAACGGGGATTGTCGGGGCAACCGTTGTCACAATGGGGCTTTTATCCTTACCGACGATGTTGAAACGTGGGTATAATCCCTCTTTGGCCTGCGGGTCGATTTGTGCCGCGGGTACATTGGGACAAATCATTCCACCTTCAATCGTGTTGGTCTTGTTGGGTGATCAGATTTCTAATGCCTATAGTGACGCACAACGTGCCTTGGGGAACTTCGCCCCTGAACCCGTTTCTGTCGGGGACTTGTTTGCCGGTGCCCTTATCCCGGGGATTGGTTTGGTATGTATGTATATTTTGTACCAATTATTGATCGCGTGGTTAAAGCCGGAAACATCGCCACCGATCCCGCAAGAGGAACTTAATGTTGAAGGTCTGGGCAAACGTATTGCGCATGCCTTAATCCCACCCGTTGTTTTGATCATTGCTGTGCTGGGTTCAATTTTGGCAGGTGTTGCGACACCAACCGAAGCGGCCGCAGTTGGGTCTGTCGGTGCGTTATTGCTGGCTGGGTTGCGTAT
The DNA here is from genome assembly GCA_013373265.1 of Methylocystaceae bacterium. Classification (GTDB taxonomy): domain Bacteria; phylum Pseudomonadota; class Alphaproteobacteria; order Rhodospirillales; family Terasakiellaceae; genus Terasakiella. The sequence continues at coordinate 21,590 of JABXIC010000044.1, read as the reverse complement.
TGATGAAAGCCATGGCATTCCTTTTTATGCAGCATTTTTAGCTTTGATCCTCATGTTGCTTCTGACCAATTCTATGGATCTGCGTGTCGGTATGAATGAGACTAGTAATGCCAATATGTTTGGGATTGCCGGGGTTTCATTATGTGGGCTTGTCCTTGCCAATGGCGTTTTCATGGCATTGAAACGGGTTTATCAGGCAGAAATCCTGACGGTTGTTTGTCGTTCGACCATGGATATTACGTCAATGGTCTTCGTGATCCTGATCGGCGCGTCCGTCTTCTCGCTTGTTTTTCGTGGGCTTGGCGGCGACGATATGATCCATGAGATTTTAAGTAATCTACCGGGTGGTGTTATTGGTGCGATGCTTGTTGTTATGGGGGTCATGTTTGTTCTTGGCTTCTTCCTCGACTTCATTGAAATCACATTCGTTGTGGTGCCGATTGTAGCACCTGTGTTGTTAATGATGGACCTTAACCCTGTATGGTTGGGCATTATGATGGCCATGAACCTGCAAACGTCTTTCTTGACGCCACCTTTTGGTTTTGCCCTTTTCTATCTACGTGGGGTCGCGCCAAATTCAGTCACGACTATGCAAATCTATAAAGGGGTTGTTCCATTCATCTTTATTCAGGTGATTGGCTTGCTCTTACTTTCGATTTTCCCGGAACTTGCAACTTGGTTGCCAACGGTGATTTTTGGATAAGATCGATACTTAAAAGACAAAAAGGCCGGGAGAAACCCCGGCCTTTTTTAATGCCTTGGAACTCAATCCAAATCAATCTCTTAAGCGACCCTGATGTTTGCCAGGAAGGTATGTACTTTCTCTTTAAGTTCTTCTGTTTGTTTGTTGACCTCAAGTGCAGCTTGATTAACTTCTTCAGAAGATTGTTCTGTCTGTGCGGCCCCATCATTAACATGGGAAACGTTAGACGAGACTTCTTTGGTTCCATCAGAGGCAATCTGTACACTGCGTGTAATCTCACTTGTCGCAGCTTGTTGTTGTTCCATCGCAGCGGCAATAGAAGATGATGAGTCACTAATTGTGGAAATCACTTCTGTAATGCTTTGAATGGCGTCAACAGCATCGCTTGTTTTGCTTTGAATTTGATTGATCTGTAAAGAAATTTGATTGGTCGCCTGACCAGTTTGATCTGCCAAATGTTTGACTTCACCAGCAACGACGGCAAAACCTTTTCCGGCTTCCCCTGCCCGTGCCGCCTCAATGGTTGCGTTTAAGGCAAGCATATTGGTTTGATCCGCAATATCGTTGATAAGTTGCACGACTTTACCGATTTCACTGACAGATTCTGATAAGCCTTTGATCAAGTCATTGGTTTCTGTGGCTTGGTTAACCGCACGGTGGCCGATTTCAGTTGATTGATTGACTTGGCGGCTGATTTCAGCTGCTGAAGAAGATAATTCTTCTGTCGCAGTGGCAACAGATTGAACGTTTTGTGAGGTGCGTTCTGTTGCTTGTGAGGCCAGTTCCGCCTGTTTAGATGTGTTTTGCGCAATGTTCGACATCTGTTGCGAATTGGTTGACATTTTTTGGGCTGATTTACTGACAATATCCAGTGTTGCAGTTGATTCTTGATCAAAGATTTTCAAGAGTTCATCAATCGTTTCAGCCCGCTTTTGTTTGATTTCCTGCTCTGCTTTTTGTTCGCTTTGCATTTTTTGGACTTGGATGGCATTTTCTTTGAAGATGTTAATGGCATCTGCCATTTCACCAATGATGTTTTTATAATCCAGCCCGTAGACTTCTGTTTCCAGATTGCCTTTTGTCAGTTCACCCATGGTTTCTTTTAAGCGGCTGATGGGATGATTGATCATGTTGTTGATATAAAAAGACAGTATCAGCATTAAGACCAAGGCTGAAACAATCGTGGCAATCACAATGAAAGAGACTTTTCGTTCACTGTCTGCCGCTTCTTTTGTGATGAGGTCAATTTGGGCATTGATGATTTTTTGAAGCTGTTTTTCGTAAGGACGTGCTTGGTTAAACAGTTCTGAAAGATGGTTAATCTGTTCAATGGTTTTCAGGCGGGTTTCAGCCAGTTCTTTGAATGTCGCAACATACAGGTCGATGGCTTTGAGCAAATCGGTCAATTCAGCGGGGTCAGCCTTTGTGACCAATTTCTTTAATTTCTTGGCAAAAAAAGCAACGCGTTTAATGCTGCGTTTGTCATCTTCTAACAGAAATTGGCTTGTTTTGAGCTGCATATCTCTGAGAACGCTTAACACTTCAGGGCTGTTGATGCCCGACATGACGCCTTGAATGAGAATGGTGTGATTGCGCATTTGACCACGTAAACCGCTTTTTTTGTCCAAGCCGATTTTGATGGTATTTTCAGCGACTTTATCAAATTCTTGTGCGTAGTTGTTATAGGTGGAGATGAGTTTCTTTAGAGATTCAACGGCTTTTGGATCTCTTACAAAATATTCATTGCTGAGCAGCTTATCTTTTTCTTTTAAGAGTTCTTGGCGAATGGCTTTATGGGCGGTGACATACTCTTCTTTAAGTTCGTATAGGAAATTTTTTTCAATGCTGCGTGATTGTAGAAAAAGATAACTAATACGGTCAATTTCGGAGGCGGTATTTTGGATGTGTTCTTTATTAAGCCCTGCTTTTTGGAGAACGGAACCTTGGTACATGTTGATACCTTGAATGATGATCAAGGCGAGGATAGATAAGAGTGCGATGAGGCCAATTTGCCAGCTAATTGGGACGGTTTTAAAAAACTTTTTCATATGTCTCTACTTTACTACGGCCCATATTATTATTGTTATCGGGTACGAGGGGACGTGGCGCAGATGTTACTGCTCCGGTTTTATTTCGTTTATAATTGTCGTTTGATTTTAGTGTTGCATCTGGTTTAGCCGACGCAATCTACATACCACTATTGTGTGTAAAAAACTGTTCGTCAGCTAAAAAATTGGCTGTGAAACTTAGGAGAAGCTATAGGAACTTTTTTTGAAATTTTTGAAGCGTATGCACATTTTTTTTAAAATAAAAACAATGCCATAATTTTCTTATGGGAATGGTTCTTTAATGGAATCGTAAAAAAAAGCCTACAAAGCAAACCTTTGTAGGCTTTTTAAAATTCAAACTAAAGTTGGAATTAGCTGGCTTCCAGCATGGGTTTGCCTTCGCGGTGTTCTTCCGGTTCAATGCCCAATTTTTTGAACATATTTTGATCAGAGGTAACACTTTGATTGCCGGCCGTTAGCAGTTTGTCGCCATAGAACATAGAATTGGCACCCGCAAAAAAGCACAGGGCTTGCAGTTCTTCGCTCATGTCCTCACGCCCTGCAGAAAGTCGTACATAAGAAGCTGGCATGACGATACGGGCAACCGCAATGGTGCGTACAAAATCAAAATGATCAATTTTTGCTTTTGCTTCAAAGGGGGTGCCTTCAATCGGGATCAACATATTGATAGGAATGCTTTCCGGATGTTTTGGCAAATTGGCTAGTGTGACCATCATAGAGGCACGATCTTTTTGCGTTTCGCCCATACCGATGATGCCGCCTGTGCACAGTTTAATGCCATTGTCACGACAACGATCCAGTGTGGCGAGACGGTCGTCAAAGGTGCGGGTAGAAACCACCTTGTCGTAATATTCGCGCGATGTATCAATATTGTGGTTATAGTAATCCAAACCAGCTTCTTTCAGCTGTTCTGTTTGTTTATCCGACAGCATGCCCAAGGTCATACAGGTGTCCATGCCCAGGCCTTTTACAGATTTCACCATATTGATGATTTCCGGCATATCGCGGTCTTTGGGGGAGCTCCAGGCCGCACCCATACAGAAGCGGGTTGCCCCGCCCTCTTTAGCGGCTTTGGCGGCTTCGATCACGTCCGCAGTCGGGATCATTTTTTCCGCTTTAAGTTCTGCGTCATGGTGTGCGCTTTGTGAACAGTAGTTACAATCTTCGGCACAGCCGCCTGTCTTAATGTTTAACAGGGTGCTCAGTTGTACTTTGTTCGGGTCAAAATTTTGACGGTGAACGCTTTGCGCATGAAAAAGCAAATCATTGAAAGGAAGGGCAAAAAGCGCTTCAACTTCATCAACGGTCCAATCGTTGCGCGGTGTCGCAGAAATTGTGGGGGTCATATCATTCTATCCATAATACCTGAGTGGCAAGCCACGTTATTAACCATTTACATACGTGAGGTCGAAATCGATTTCAAGATAAATCGGCATTCCAATACCGATTTATCTTTTGTGGATATTCTACTGACGCAAGGTTCAGGTGAATTTATTGTTGCGCGGGAAGCCGTTAGGAGCCAAACGCCCTGCCCCGGCACGTTTACCAATCCAAGGTAACAGGTCGCTCACCGTGCGAGTCCGGTCACTTTCACCGCCCATCTGCCAAGACAGCCCATCTTCCAGATTAAAGGTGGTGACATCAGACATGCCGCCATCACGGTATTTTTGCAAAATAACACCACGGCCACGGGCCATAACGGGCAGTTCTTCAGATTTAAAGATCAGGATTTTGCGATTATCACCAACAACAGCAATAGCATCACCTGTAACAGGCATGCAAATCTTGGCTTTTTCTTTATCTTGCAGATTCAAAATCTGTTTACCGTTTTTGGTTTGGGCGACGACTTCTTTTTCTTCAATGGCAAAACCGCGGCCAGAACTGGATGCCACAAGCAGCTTACGTTCCGGCACATGGATAAACATATCGACGATGTCGTTTTCGTTGCCGATATCCACCATCAGGCGCACAGGTTCACCATGTCCTCTACCAGGCGGGAGTTTATCGCAGCCAATGGTGAAGAAACGTCCGTTAGAACTGAAGGCCAGAATCTTGTCGGTGGTATAACCTTTAAGCACAAATTGCGCTTTGTCGCCGTCTTTGTACTTAATGGCACTTTCATCGTTGTTATGACCTTTAAAGGCACGAATCCAGCCCATTTTAGAACATACAACAGTGACGGGTTCGCGTTCGATAAAGGCTTCGAAATTGACAATATCGGCACTGGGGGCTTCACCAAAGTCTGTGCGGCGTGCACCCAGTTCTGTTTTGGGGCCGAATTGTTTTTTCGTTTCGCGAATTTCATCGGAAATGGTGGACCATTGCAAGGTTTCATCTGCCAAGAGTGCATGCAGGCCTTTGCGTTCTTCGCTCAGGTTGTCATGTTCGCTCTTGAGTTCCATCTCTTCAAGTTTGCGCAAGGAGCGTAAACGCATATTCAAAATGGCTTCGGCTTGCACTTCCGTCAGTTTAAAGGTGTTCATCAATTCCTGACGGGGATGATCTTCTTCACGAATGATGCGGATGACTTCATCCAAATTCAAGAAGGCAATGAGATAGCCTTCCAGAATTTCCAAACGGCGTTCAATCTTATCAAGACGGAAATTGGAACGACGAATGAGGACGTCACGACGGTGATCCAGAAAAGCCTGCAAAACTTCGCGTAAATTCATCACGCGCGGGGTTTGATCTGCCGCCAACACGTTCATATTGAGACCGAAACGGATTTCTAAATCTGTCAGTTTAAACAGTTGTTCCATCAAAATTTCTGGTTCAACCGTGCGGTTGCGGGGCTCAATGACAATACGTACTTCTTCAGCCGATTCATCACGAATATCTGCCAGTAACGGCAATTTCTTTGCGATGAGAAGTTCTGCAACTTTTTCAATCAGTTTGGATTTTTGCACCTGATAGGGAATATCGGTGACGACAATTTGATACATGCCGTGGGAAAGTTCATCTTTTTCCCATTTTGCACGAATACGAAAAGACCCTCTGCCCTTGGTATAGGTTTCTATGATGGTGGCGCGGTCTTCGACAATCACCCCGCCTGTGGGGAAATCGGGACCGGGGATCAGATCAACCAGTTTTTCAATACCTGCGTTGGGGAATTTAATCAGGTGTAACAACCCGTCGCACAGCTCCCCGGCGTTATGGGGCGGGATATTGGTGGCCATCCCCACGGCGATCCCGCTTGAGCCATTGGCCAACAGGTTTGGGAAAGCGGCTGGCAGGACGCACGGTTCTTCTTCTTCCCCATCGTAGGTGGTTCTAAAATCAACGGCGTCTTCGTCGATGTTGCGCAGGAGAGCCATTGCGACGTTTGTCAGGCGTGCTTCGGTATACCGCATGGCAGCAGCATTATCGCCATCAATGTTGCCAAAGTTGCCTTGCCCATCGACAAGTGGATAGCGCACGGCAAATTCTTGAGCCAGACGCACCATGGCCTCATAAACAGAGCTATCGCCATGGGGGTGATATTTACCGATCACATCCCCAACCACACGGGCACATTTTTTATAGCCTTTCTGCGGGTCCAGTTTTAACTGGCGCATGGCATACAAAAGGCGCCGATGAACCGGCTTCAACCCGTCGCGCACATCCGGTAAGGAACGTGACATAATGGTGGACATGGCATAGGCGAGATAACGGTCGCCGAGGGCCTTGGCTAATCGTGTTTCGCGGATATCACCCGCTTCTACTGTCTCTGTCATTTAAACTCAAAAAGTTAACCGTTAAAATTCTGGCCCTAGTTTAACCATCTATTTCAATCGGTCAATAAAACGCTGTCGTGCAGAAGGTATCTTCTTTCCAACAGGGGTTAAAATAAAACGCTCAATAAAGTGTTCTGTGATCTGTAAGGTGACTAAAAGGTCATTTTTTGTTGGTTTTACCTCATCTACAAGTAGATGGTAAGGTAAAGGGAAAAGCTTGTTTTTATAAGGCTCCCCTGCATCACGGCTGACGGCTTTGCCGCTTTTGGGGGAGATATAGATCAAATCCCCTGTTTGGCCTGTTGCTGCACATGCAGTTAGGTCGAGTCCATAACCAAGTTCATTTAAAAGACCTAATTCCCAATTTTGATAAACTTCGGGCCACAAGCGGCTTTCTTCGAGGATGGAAAAGAGCAGTAAGGTGGACCCAAACAACCCATCAATATGCTGTCTTTCGGGCAGGCAGCAGTCACACATGGCGCAAACCAGATTAAGTTTGATCAACATATCGCGATTGGTCATGGCTTTTGCGCTATAAGATTCTTCCATTTCAACCTGAAAGGTGCCGAGGTGTTCATCTAAGCGCCCTTTCCATTCCACCCGCAAGAGATTACCCGGCTGTAGCAAGGGTGATAATCGTTTACCCGCCCCGCCCCGTACCAAACCTGCATGACGGCCATGTTCGCGCGTTAAAACGCTGACGATCACAGCATTTTCGCCATGTTTGCGTGTTGAGAGAACGATTGCGTGGTCAGTCCAGATCATTGAAAACCAAATAAAATCAAAAAACTCTTGGGAAGATGGCCTATGATTCCATATGATGGAAGGCAAATTTTGCAAGTGACTATAAAATGGGGTTATCGGCGTGTCTGCATTTTCAGGCTTGGACGAACAAGCGCAAGAAAATGAACTATCTGTTGAAGGTGTTGATTCTATTGAAAAAGAATCAAATCACCAGCCTGCCCCTATCAGCGTTTCTTTATCTTTGGCAGCGGCTATTCGCGCCCATAAAAAAGGTAAAATGGAAAAGGCTGTACAAATTTATAGCGGCATTTTGCGCAAATATCCTGATCATGCGGATGCCAATTACCTTTTAGGCGTTGCGGCTTATGAACGTGGCTTGAAAGAAGATGCCATTGCCATGATTGAACGTGCCATTCAATCGGATCCGGAAAATGCTTCTTATTATGGTAAAATGGGCGAAATCCTGACGGTTATGGGTTATGTGGAACGTGCTGATGAAGCCTATGAAAAAGCCGCTGAACTGGCCCCCGGTGATGTGCGCTTCCATCTTGGGCGTGCCCAGATCATGGAACGCAACGGTGAAATTGATACGGCATTGGAACAGTATAGAGGGATCATAGATCGCTGGGACGATTCGTATGAGGCTTTTTATCGCGCTGCCGCTTTGGAAGCGCGTTTGGGTGAACGCGAATTGGCACGTGACCATGTTAAAAAAGCATTGGCATTGAAAGAAGACTTTGCCGAATCACATTTTTTATATGCTTTGTTGTTGGTGGGCACGGGGGATAAGGCCCAAGCGGTTAAACATTTTAAGGCGGCTTCCAAAAATAGTCCGCACCGTGCCGATCTTCATTTGAAAGTTGCAAATAAACTTATTCAATTGAGCGATTTTGATGGCGCTTTGTCTGCCCTTCACCGTGAAACCAAATTAAAACCGCAAAATGCGACGGCTTATTTGTTGATGGGGGATTGCCTGTCAAAGAAAGGTGAACAGGATGGTGCGGTATTAAGTTATGACCGTGCTATTGCAAATAAGCCAAATATGGCAAAGGCTTATGCACGTCGAGGTCTGTCTTTACTCGCGTTAGGGCATATACAGGATGCCCACGAAAGTTGCCGTAAAGCTGTGCAACTGGCGCCTAAAGATTCTGAATGTCTTTGTGCTTTAGGCGTCTTGTTGCGTGAAAGCGATAAGATCAATGGAGCGATTGAAGTCTTAAGCAGCGCGGCATTAAATGCACCTGAAGAGTCTAAAATACTTATCGAACTGGCTTTAGCGTATCAAGATAATCTTGAGATGGATCAAGCCCACCATTATATCCGTGAAGCCCAAGCACTGGCCCCGAAAGATAAAGAAATTGATTACCATTACGCCCAAATTTTACTGCAATCGGGCAATTGGAAAGACGGCTGGCCCCTTTATGAAGCCCGTACAGCGCTTAAAAGCTATTCTCCCTTGCTCAATGCACAAGAACGCACCGCCCCAGCATGGAACGGGGACGTTTTAGGAGATAAGCGTATTGTACTTTATGCAGAAGGCAGCTTTAGCGAAGCCATTCAGTTTGTGCGTTTTATTGCCGATGTCAAAGATCGGGTCAATCAGGTCTATTTGGTCTGCCAAAAAGGTTTAGCACGGCTCTTTGCCGCTGTGGACGGGCTGTCTGGTGTGATCCCGCACGGCACCCCCCTGCCCCGTCATGATGTACAGGCATCACTCATTAGCTTACCTTATTTGTTAGGTCTAAAAGAAGAAAAAGACCTACCTATCTTTCAGCCTTACCTAAGCGCATCCCAGAAAGACAGCCAGATTTGGGCTAAGCGCATTCAAAAAGACTCAGATGGTCTTGCAGTCGGTTTGGTATGGCAAGGTGATCGTGATTACCGAAAAGATAGCCGTCGCTCCCCCGGGATTTGGCCGTTTTCCAGATTGTTTTATATGCGCAACCTTAATTTTTTTGGTCTGCAAGTGGGCGATGGCAGCGATGTGCTGGCGGACCCACAACTGTCAAAAGTGGTGCGCAATTACGGTATTGATATTCTGGATTTTGCCGATACGGCAGCCGTCATTGATAATTTGGATTTGGTGATCACCTGTGATACAGCCGTGGCCCATTTGGCCGGAGCCATGGGTAAACCTGTCTGGACAGTTTTACCCTATGCACTTGATTGGCGATGGGGTATACCGCCCTCAGGTGAAGGCACACCGTCAATCTGGTATCCGTCCATGATGCTTTATCGTCAAGCGGTGGCTGGGGATTGGGCAGATGTGTTTGCCCGTTTGGGTCAAGAACTGGATCGCTTTAAGCCCTGATAAAAGGAATAGAAACGTGGGACGTCAGACACCCGTTGATTTTGTGATTAAAAAACTGCGCAAAAAATTGGGCGAAGAGCCGATTTTATGCACGGAAGAAGACCGTTTTCAAGTAACGGACGAAGGCAACGGCAACCTGTATGCCAGTGTTGAACATAACCTTACGCCCCATACCACTTGGCTGGGGCTTTATTCAGATGAACTGGATATGGATTTTGATGTTTCTTATAACGAGAAAACGGGCAAAATCTTAAAAGACAAGAAAATTAAAGCGGTGAATGAAATGATCAAATTCACCACCGACGATGTCTTCGTCGCGACTTTGTTAGAAAAGCTATTGCCTTTTAACGAAGAATTGCGCCAGAAAAAATGACAGAGCAATTAATACTACAATGTATATTTTAAAGTCCGGTATTAAGCGTGATAAGAAAAAACGTTGGGAATTGCCGGATCGGATTTTTTTTGGATATGGCGCATGTCATATTTTAGCAGGCACATATCTTGTTCAAAATCCTATAAAAGATTTTTATGCGGAACGGATCATTCCTAAAAAGGAACAGCCTGGTAATCATATTTATGTGACGGATGGTCAAATCGCGTTTGATTATCACGGTTATTCTGTTCGCGGACACTTACTTGAATATCATCACAAGAATTGCTCGAAACAGTATGATCCATGGGATTACGAACTTGAAAAAGTCGCTTTCGATTTATTGAATACGGTAGAGTTGAATCAACGGAAAATGCTGGGACCAGATCAATATTTATTTGATCCAGTTGTACGTGCTGTGAATTATCTAAATAAAATAAATCATGCACAAGCTTATGCCAAAGCGATTAAGCGTTGTAGTCCAGACCCCAATAGTTGAAGCGTTCCGGGTCTTCGCCCCATTTGTCGCGGACTTTGACAAAGAGGAAGAGATGCACGCGGCAATCCAGGATTTCTTCCAGTTCTTTGCGGGCATGGGCGCCGATGGCTTTGATTTGTTGGCCGCCTTTGCCCAAGATGATTTTCTTTTGACCGTCGCGTGCCACATAAACGATTTGTTCAATGCGGATGGAGCCGTCTTTCTTTTCTTCCCAGCTTTCCGTTTCAACGGTTGTTGAGTACGGCAATTCCTGACGCAGTTTGAGATAGAGTTGTTCGCGGGTGATTTCTGCCGCCAATAGGCGTTCCGGCATATCAGACACTTGATCTTCAGGGAAAAGCCAGGGGCCTTGGGGCAATTTTTCAGCGATAAAATCAACAAAATGGTCTAGCCCATCGCCTTTCAGGGCAGAGACCATAAAGGTGTCGGTGAAGACGTTTTCTTCATTCAGCGCTTGTGTCAGGGTCAGTAAGTTTTCTTTATCTACCAAATCGATTTTATTCAAGATCAAGATGGCCTTGCGCCCTTGTTCTTTCATGGTGTCGATGATGGATCGGGTTTCTTTACAAATGCCTTTTTTGGCATCGACGAGAAGAACGATAAAATCGGCGTCAGCTGCCCCGCCCCAAGCTGCGGCGACCATGGCACGATCAAGGCGGCGTTTGGGGGCAAAAATACCGGGAGTATCAACAAAGATGATCTGGCTGTCGCCTTTCATCATGATGCCTAAAACGCGGGTGCGTGTGGTTTGCACTTTAGGGGACACAATGGACACCTTGGTGCCGACCATACGGTTGATCGCGGTTGATTTCCCTGCATTGGGGGCGCCAACAAAGGCAACAAAGCCTGCGCGTTGGTTGGAAATATCGCTTAAGTCTGTCATTTGTTCTGATCCAAAAGTACTTCTAAAAGTGCGCCTGCTGCGGCTTGTTCGGCTTTGCGTTTTGACGTGCCTTGCGCGCGGTGCGGTGTATGGTTTTTCACGATGACTTCAATTTCAAACATCGGCGCGTGGGCCGGTCCGTCTTGTGTCACTGTTTTATAAATGGGCAACGGAAGCCCCCTGCCCTGTGCCCATTCTTGCAGCGCGGTTTTATTATCCTGCGGCGGTGTGGGGTCTTCTTCTAAAATCTCATTCCAAAAGGTGTGAATGAATTTTTGGACAGTTTCAAGTCCGCCATCCAAAAAAAGGGCTGCGATCACAGCTTCACACGCATTGGCTAAAATAGCCGGGTTTTCCCGCCCACCTGTGGCGGCTTCGGCGTCCAGCATATCAATATAGTCGCCAAGCTTTATAGTTTCTGCAACGCGGGCTAAGGCCTCTTTGCGTACCAAGGCGGTATGACGACGTGCCAAGTCACCTTCACGGTCCTTAGGGAAGCGTTTCAGCAGCAAATCGGCAATGACCAACCCTAGGACACGATCGCCAAGAAATTCTAACCGTTCATTATCGATGGCTTGACCATCTTTCTGACGACGGTTGGTGCTGGAATGGACAAGCGCAAGGTTCAACCGGTTTTTGTCTTGAAAGTGATAGCCGATTGTTTCTTCAAGGTCTGACGGTTTGGCGATTTGCGTCAATTAATTGATACCTGTAAAGATGCGATCAAAGCGAATGGAGGACAAATCCCATATGGGTTCCAGCGTATCTTTGGAATAAAACAGAAATTCTGCACGTCCGACAAGGTTTTTCGCCGGAATAAAGCCAACCTGAGGCAAGAAACGACTGTCTTGAGAATGATCACGGTTGTCGCCCATGGCAAAATAATGTTGTGGCGGGACGGTATAGACCGGAGTGTCATCGGGCCAATCCCAGTGGTCATTTTCTTCGGCAATTTCATGCACCACACCGTTGGGCAAAGTTTCCAAGTACTTTGTTGTGCGTTGGATACTGCCGTTTTTTTCACGGGTGACAAATTCACCAATCTTTTCACGTTTTACCGCTTTACCGTTGATGTGCAGGATGCCTTTGACGACCTGAATTTTATCACCGGGCAAGCCAATGATGCGTTTGATATAATCTTTAGACGGGTCAGTTGGCAGCTTGAATACGGCTACATCGCCACGTTTTGGCTGGCTTTCCATGATGCGCCCGTCAAACAGGTTGACGCCAAAAGGCAAAGAAAAGGTGCTGTATCCGTAAGAATATTTGGAAACAAACAGATAATCACCGATTAACAATGTGGGTTTCATAGAACCGGACGGGATGTTAAAGGGCTCGAAAGCGACGGTGCGAATGCCAAGGGCCAAAACGATGGCCCAAAAAACTGTTTTGATCGTATCCATGGATAAGCTTTTAATTTCCGTTAATTTTTGAGGGGTGATGAATCCAACCTTATGGCGTAAATGTCAAGCTTCATCTGTGTCGGGAATGGCGGAAATGATGACAATTGCATGGGCCATCGGGTATTCGTCGGTCAAAGAAACGTCAATTTGGGCTTTCATGCCGCTTGGCGTTAAGGCATTTAATCGCTCTAAAGCGCCACCGCGAAATGTCATGACGGGCTTGCCGGAGGGCAAATTATCATTGACCAGATCACGCCAAAAGACACCGTCACGAAAGCCGGTGCCCAATGCTTTGGCGGCGGCTTCTTTGGCGGCATAACGCATGGCATAGCCATTCGCCACATGAGCGCGACGTTCAACTTTTTCTTTTTCTTCAATAGAATAGACGCGATTGATAAAGCGTTCCTTAAACTTATCCAACGTCTTTTCGATACGGCGGATATCAATCAAGTCGGTGCCGACACCTATGATCATGCGTTCCCCATTCTTGCTTCATCCATGAGGGTGCGCATTTTTTCCATGGCTTCTGCAAGGCCACAAAAGACCGCTTCACCAATGAGGAAATGGCCGATGTTGAGTTCCACAATGGTGGGAATTTCTGCAATCGGCTTGACCGTATCGTAGGTTAAGCCATGACCTGCGTGACATTCAAGGCCAAGCTGGGCTGCATAGGCGGCAGCGTCGATAATTCTTTTTAATTCACGGTCGCGATTTTCGCCTGTTTCTTCACAATAAGCCCCAGTATGCAATTCAACTACAGGGGCACCTAATTCTTTGGCGGCATCTAATTGTGCGGGATCAGCCTCAATAAACAAAGAAACACGAATACCGGCATCTGAGAGTCGTGCGACATAGGGTTTGAGCTTTTCCAGCCCGCCTTTTGCATCAAGTCCGCCTTCTGTTGTGCGTTCTTCGCGCTTTTCAGGCACGATACAGGCTGCATGGGGGCGATGGCGTAAGGCAATGCCCAACATTTCTTCTGTGGCCGCCATTTCGAAGTTAAGCGGTAAATTCACTTCATTGGTCAGACGCGTGATGTCCATGTCTGATATATGACGACGGTCTTCGCGCAAGTGGGCGGTGATTCCGTCTGCACCAGCGCGTGCAGCCAAACGTGCGGCACGTACAGGGTCTGGGAAAGTGCCGCCGCGTGCATTTCGAATGGTGGCGACATGGTCGATATTGACCCCAAGGCGCAGTTTTCTACTCATCATGATGAAGCGTTCCTGTAAATGTAGATTTTTTTGCAATCGCGTGACGTTGAACACGGCGGGCATGATATCGTTTTACCAATGCCTTGATCGGAAAAAAGAACAAAGGCCAGCTTAGGATAAAGATGGGGGTTCCCCCCACAATCATCGGCCAGAGTACAGGCCAGGCAATTTCCCCGATATAGGCAATATCAAAGCTTTTCATGGCGTGGAGCAATTGTTCGAAAAAGCTTATGAAATTAAGCTTTCCACCGGGATGACCACCATCAGCCCCCATATAAAGGCCCAGTCTGTAGATACCAACCCAAATAAAGGGGAATGTCCAAGGGTTGCCAACAAGTGTACCAATCCAAGAAGCCAGAATATTACCGCGAATGATCCACGCAAATAAAGCACCACCGGCCAGATGAAGCCCGACAAACGGGGTGAAAGAAATCGCTGCCCCGCAGGCAAAGCCTGCTGCAATACTATAGGGTGTGCCGGGTAAACGCGCTACACGATGGCCCACATATTGAGAAGAGCGCTTCCAGCCGATCTTGGGCCAAAAGAAACCGAGAACACGTTCACTTAAGGGGGATTTGACACGACGTCTAAACATGGTTTTTAGCTTCTTGATCGTTCGACGGAATTGACTTCGGCTGTGGCCCGCAAGGCGGCAATGATATTGGTGAGGTGGCGAACGTCTTCAACCTCGATATCAATAATCATTTCAAAAAATTCCTGCGTACGATGTACAATTTTCAGGTTATGAATATTGCCGTTATTTTTTGCAATTACCATGGATAAATTACCCAATGCCCCTTGTTCGTTGAGCACGGTAAGCTTGATGCGCCCCACATGCTTTGACTCATCTTTCTGTTGGGTCATATCCCAAGATACGTCCAGCCAGCGTTCCGGTTCATTCTGGAACTGCATGAGACTATCACAATCAATTGTATGAATTGTGACACCGCGACCCGTTGTGACGATTCCGACGATGCGATCCCCCGGCAAAGGGTGGCAACATCCGGCAAAATGCATGGCCATGCCCGGGATAAGGCCGCGAATGGGCACGGAATCCGGCCCTTTGGTATCTTTTTTAGATTTTCCGCCAACAGGTGTGGAAATCGCCGGCTTTTTCATCTTGATGCCGGGGAACACAGCTTCCAGCACATCACGCGCCGGAATGTGACCACTGCCGACTTCGGCGATTAAATCTTCACTGTCATTTGCATTGAATTTTTTAAGGACGCCTTTAATGGCCTTTTCAGAATATTCATACTCTTCCTGGCGAAAAGCACGTTGCAACATGATCTTGCCCAAGGCGAGATATTCATCGCGTTGTTGCAGGCGTATGTAGCGCCGGATGCAGGCACGCGCCTTACCCGTAACGACAAAACGTTCCCATGTCGGGGACGGTTGCGGCACTTTTGAGGTAATGATTTCAACCTGATCACCATTTTGCAAAACGGTACGCAAGGGCACGATGCGGCGGTTGATCTTGGCCCCTACACAGCGATTACCAATTTCTGTATGGACGGCATAGGCAAAATCAACAGGTGTGGCCCCGCGCGGCAGGTTGATCAGGTCGCCTTTTGGTGAAAAGCAAAAAACCTGATCCTGAAACATATTCAGTTTGGTATGTTCCAGAAATTCTTCCGGATCGTCAGCACTGTCCAAAATATCCAGAAGTTCACGCAGCCAACGATATTGGCGCCCTTCTGTCATTTGATTGTCAGAACCACCTTTGGCCTTGTAATGCCAGTGTGCAGCCACCCCATATTCTGCAATCTCATGCATTTGGGTTGTGCGGATTTGAATTTCGATACGGTGATGGTCCGGGCCAAAAACACCTGTATGCAAAGACTGATAACCATTGGGCTTTGGTGTGCTGAGGTAATCTTTAAACCGTCCGGGCACAGTTGGGTATTTGCCGTGTATGATACCTAAAATGCGATAGCAATCTTCTACCGTGTCCACAATGACCCGAAAGGCCATGATATCGCAAAGTTGTTCAAACCCAACATCTTGGCGCTGCATTTTACGCCAGATAGAATAAGGTGCTTTTTCGCGCCCGCTGATATCGGCATTGATATCATTTTCTTTTACGGTGTTGCGCAGTTCTGCCAAGATGCGCCCGACAAGGTCCCCACCCTGTTCACGCAAGAATTCTAAACGGGTGATGATGGAATCGCGTGCTTCCGGATTAAGCACGGCAAAGGCCATGTCCTGCAATTCATCCTTGATCTCATGCATGCCGATACGTTCGGCCAAGGGCGCGTAAATTTCCATCGTTTCGGCAGCGATCCGAAGGCGCTTTTCCGGCTTTTTGATGAAATGAAGGGTGCGCATGTTGTGCAAACGGTCTGCCAGCTTAACCAGCAGAACGCGGATGTCATCAGACATGGCAATAACAAGTTTGCGTAGATTTTCAGCTTGTTTGGTATGCGATGATTGCAGTTCGATCTGGGTGAGCTTGGTGACCCCGCCGACAAGGCGGCTGACACGCGGACCAAAAGCATTATCTATTTCTTCGGAGGTGACTTCCGTATCTTCGATGGTATCGTGTAACAGCGCCGTGATGATCGTGTCGGTATCAAGGCGGTAATCCGTCAGAATACCCGCAACTTCGAGAGGATGTATGAAATACGGGTCACCAGACGCACGTTTTTGCGACCCGTGGGCCTTCATTGCAAAAACATAAGCGCGGTTGAGGGCATCCTCATCCGCGCTTGGATCGTAAGCTTTGACCCGCTCAACCAATTCATATTGACGGATCATCGATTATTCACCTTAGTCTTCGTCGTCGATTTCAACTTCGTCTTGGAAAGCCAAAGCACCGGCAGCATCCAGGGAGGCGCTGTCGTCTTGAACGTTCAAAGCATCAGCCAGTGCATCCGCACTTTCGTCGGCTTGTGCAGACATATTGTCTTCGCTGCCAGTATCTTCATCTTCGTCGTCACGGGCCGGGGCCATACGTTGTGAACCACGGATGAGTGACTCTTTCAAATCAGGGATCGAAACAGTTTCGTCGGCGATTTCACGAAGGGAGACAACCGGGTTTTTATCGTTATCACGATCTACAGTCAGTTCTGCACCTGCTGAGATATCACGGGTACGCTGAGCAGCGGACATAACGAGCTCAAAGCGGTTCGGGATCTTAACGATACAATCTTCTACGGTTACGCGAGCCATAAAGACATCACTCCAAAATAATAAAAATGCGAAGGGCGCAAAATATAGCGTCCCTCATGCTTAAATCAAGCCTATTCTTAAACAATTGCCTCAATTATTTGATCTTTGGGTAAAAGATCGACCAACTCCTTGAGAATACGCTTGTTTTTAGGATGAACCCAAGTCGGGTCGATATCCTGAATCGGCAACAAAACAAAGGCTCTTTCATGCATACGCGGGTGCGGGACGCAAAAAGGCTTGTCTTCAATGTTGCCTTCATCTTCGATGATTTGGTCATGATAGGCAATTAAGTCAAGGTCAAGGGCACGCGGGGCATTGGCTTCTGTACGGACCCGACCAAAATGGTTTTCGATTTCTAACAGCGTTTTGAGGACATCACGTGCACCCTTGTCTGTCTGGATGGCGACCACACCATTGATGTACCAAGGTTGGTCTGACATGGGCACAGGGGCGGACTTGTACCAACGTGAACGTTTCACCACCTGTAGGCCGAAACGCCCAAGCTCTTCTACACAGGCATCCAGTGTTTCAAGCGGTGTTGCGTATTTGATAGACGGTAGATTGGCACCCAGCCCGATAAGTATCATGATAATTCCTTGCGAAAACAGGCGTTTCGCTGTAATAATAGTGCGTTTTTATAGTGTTGCTGGCGTATTTTGGCAACGACCAATTGGTATATAATATATTTTTGACATCGTAGGATTTTTAAAATGATTTTTTATCCCCAAGAACGCATGGGTTTATTTATTGATGGTTCTAACCTTTATGCGGCAGCGCGTGCCCTAAATCTTGACATTGATTATAAGCGTTTGCTTGAGGTTTTTGCCAACAAAGGGCATTTGATCCGCGCTTTTTATTATACTGCCCTTGTGGAAGATCAGGAATATTCACCGATTCGACCCTTGGTGGATTGGTTGGATTATAATGGCTATACCATGGTCACCAAACCCACCAAGGAATTTACAGATGCACAAGGCCGCCGCAAAATTAAAGGCAATATGGATATTGAACTTGCCATTGATGTGATGGAAATGGCGGAACACCTTGACCATATTGTCATCTTTTCCGGTGACGGTGACTTTCGTCGTCTTGTTGATGCCGTTCAGCACAAAGGGGTGCGTGTGACGGTGGTGAGCACCACCAAATCCAATCCCCCTATGGTCGCCGATGAATTGCGCCGCCAAGCGGATAATTTTATTGATTTAACAGAACTGGAAGATACTGTGACGCGCCCGAGCACCAATCATACGTCTAATCAACCGGATTATATCGATGAAGAAGGCTATATTGATGACGATGAACTGGAATACGTTGAGTAATATTGATGAATTCCCCTCTGGTTCCTGCGCGTGATTGCGATCTTTGTCCTCGTCTTGTTGAATTTCGCCACGCCAATCAAGAAAAGTTTCCGGATTTTCATAACGCACCTGTTCCCGCCTTTGGTCCGCTAGAAAGCGCGTTGCTTATTGTCGGGTTGGCACCAGGGCTAAAAGGTGCCAATTGCACCGGACGTCCTTTTACCGGGGATTATGCCGGTGATCTTTTATATCCAACGTTAAAGACATTTGGTTTGGCACAGGGGGAATATGGCGCACATGCTGACGATGGTTTTGTGTTGACCAATTGCCGGATTACAAATGCGGTGCGATGTGTGCCACCACAAAATAAAACCATTGCTTCTGAAGAACATAACTGTCGCCCTTTTCTGATTGATGAAATAAAGTCCATGAAAAATCTAAAGGCTATTGTGGCTTTGGGCGGGGTTGGTCATAACGCGGTGATCCAGACTTTGGGACTTAAGAAGTCACAATGGAAGTTTGGTCATAATCAACGCCATGCCTTACCTGAAGGCTTGCCTGTTTTGTTCGACAGTTATCATTGTTCACGCTACAACACCAATACGGGCCGTTTGAGCGAAGAGATGTTCCATGATGTCTTTCGCGCTGTCTGTGCTGAAATTTCTTAAAGGGGGAACTTGTGGAAATCGTTTGTCTTGACCTTGAAGGTGTATTGATCCCGGAAATCTGGATTAATTTTGCTGAAAAAACTGGTATTGAGGCGCTCAAGCGCACCACACGTGATGAACCGGATTATGATGTGCTGATGCGCTATCGTCTGGATATTCTGGATAAACATGGCTTGAAAATGGCTGATATCCAAGGCGTTATAGATAGTCTTGGGCCACTTGAAGGTGCACATGAGTTTGTCACCAAATTGCGTGAAGAATTTCAGGTCGTTATTTTATCCGATACTTTCTATGAATTTGCTGAACCGATGATGCGCCAATTGGATTGGCCTATCCTGTTCTGCCATCGTTTGATCGTGGATGAAAATGACCGGGTTGCTGATTATAAACTCCGATTGACAGATCATAAACGTAAAGCGGTAGAAGCCTTTAAAAAACTTAACTTTTTTACCATTGCGGCAGGTGATTCTTATAACGACACCACCATGCTAGGCGAAGCTGATTGTGGTATATTGTTCAGCGCCCCGGATAATGTGATTGCTGAATTTCCACAGTTTAAAACAGCCTTTGAATATGATGAACTGATGGCCCATATCAAAGAAGCTAGTCCTCGGTTTTAAAGGAGTTTTCTAAATGGTTGAGGTTATTAATCTTCGCCAAAGACGAAAGCAGAAAGCGCGCACAGATAAAGAAAAACAGGCAGAAGAAAATCGCCTGAAATTTGGCCGCACCAAATCGCAGAAGAAATCTGATCAATTTCATAAAGATAAAGATAGAAAGAAACTGGATCATAAAAAACTCGATAAATAATTATATTTTTTTGGGTTGTCATCTTGAGTTTTTAGCTTAAGGTGCTGAATTTTATTGATTTTAGATCAGTTATAATAAGGCATGTTTTTGAAATGATTCGAGAATTGAGCAAACTTCACATGAGGCGTTGGGTTATTGGTATAACCTTTCTGCCTTTTATGCTGTTTGTTTTTTATTCTGTTGGCACAATGCCAGCTGTTTCAAAAAATAGCTTCACGACTGTTATATGTTCTGGCTATAGCACGACTACGATTACTGTTGATGGCAATGGTGAACCCGTAAAGAAAACCTCGCAAAAGATATGCGACTGGTCTTTACAGATTCATGCATCAACTCTTCCCGTAGAAATTAGCCCGGTTGTTGATTTAAACATTATTCATGTCCGCTTAGCTGCGTTCAGTGATGATGTGCTCTTCCCTGATAATAGCTACGGACGTTTTTTTGCACGCGCACCACCCTATTCGATTTGATTCCAAACTTAATTTTGTAATTTAATCGAGAGGAGAGACAAATGGTCTCTAACGAAGCAACTCATGTTGCCGAAGATGCGCGTCTAGCGACTTCTAAAACCAAATTTTACAGGGCTGCATGGCGGTGGCATTTTTATGCAGGGCTTTATGTTATTCCCTTTTTCATAATACTTGCGATTACAGGTATGACAATGACGTGGATTGCCTATATGGATGGGCGAGATGGTGAACGCATAACGGTGGTCCCACAAGAAACCACACGTCCCGTTTCCGTTCAGGCCAATGCGGCATTGGCCGGTTTTCCTGGTGGGGTTTTAAAACAATATGTTGCGCCACGTGCTGAAAATCTTGCCTCTATTTTCAGAGTTGATGTCAAGGGTGTGGCATCAATGGTTGTGGTTGATCCTTATACTGCAAAAGTAATAACAAGCTTTCCACGCCGGAGTGGGTGGTACGATCTTGCGGATAATATACATAGTGATTTGTTGTTGGGTGTGCCTGGTGATCGGATGCTTGAGATCGCAGCCTCACTTGGTATGATTTTAATGGCAACCGGACTTTATATGTGGTGGCCAAGGCAGGCGGGTTGGCGAACGGCATTAGTGCCTGACTTTTCAAAAAGTAGCCGTCATATGTGGAAATCTCTTCATGGGACGTTGGCTTTTTGGTTTTCAATTTTTGTGATTTTCTTTCTTCTGTCAGGACTTGCTTGGACAGGTGTTTGGGGCGCAAAGTTTGTTCAGGCTTGGAGCACGTTTCCAGCCGAAAAATGGGATAATATCCCCCTTTCAGATGAAACACATGCCAGCATGAACCATGGTCCCAAAGAAGTGCCATGGTCATTGGAACTCACTAAAATGCCAGCGTCGGGCAGCCAAGCAGGTGATGCCGTTTTAGCCAAAGGAAGTCTCATTACAATTGATACAATGGATAAATTGGCGAGAGAAATTGGTTTTGAAGGCCGATACCAAATGAATTTACCGAATGGAAAAACAGGTGTTTATACGTTCAGCCGTGATTCTATGAGCACAGACAGTACAGACCCGATGTCTGATCGCACAGTCCATGTTGATCAATATACCGGCAATATTCTTGCGGACGTCCGTTATGAAGATTATTCGTTAATCGGTAAATTTATGGCCGTCGGTATAGCTCTACATATGGGGACATTAGGGTTGTGGAGCGTTTTGGCAAATAGTGTAATTTGCTTATCGGTCCTGTTTCTATGTGTCAGCAGTGTTGTGATGTGGTGGAAACGCCGCCC
>JABXIC010000060.1 GCA_013373265.1 Methylocystaceae bacterium | reverse complement strand
TGGCCGCCAATGCGATCGTCTTTTTCAAAAATGGTCACGTCATGGTTCATCGACAGCAACCAAGAGGCAGACATACCGGAAATCCCCGTGCCGACAATGGCGATTTTTAATTTTTTCTGTGCAGGAAGTGCGTTCATCAGCCCGCTCCATGTTATCGATATCATTTCTTACGTTTATAAAAATATGTTGGATCACCATTTTTTGAAAAATGAATAAAAAGAGTATACTATAAATAAATAAGTCGTCGGAATGATCCAATCGTCATCCGGTCTCGTATAACGAACAAACCATAAGATTTAGGACCGCCTGTGCAAGATCAGACATGCCCTGCCAAACCAACCCTACAACCCGACAGTACTGAACTGACCGCGTTGTTGGTTAAAGTCTCTCAACAGAGGGACAAAAAAGCTTTTGCAGTTTTGTTTGAACATTTTGCGCCGCGTGTAAAATCCTATGTCTTCAAGCTTGGAAGTGATGAGACGATGGCTGAAGAAATTGCCCAACAAACACTTTTACAGGTCTGGCGAAAAGCCCACCTGTTTAATGAAGAAAAAGCGCAAGCCAGTACCTGGATTTTCAGGATTGCGCGTAATTTGCGTTTGGATATGATCCGCAAAGAAAAACATTTTGATTATGACGACCATGACCTGAATGAGGTGGTCGATGAAAGAGACAGCCAGGAAAAAGTGATTAACCGAAACCAACATGCCCAGATTGTCAGAACGGCTCTGCGTCAATTACCTGCCGATCAAATTGACATTGTCAGACTTTCTTTTTATGAAGGCTTGAGTCACGGTGAGATATCACAAAAACTGGGCGTGCCCTTGGGGACGGTTAAATCACGCATGCGCTTGGCCTTTAAACGGATCAAAGACAGTGTCGGGGAGGTGCTGATATGACCATTCATCATCATCTCAATGACGATACATTGATGGCCTATGTTGCCGGAACTGTTTCAGAAAGCATGAGTTTTGTCATCGCAACCCACCTGTCCCTCTGTGCAACGTGCCGCAACAAAGTCAAGGAAATGGAAAAGATCGGAGCCGTTGCCCTTGAAGATGAAACACCCCTTGCCATGCAAAGCGGTGCACTCGACATGATCATGGGGATGTTGGACGACAATTTTGATGTAGAAAGCACGCCGCCTGCCAATGATCGCGCTTCATCAACCCTCCCCATGCCATTGCGCCAGTTCTTACCGGATGACCTTGATCAAATCCAATGGAGAAACATGGCCCCCGGCATTAAGACATTCCCGTTACCTGAGATCAAAGCAGGCAATGGGGCCGTGCGCTTATTGAAAATCTCACCCGGTGTGACCATCCCGGAACATGGCCATTGTGGCGCTGAATTGACACTGGTTTTAAAAGGGTCATTCAGTGACGAAGTCGGTCGCTTTAAAGCGGGTGATATTGCAGATTTGGATGAAGATACAAACCATCAACCCATTGCTGATACGTCAGAAGATTGCATTTGTCTGATTGTGACTGAAGGACCGCTGAAGTTTAAAGCCCTGATGCCGCGCTTGATGCAATATTTTGTCGGGATGTAAGGCGATAAGCCTGTCTACTCATGACCTGCAAATGTCGAAAGATATAAACTCTCGACCTTGTCTCGCGCCCATGGTGTCTTACGTAAAAACTTCAGTGATGACTTGATCGACATATCAAACTTAAAGCAATTGATATTGATGCGCTGTCCCAGTTCTTTCCAGCCATAATGTTCCACCAGTTGCGTAACAATCTGCTCCAACTTCACGCCATGCAATGGGTTATTGGGTTGTTCAAGACTCATAAAATAGACTTTCCCTTTACAGGGGGCCCCGTTCGGATCGCAAGCTGTCCGACACCTTATTGAATCAGCCCCCCATGTCTCTATATATGGATAAGAAAATATGATAAACAGACTTTCAACGCAAACAACTGTTTCAACTTACATCCATAAAATCACACATTGGGAACTTGTCATGAATAAATATATTATTATTGCAGTTTCTTTATTGCTCGCTTTTCCGGCACTGGCGAAAACGGATGTGGAACAATGTGTAAAGACCCATGACAGCTGTTCAAAAAGCTGCCTTGAACTTGATTCCGAAGGATCAAAAGCGGCCTGTGTTGCAAAATGTGCCGGGCAAGAAGCCAAATGCGCAGGTGAAATTGGTCTTGGCACGACAGAACCTTTCATGCGCAAAAAAGCAAAAGAGCTTGAAGATCTGCTCAATCAATTTTTAGATGATTTTTTACCGAATACACCTTCGCCGCCTGCAGACACGCCGGAACATACAAAAACCTGAAACCCTCACCCATTTGAGGGATGGAAATTCATGTATTCATACTTATAATCGTGACAATGTAAGCTTGATTATAGGTGGCCTGTGTACCAGTCACAACAATATTTAGAGATTGCTGGCAGATATATCATCAGCCCCTACTCTGAAGAAGATTCCCTGCATGGTGTATGTCTTTACGATATTTTGTGCCACATCCATGAAGCAGGAACACGCAGCGTCTCTGATATCGCCATTGCCGTGATGAAAGCCATCCAACATGAAATTGGCTTGCGCGACATGGCAAAAGTAGAAGACATTTTTGATACAGTGATGACCAAGCTCGAAGAAATGCAGCTTTTGACCTAAGCGCTTTGTCTGTTTATTTGCCTGAATATCTATTGAATATTTCATCAAGATGACCGTCATCTCTCATTCTTACGACGATCTTATTAAAACGTTCAACAAATTCTTTTGAAACCATACTTTTGGAAAAACCCACAAAAGCTTTAACCGTATCAAAAGGATCACCTGCCTCACTTATTTTGTCATGCAACCCTGCAATAGCCGCATTGAATTCCACGATTTCCTT
This sequence comes from Methylocystaceae bacterium, assembly GCA_013373265.1. Classification (GTDB taxonomy): domain Bacteria; phylum Pseudomonadota; class Alphaproteobacteria; order Rhodospirillales; family Terasakiellaceae; genus Terasakiella. The sequence goes on along the minus strand of JABXIC010000060.1, from coordinate 7,766 downwards.
CACACTGGCAAACAGGTCCACGCGTTCAGACGTGAGAACTTTCACGCCTGACAGCGTGTTATTGACATGTTCTAAATGCAGCATTTTTCTTCGCTCAAAATCAGAAAAGTGAGTGCCCATATAGGTTTTGCCAATTTTTACAATACGATAAGGCCGAGCTTCTTCAAGGGTGGAAGCTCTAATGGGGTTGCCCGCAAGCTTGAAAAACTGAAGTTTCATATCAAAAATGCCATCCCCCAAAAACCATGCATATTGATGACGTTCTTCGGATTCAAACAACGGGGCGAGCGCATGGACACGACCTGATTTTAAGTATTGCAAGGCCCGCGCCCACGGGTAGAAATTAAAATGAACCTCCTGTCCCATTTCGTGAAAGACATCTTGGACAAGATCCACAATAATACCTTGAGGGCCGTTATCTCGTTTTATGGCAAAAGGGGGCATATGGGTTAAGGCAAACTCGTAACGTTCAGCGCGGCAATTCGTTGCCAAAAACATCCCAATGCACAGAATTGTCGTTAAAAGTTTCATTCGGCCTGACTATAATTACAGTGAAATTCCCCTGATGATATTATGCATACTTACAGCGGATCGATCACTAAGTCCAGACACGAAGTCCGTAACTTGTAATAGATTTTCATAACGCGTTTCTGCCAAATTAAGTTCCGTATCCATGAGCCTAATCAATCTGCGATTTTTTTCTGACATCTCTTTTAAAGTGCCATTTTTTTCTTCGTATTCAAGAACAGCCTGTGTAAAGGCCTTCAACAATTGGCTTAGAATTTCAAAGCTGGCGGTTTCTATTTCCAGCTTTCGTCGTGTGCCAAAAATGGATTCACCCGCAAACTTTTTACAAGCCGCTGCTTCTTGTGCAAAAGGTGTCATCGCCAAGAGTTCACAATTAAAATCACCCTTCAACAAATGTTCTTCATTCTCCATAAAGGCATCCACTGTTGCCTTCGTTAAATTACCAATGGCTTTACTGCGCAGGAAGCCAAGCTTTTCAGTGGCACCCATGGCTTGATACCAATCTTGTTGCATCAAATCTGCCCGTCTAGCTTCCAAAGTACTCCCATGTTTATGGGACCAGGCCAAAGGGGCAAGGTGATATTCCACATCGCGAAAAGAAACACATTCCATGGTCACGCCATCTTCAAGGTCCGCCACGCGATAACAAATGTCATCTGCCGCTTCCATCAAATAAGCCAACGGGTGGCGACACCATATGGCTTCCCTGCCTTTTTGCAAAAGTCCCAAACTGTCGGCAATTTCATTGAAAGTGTCTTTTTCAGCCTGGCAAAAGCCAGCCTTTTTGGCTTCGATCGTTTTCATCTTTTTAACAGAAGAATCACTTGGATATTTGGTAAAGGCCCCAAGCGTGGCATGAGAGAGACGAAACCCACCTTCATTGCGAAAATAATCGAGCTTATTTAAAATACGAAATCCCTGTGCATTGCCTTCAAAACAAATGAAATCCCGCTTTTCAGCCTCCGTCATGTCAGAACTAAAAACATCATCGGCATGATCACAAAACCATTGTTGAATGGCCGCTTCCCCGGCATGACCAAAGGGAGGGTTACCAATATCGTGGGAGAGACAGGCCACTTGGACGATATAGCCAAAATCATGCGGCGATATATGGTCCGGTATATCCCGCCCCCCATCAATTAATTTACGCCCCACCCCAAAACCTAAAGAACGCCCGACGGAAGCCACCTCAATACTATGAGTCAGGCGCGAACGTACACGTCCCCCTTCCGATAAAGGGTGAACCTGGGTTTTATCCTGTAAGCGACGAAAAAAAGAAGAAAAGGTTATGCGATCCAAATCCAGTAGAAACGGACTTTCTTCGCGGCCAAAAGCCCCATCGCCTTTTACACCTATGCGTTTGGTCGATAAAAGTTTCGTCCAATTCATCATTATTTTTACGTCCCACTATTTCTAAATCGGTCCATTTTCGTGACAGAGTAAAGGATAAGCTGACATTTGAGAAACCTGTTTCTAAATTATAGAAAAAATCTATTACTCATATAAATATAAGTCATTTTACTTATTTATATGATTGCCCTACATTCACTTTCAGCAAAACGAACACACTTTTTAAACAACCTAAACAAACTGGAGACTTTTTCTATGACTTCTCATGTTCCTGCTACTGTTTTTAAAACTCGCGTGCGCAACGAAGCTTTGGGTGGTCCAAACCCATTTGAATGGAAAGACCTTTCAAGCGACGATATCTTTAAAGGCAAAAAAGTTGTTGTCTTTTCTTTGCCGGGTGCTTTCACCCCGACATGTTCAACATCTCACCTACCGCGTTATGAAGAACTGTATGACGAATTCAAAGCCCAAGGCGTTGACCAAATCGTTTGTATTTCCGTTAACGATGCCTTCGTGATGTATCAATGGGGCAAATCCCAAAATGCGAAAAATGTCTTCCTGCTGCCTGATGGCAACGGTGAATTTACCCGCAAAATGGGCATGTTGGTTGACAAATCAAACCTCGGTTTCGGCATGCGCAGCTGGCGTTACGCAATGTATGTTGAAGATGGCGAAATCAAACAGCTCTTCTCAGAAAACGGTTATGAGGACAACTGCCCAACTGACCCATTTGAAGTCTCTGACGCTGACACAATGCTGAACTACCTGAAAAACCGCTAAGGTCTTTTCGGTAGATTTCAGGAAAAAAGGGGCGCGCCCTCCACCCCCTCCTCGCGCCCCTTTTTTCACTTCTAGCGATCTCATTAAGAAAGAAGTTAAGATGACACATAAAAAAGTAGACGTCGCCATCATCGGTGCCGGCACCGCCGGTATGGGCGCTTACCGCGAAGCCACAAAAGTAACTGATAATGTTGTACTTATTGAAGGTGGCCCTTATGGCACCACCTGTGCACGTGTGGGCTGCATGCCATCAAAGCTTCTGATCGCAGCAGCTGAAGCGGCTCATTTCGGTCAACATACCGCCCCATTCGGGGTGCGCTATGACAAGCCTGTCATCGATGGCAAGGCTGTCATGGACCGGGTTAAAAGTGAACGCGACCGCTTTGTCGGTTTTGTCCAAGAAGATGTCGAAAGCTGGGATGAAACCAAACGCATCAAAGCCTATGCCAAATTTAAAAATGATCATGAACTGGAACTCAGCGACGGATCAACGCTTGAAGCCGACCGCATTGTGATTGCCACCGGGTCACGCACCTTTGTGCCGCCCCCCTTTGAAGCTTTCGGTGATCGTTTGGTCGTCAATGACGATATATTTGAATGGGACGATTTGCCAAAATCCGTTGTCGTGTTTGGCGCAGGTGTTATCGGCCTTGAATTAGGTCAAGCACTTAGCCGCTTGGGTGTGCGTGTGTCTTTATTTGGACGCGACAATCTTGTCGGCCCGCTAAGCGACGATGTCATTAAATACAAAGCCCGTGAGATTTTTCAGGATGAGTTTACCTTTTACCCGGATGCAAACGTCACCCGTATGGAAAACGTCGGTGACGGTGTCGAGGTAGACTTTGTTGAAAATGATAAAACCAAAACTGAAAAGTTTGAATATGCCCTCATCGCCACCGGACGTCGCCCCAACACCGATAAACTGGCCTTGGAAAACACCTCAATGAAACTGGATGATCGCGGTGTACCCAAATATGTCCTTTCAACAGGGCAAACCAGTGTCAGTCATATTTTCATTGCCGGTGATGCCTGTAACAATATCCCGCTCCTGCATGAAGCAGCAGATGAAGGCAAGATGGTTGGCTATAATGCGGCACGTTACCCCGATGTACGGGCCTATGTGAAATCCAGCCCCATTGCTGTAATGTTCAGTGACCCACAAATTATGATGGTCGGGGAAACCCACAAACAACTGGAAGACCGTGACGCCAATTTCGCTGCCGGTAAAGTCGACTTTGAAGGCCAAGGCCGAAGCCGAGTGATGCTGGTCAACAAAGGCATGTTACGTGTTTATGGCGAACATGGCAGTGGTCGTTTTTTAGGCGCGGAAATGGTGGGGCCACGTGCAGAACATATTGCACACCTTTTGGCCTGGGCACACCAATCACGCCTGACCGTTTCTGAAATGCTGGAACGACCCTTTTATCATCCGGTTATTGAAGAAGGTGTCCGCACCGCCCTGCGCGACTTGAATCATCAACTCCACATGGGGCCGGCTTCTCCTGCACGCTGCCTTGACTGCGGTGTTGGCGGCTAAGCTGTCATAGCTGTCGACCTATTAAATAGGTCGGCAGCTTGCTGCCCATATTGGAAATCCAACAACTACAAAACAAATATTTTCAGATAAGTTTAGATAGCTTTCTGTTTTTACGTACCTTAAAAAGGTTATTGTAATTGAAAATACAATTTGTATTTAAACAGTTTTATCGAATCGGGCTTTGGGTTTCGCAGTGTCATGATCACATTAAAAGACAATTTCCAGATCAATGAAGTTGAATTATGCGATGCCTTAAACTGCATGGAAGAGGCCTTTGTCATGTATGATGCCGACGGGTTGTTGGTATTTTGCAATGAAGCTTTTCGCAATCTTTACGGTTACACGATTGAACAAACCCGTCCCGGCACCCATTTTCGTGAGTTCGGTGAAATTGATATTGCCTATGGCAATGTTGTTATAGAAGACGAAAAAGGGATAGATTATCTTGATCGCAAGGCCGCCTATCGCAAAGAACTAAAAGGATCCTTTACTGTGAAACTACAAGATGGACGCTGGATCCGTACGACAGACCGCCGCACATCAAATGGCGGCATTGTCTCTGTTCAAAGTGATGTCACCGAGTTAAAGGAACTGGAACAACTTCGCTACATGGCAAATCATGATGCCTTGACCGGATTGCCAACACGACGTCTCGCCAAAGAAAAAACAGAAGACGCCATTTTCTTGGCTGAACGCCACAGTTGGAAAGTCGCTTTCATTTATATTGATCTGGATGATTTTAAAGCCGTCAACGATGCACTAGGGCATGATGCGGGGGACGAACTGTTGAAACAGGTGAGCCAGCGTTTTTCTAAGTGCCTAAGAAAGACAGATACTTTAGCGCGGATCGGCGGAGATGAGTTTCTGGTGCTTCTAACAGAAGTGACCACTGCAAACGATGTCAACAAAGTCTGTGAGAGTTTGATTTCTGAGGCTTCACGTCCCTTTACGATTGATGGTCAAGCCTGTTCGATTGGCGCAAGTATTGGCATTGCCCTATATCCTGACCATGGGGCCGACAGCAGTACTGTCATGAAAAGAGCAGATGCCGCAATGTATAACGCCAAACAAGCAGGCAAGAACTACATAGCCATGGCATAAAAGGCCTTCACCAAAATGTAAAGACAACCGACAGGCCAATAAGGCTTGACGCTTTTTTTCTGTCGCCTATCTTATTCTTTCATCAACGATAAGAAAGATAGGTTTGTCCCATGTCCGCATATGATTACGATCTCTTCACCATCGGCGCTGGTTCTGGCGGGGTTCGCGCCAGCCGCATGGCCGCACAAAAAGGGGCAAAAGTCGCCGTTTGTGAAGAAGACCGCGTCGGCGGCACATGCGTATTGCGTGGCTGCGTCCCCAAAAAACTGTTGGTCTACGCCTCTGAATATGCCTCCCATTTTGAAGATGCTCCCGGCTTTGGCTGGAGCGTGCCCAAGACCCATATCGATTGGCCCAAGCTGATTGAAACCAAAAATACAGAACTCAACCGCCTGAACGGGATTTATAACAACATCCTTGCCAACAATGGCGTTGAGTCCATCATGGGCCGTGGCACCATTGTTGATGCGCACACCGTCGAAGTCGCCGGAAAACGCTTTACCGCAAAAAATATCCTGATCGCGGTTGGCGGCTGGCCGACCTTGCCCAGCATTCCCGGCATTGAACATGCCATCACCTCCAACGAAGCCCTTGATTTACCTGAACTACCGCGCCGTATTGTCATTGTGGGCGGTGGGTATATCGCGGTGGAATTTGCCGGTATTTTTGCGGGCATGGGTGTGGAAGTCACTGAAATCATCCGCGCAGACCGTATCTTGCGCGGATTTGATGATGATTTACGCAGCGAACTTGAACGTGAAATGACCAAGCGCGGTGTCAACATCCTGTGTTCCACCACGGTTGAAACCATCACCAAGAAAGCCAATCATCTGGAACTGACGCTTGGCGATGGGGAAACACTGGAAACCGATCTTGTGATGTATGCCACGGGGCGCAAACCCAAAATTGACGGCCTCGGCCTTGAAAATGTCGGGGTCAACATCTCTGCCCAAGGCGCGATTATGGTGGATGAGAATTATAAAACATCCGTAGACGGCATTTATGCCATCGGAGACGTGACCGATCGCGTCTGCCTGACACCCGTTGCTTTGGCCGAAGGTATGGCTTTGGTCAATCATCTGTATGGGGATGAAAAAGGTGGCGTGGATTATGAAAACATCCCCAGTGCTGTTTTCTCCCAACCGCCTTTGGGGACTGTCGGCTTGACTGAAGCACAAGCTCGGGAACGTTACGGCAAAGTTGATGTCTACACATCCGGCTTTAAAGCGATGAAGCACACACTATCCGGTCGTGATGAACGGACATTCATGAAATTGATTGTAGACCCTGCCACCGATAAAGTCGTCGGTGCCCACATGATGGGACCAGATGCGGCAGAGATTATGCAAGGCCTTGGAATTGCCATGAAATGCGGCGCCACCAAAGCCCAATTCGACGCCACCATCGGCATCCATCCCAGCGCAGCGGAAGAATTTGTCACCATGCGCGAAAAACGCCCTGAAGAATAGAAAGTTTAGGTGTGGGGGCGTGGCTATACAGCCCCCTACCTAAACTGTGAAACACATAAATCCAATCTTGATCACTTTTTGGTCTTATTTCACACAGTTTTCATAATAATCTGACGTTTTCTGCTGGAAATCTGGTTCATTCCCTTTTATACGGTAGAGACTTCTATTTTTATGAACACCAAGTTATTTAAGGATTTCCATTATGGCCCAGACATGGACCCCAGACAGTTGGCGCGCAAAACCGATCCGTCAGGTGCCGACTTACCCGGACGCTGATAAAGTGACACAGGTTGAAAAGACCCTGTCGACATATCCGCCGTTGGTCTTTGCTGGTGAAGCCCGCCGCCTGAAAGCTGAACTTGCAGACGTTGCCATGGGCAATGGTTTTCTGCTGCAAGGTGGTGACTGTGCGGAATCCTTTGCGGAATTTAACCCCAACAACATCCGCGATACTTTCCGTGTTTTATTGCAAATGGCTGTTGTGCTCACCTTTGGTGCGTCCTGTCCGATTGTTAAAGTTGGCCGCATGGCAGGTCAGTTTGCCAAACCACGTTCCAGCGACACAGAAACCAAAGACGGTGTCTCCCTGCCAAGCTACCGCGGTGATGCAGTCAACGGCATGGAATTTACCGAAGAAGCCCGTATCCCTGATCCGGCACGCCTTATCCAGATGTACAATCAGGCCGCTTCAACGCTGAACCTGATCCGCGCTTTGGCACAAGGGGGCTATGCCGACCTGAACAAAGTGCATAAATGGAACCTCGATTTCGTTTCCGGCACTGAAGAAGGCCAACGCTATCAGGATTTGTCTGATCGCATTTCTGATGCGCTTGCCTTTATGGAAGCTTGTGGCGTGACGGGTGATACAGTCCCCTCCTTGCGTGAAACCGATTTCTACACCTCACACGAAGCCTTGTTGTTAAACTATGAACAAGCGATGACCCGCTTGGACAGCACGCGCGATGATGAAGAATGGTACGACACCTCTGCCCACTTGGTGT
>JABXIC010000024.1 GCA_013373265.1 Methylocystaceae bacterium | reverse complement strand
GCGTAAAAGGCGCGCACCTCCATTCATTTTTATTTATAAGAAAGTGCGCAGCTATGGAAGTGTCCACACGCTATCCTCATGTTATTATCGTTCGTCTCGCCCCCGAGATTTTACTTAAAGCCCCGTCCACGCGCAAAAAGTTTCAAAAAGCTTTGCGCGAAAATATGGATCAAGGCTTCAAAACCCGCAATATCAACTATGAAATCATCGGTCATGAAGGCCGCATGCAAATTCATACGGATGATCAAGAGGCAGCTTTGGACGTGTTGGCCCATACCTTTGGCGTCAGTTCCTACTCTCCGGTAGATCGCATTGTGGATGGCGGTCTAGAAGCCCATAAAGAAGCGGCTGTAGAGCTGTATAAAGAAACAGTAGCCGATAAAACCTATGCGGTGCGCATCAAGCGTCTGGGCAATAAAAAGAAATTCACCTCTGTTGAGATGGAACGTCAAATTGGTGGTATCCTCAACAAATACGCCAAGAAGGTCGACCTTTCCAACCCGGAAGTCCTCATCAAAGCGGATGTCGCGGGTGATCTTGCCTATTTCTATACACGTAAAATCAAAGGCCCGGGCGGCTTCCCCATCGGTATCCAAGGCAAAGCATTGACCTTGATCTCCGGTGGCTTCGACAGTGTGGTGGCAGCGTGGTATTTGATGAAGCGCGGCGCCATGAACGATTTTGTCTTTTGTAACCTTGCCGGTGGTGCTTATGAGCGCATGGTCGTGGAAATCACCAAAGTCCTGTGTGACAGATGGGCCACAGGTACACGCCCCCGTCTCTACTGTGTGGACTTTGAAGCCGTCGTTAATGATCTGCGCGACAAAACCCGCCCCGACTGGTGGCAAGTGATCTTAAAACGCCAGATGTATCGTGCAGGCTGTGAAATTGCCAAACGCATTGGCGCAGATGCAATTGTCACGGGCGAAGCACTGGGTCAGGTATCCTCACAAACACTCAGTAACCTGAATACCATTGACCAGGTTGCCGATGTGCCTGTACTGCGCCCCTTAATCGGCATGGATAAAGAACAGATCATCAGCGATGCCCGTATGATTGGCACCGATAAACTTTCTGAAAAAATCCCTGAATATTGTGCGCTCAACAAACGCCGCCCCGCTGTTAAGTCAGGCCGCAACACGATTGAGAGAGAAGAGCTCAACATGGATATGTCCATCCTGACCGATGCGGTCGAGGGAGCAAAAGTTTATAACATGTATGATGTAACCGATGCGGACGTTGCCCAGCATTCAGTCTTCATTGAAGAAATCCCGAATAACGCCATCATCATAGATTGCCAGCCTGAAAGCCTGTATGACAATTGGCATGTGAAAGGCGCAGAAAACTATTCGGCTGGGAAATTATTGGGGAGCTTGCGCGAACTTAAGAAAACGCAGCCCTATGTGCTTTATTGCCCCTTTGGTACACAATCTGCCGTCTTGGCAGAACGTATGCAAAAAGCTGGGTACGAGGCTTATTCCTTCAAAGGTGGGATCAAACAGCTTAAACGTATGTACCCCAATGGCGCTGAAACGGACGAAGATTAAGTCTTAACACAGCAAACAATTTAAAAAGGGCTACAAGATTATATTCTTGCAGCCCTTTTTTCGTTATCCAAACTATTTGTTTAATTAGCCAGACACCAGCACGATATCATTTTCCGTGATAACAGCATCGTTACTGAATTCTGCAACCTTGGTCGATTGATAGTTCGTTCCCGAACCATCAGCATCGTAATACAGTGACGTTTTATTGGCATCAGCAACACCATCATCAATAAACAAGAAGGTCGGCCCCGCATTGGTGATCCCCACATCAGCAGGAAGTGTTGCGTAAGTTTCAAAATTGATTGTATCCAATAAACCTTCCGCCAACACATCCATGTTATCAAAACCATCTTTGTTGAACTGCAATTGATCGGTCCCAGATACAAAGTCCGTAATAACATCAGCCACATTAACTTGTGTCGTCATATTCCAGACGTCGCTCAGGTCATCATACCCAAAGATATCAGCACCAGCCCCACCAGTCAGTGTGTCACCATCAACACCACCGATGATGATATCAGCGCCTAGGCCACCGTCCAAGAGATCAACGCCTTCCAAACCATCAATTATATTGTCATTCGCATCACCCGTAATGGTATCAGCAAAGATGGTTCCTTCAACGTTTTCAAAGCTACTGATGGTGTCAGTGCCGAAGTTTGCGCTAATGGATTGAGCCGATGTATTGCCCATATCAAAGGATATACCAACACTTGACAACTCCGTATCAAAGGAAATCCAATCGGTACCCAAACCACCGTTAATGACATCATCTCCGGCACTTGCGAAGACCAGATCATCACCCGCATCTGCAATGATCGTATCGTTGCCCGCGCCATCAATGATCACATCATCCCAGGCACCGCCAGTGATAACATCATTACCAGCACCGCCGTCAATGATGTTACCGTAATCACTTGCCGTAATGTAATCGTCAAAGGCTGAACCTTGAACACTTTCGATACCATCCATATAGGTGGTGGAAGCAGAAGCATTAACCGTGGCGGTTGCCACGTTGGTGGACAGGTTAATCGTTGCCCCACTATCAGCAGAAGCAAAGGATATGCTATCATTTTCAGTGTCGGTTGTCCCGTCACCGCCATAGACATAATCAGTCCCTGCCGAGGCAACAAAAGTGTCTGCTCCTTGCCCACCATAAAGCGTATCGTTACCTGCAGCCCCATCCATAATCTGGATTCCAGCCCCAGCCTGAATGGTATCGTCATCTGCCGATCCCGTAAGAACAACGCCGCCAGCAACCGTGCCGTCATTGTTGAACTCTTGCTTATAGATGCCTCGACTGTCTGTATCATTGCCTTCCCAGACAACCACAAAGCCATATTCGGTGGCATCCACACGAGGTTTGCCCTGATCGCCTTCAACAATGCTATTAATCAGGAAGTTATCCGTCCCGATTGCAGTCCCCGTTGCATCAAATAAGCGACCGAACAAGCCGCCCTGATCCGTATCATTCCCAACAGAACGCCAAACAGCAACAAAGTTCCCATCAGACAGAGCCGTAACACTTACAGCCGTTTCCGCTTCATCGTCTAAATTGTTCAGCATAATCGGACCATCATAGAAAGTACCATTGGGCTCATAAATCATGGCGAGGGCATCAGCATTGCCATCGCCCGTTTTATCCGCCACCCCGGCAACAACGATATTGCCATTATTCAGAACAGTGATATCGCGTGAATTGATATCTTCAATATTCTGCGCATCCACCACAATATCACTTGCAACTACCGTATCATTGGCGTTGTAGATACGAAGCTTCAAGGCCACATCAGTTGTATCATCACTTTGATAGGCAATAGCATATCCGCCATTATTCAAGGCAACGATTTCAGACCCGGCTTCCGTATTGGCCGTTGCAGCGACACTAATTTCGCCAGTATCAGACCCATCAGGATAATAATGCTTGGCTTTAATATCCCCATCTTCTGTCCAGGTCGTAACGAAACTGCCGTCAGACAAGCCGGTGACACGAATGGCATATTGTTCACCTGCCTGATTAGAGGTATCCACAACCATGGAAGCGGTAAAGTTACTATCAAGCGTACCGTCTTCATTATAAACAGACATCAATACCTCGGTGCCATTTAACGCCGACCCCTGCGCCCAGGTGATGACAAAACCACCATTTTCAAGGGCTGCGACACGCGCAGTTCCATTAACATAACCAGACGGGAATTGACTGAAGGAGACTTCCGTACCCGCTGTTCCGGTTTCATCATATTTGGTGAAATAGACGGCATTATCACTATTCGCATCCACCCCTTCATAAACAATGACATACCCGCCTTCTTTAAGGGCAGCCACATCAGGTGAGGATTGCGCGCCTGCTACATAAGTGTTTACCACTTCTTCCTGAGCAAGACTGACACTGATGGTGCGTTGATCTATAACCGTACCCTCAGCATCAAAATAGAGGTTTTCCACCCCAAGCAAACTGTCTTTGCCTTCGTTACCTGGGAAAGAGGTATAGAGATCTTCAACCGTCAGCATAGAGCCTTCAAGGCCGAATTCGTAGGCTGTCAAATAGTTACCGAAAGAAGCCTTGTCAGTTCCATTCCCCCCCAGAAGAACATCATCACCCAAACCGCCAAACAAGGTGTCATCCCCATCTAGCCCCAAGATCAGGTCATCGTTATCTGTACCCGTCAGCGTATCAGCAGCTGCCGTTCCTTCAATAGGTGCAGCACCATTGCCCGCCAGCGTAAAGTCACCGGCAGTGAGGACAGGCAGGCCTGAAAAATGTACCAAGAAGTTATTATAGGCATCATTAACACTATCTGTTTTCGCATAAACATAAGTGTCCGTGGTATCATTAAAGGTCACAAGGGACCCTGTCGGAACCGTTCCATTGCCTTCAATATAAGCAATGATTGCTGTAAGGCTACCTTGCCCTGACAAATCACCCAAATCGGCATGGAAAGAAAGGTGCCCGCCATTTTCCAATGCCAAGATATCCAACGTTGGGTCGTAATCGGTAATTGTGTCAGTCGTTGTCGTATCTGAATCTTCGCTGCCAACAAACATGATGATATCGTTACCATTGCCTGTGGTCAGCGTGTCAGCACCTAACCCGCCAAAGAGATCATCATCACCATCTGCAGCATCTAGAATATCGTTACCAGAAGCCCCCATGATGATGTCGTTACCCGTACCACCCAAAAGGCTATCGTTACCATCACCACCATCAATAGTATCATCACCGCCACGAGCGTTGACAAAGTTATCACTGGCATCCCCCATAAATGAATCTGCGAAGTCAGTACCGACAAATGATTCTACATTGCTAACACTATCAGTACCATTGGTGCCTTTATCGACCGTACCACTGCTGAAATTGGCATTTACAGCATCTGTCATGGCAGAGTAATCAAGGGTGTCTGAACCTGCGCTACCATCAATACTGTCATTGCCCATTGAACCGGAAATAATATCATCCCCGCCATCAGCAAAAATCACGTTATTATCAGCCGTACCAGCCAGAGTATCTGCACCCGCCGTGCCTGTAATCGTCGTACTAACGGCAACACCAACAGCCAGTTGAATATAGCCGACATCTTCACCGCCCATACCATCACTTAACGTATAGTTCAAATTCTCTATACCCGTATAGCCCGCATCTGGCGTATAGGTCCAAGTAGCATCGCCATTATCAACGATGGTACCGTTAGATGGGTTAAAGACATTAATTACGTTGATCGTGTCACCGTCTTGATCACTATCATTGGCAATAAGATCAGCGACCGAAAAAGTTATACTTGTATCCACAGTCGTGCTGAGTTGATCATAAGTAGCAACGGGGTCAGCATTTTGCGCAATAATGGTAAAGTTGCTGTAATAGTTTGTACTGTTGCCTTCTGCATCTGTAACCGTAAGTGCAAAACTATCATTCCCGAGATAATTGATATTCGGCGTATAGGCAAAGCTGCCATCTGCTTCCAGAACCAAAGTCCCGAAATTAGGATTGGTCAGGACGCTATAAGTGACCGCGTCCCCTTCAAGATCGTCCACAACCAAACGGGAATAGGTTGTCTGATCTTCCACAACAACCAGTCCATCACCGACCAGTTTGGGCAGGGCTGGTTGCCAAGTATATCCCGTATTGAATGTACCCTCATGAGCACCAGTAAGATCGGTCACAACATTACCGCTATCCTGGTCGAATATCCAGTAACTGGTCAAATCGGTTTCATTGCCATCAAGAATAGCATCCTTATGGGCAATAACTTCACTCTCAGTCAGTTCTTTGGACCAATATTGGATTTCACCGACACCGCCTTGGAAACCATTAACCAGAACGGTAGAATTCTCAACACCGGAGAAGTCATATTGTCCCAGATTGCCAGAATTGGCCTGTTCATCGTTGATATAAAGAGTGGCCTGTCCAGATGTCGCATTGTACGTGACCGTCACAAACTGCCATTCGCCCGTATTCCCCCAATAATCAGCCGTAAGAACGTCTGTGCCATTCGATAGCGACAATTCTAGTTGACCACTTGCATTCAGTTTAAATTCGAAATTGCCACTTCCAAGATCAAAGATTGATTGGTCCGTTGTCAAATTATCAGGATTAATCCAAGCGGAAATAGAAATATCACCACTTGGTGCAGTAATTGGCCCAAGGCTCAACAGCCCCGTACCATCCATATGGACAGATGCATCACCAAAACTATTGATTACTGGTGTGGGTGTATTCCATGTTTCTGCCCCGCCTGTCATGCCGACAATCGTCGCATCACCAAGGTCTGCCCCATAATAATCATTGGTAATGACAGAACCTTCCCCATTATCAAAACGCCAATGGCCTGCTTTGACAGCAGATACACCATCCACACCGTTCTCATAAATTGTCGTAAAGTCAATAGACGTTAGACTGTCCTTAAAGAGCGCGACCTCTGATATTTTACCGTCAAAATTAGCATTGCCACTTGTATCTGCACCTAAATTTAAAGTGCTGGTATTCACGTTCAAGTCGATAATGGGCAAGTTCACGTTGAAGACAATGTTTCCAGCAGAAATTTCCTGACCATCAAGGAATAATGTCAACGTGCTCGTTAATGCGTCCATAGAATAGCCAACGTTATGCCACGCACCATCGGATAGGTTCAAACCTGTCGTGGTGTATTGCTTACCACCTCCTGTACTCTGAATATCAATCATCAACTGGCCAGAACCATCAATTGCCATATGGAAATATTGATCCGTGCCGTTGGTGCCTGAAATAATACTGCCACCTTCTAAAGTGTTTATCCAAGCAGAAGCTGAATGATCCATCAAGATTGTTGAATTAGAGACAACAGCATAATCATCGACACCATCAAATGTCAGACTATCGAAGCTGCGGATATGGTTGCCATTTGATGAATGATCCTCCACATATTCTTTTTCGTCACCGACTTCATCAAATGTCCAATAGGCTTCAAGATTGGTTTCATATTCTGGTTGGGTTAAGACACGATCATAGTTACCAAAAATCTGTTCTGGTGTCCTGACTTCAGACCAGATCCGCACATCAGAAAATTCACCTGCAAAATTATCCGTACCACTACCATTTGCACCCATCGATAAGGTAGCGTTTGCACCGTCCATAGAAGCTGTACCGATCTGGCCTGGCCCAAAAATGGCATCGGTACTCATAGCAGTACCCCCCCATTCTACAGAGGTGAGTGTAACTTCCGTACCATCAACATAAAGGTTAACCTTCGGACTATCCGAAATACCACCACGCGTCAGAGTAAGATGTGTCCAGTCCCCTTGCGTCAAATTTGCCTCAAAGACATAAATTAGGTCGTTACCCGTGCCTGTTTCATGTTTATAGATGATATCACCCGTAGATGCCTCAATATACAAACCATAAAGGATATTATCAGCTGACAGTTCACTGGCGGGATCACCGCCCATTTCTAAGATACAATTATCTTTAGACAAATCAGTTGGTCGTACCCATGCCTCTAGCGTCAAACCTTCTGTGATGGCAAAACTGTCCGCAACACCCCGACCAGCATCAATGATGTCATCCACACCATCAAACACAATGGCGTTGATCTCTTGGCTCATCCCCAACACTTGTGGCGCATAATTTTGCGCAGAAACGCCCGTACTGAAAGAGGATAAGGAAATCGGCGTTGTCACACCGTAAAGCTGAATGGTCGTGCCGTTATAATCTGTTGTACCGCTACCACTGCCTTTGACATGCAAGTAACCGCTACCACCTACCGTGAAGAAATAGATATTGTCTGTCGCACTATCTGCCGACATGGCAGCAACCGCAGTGGAAATATCCGCAAAATCACCAAAACCTTGATAACCATAGGAATATCCGGCAGCACCATCTAGATTAATTGTATCTACACCATCTTCAAAATCAACGATCGTATCGTAGTTGTTAAGGTCACTATCGGTCGAACTGGTAAAATTAAAGACATCTGCACCTCCATCACCTTGCAGCCAATCAACACCTGCACCACCGTCGATCGTATCGTCACCGAGTCCCCCAACCAGTGAATCATCGCCATCGTAACCACGCAGTCTGTTTGCTACGTCATTACCCAAAATAGTATCACCGTAATAAGACCCACGCACACGTTCAACATTCAGAATTGTATCTATATCGCCATATTGATCTGTGGCCGTGTCATTTGCCAAGTCAACGATAACGCCTGAGGTTTCAGAGGTGCCACGATAATCAATCTCATCATAATCACCTGCCCCACCGTCAAAATAATCATCCCCGGCAAAACCACGGAATGAATCAACACCAGCCCCACCAATAAACGTATCGTCAAAGAGTGTCCCATGGATACGGTCAATATTGTTCAAGGTATCCGTATCGCCAAACCCATCCGTTACCGTATGAACTGTTGAATCCGTGTTTGCCGATACGTAAATACCGTAAACGCTGCCATACCAAATATCTTTATCATAAGAGACAACGTCAAAATTCAACGTCCCGCCAAGCCCGTTAAACGTATCGTCACCCGCCAAACCATAATAGATATTATATGTCTCCGTCCCGGTATTATAGCCCGTGATCGTATCGTTAAACATGGACCCCCGGACATGTTCGAAGTTAGAGATGGTATCGCTATCACCCCACCCGTCTGTTGCGTTACCTGTGCCCAAGTTTACTGTGACACCCGCAATATCGCTTGAATAGGAAAGTTCATCATCATCACCGGCACCGCCATCCAGGGTATCATTACCCGCCATACCGGAAATGCGTTCGTAATCGCTTGAACCTGTAAGATCAGATGTGTCAGAGCCGATAATCGTATCATTATTCATGGACCCGCGAATACGTTCAAACGAGGTTGCCGTTTCTGTATTACCATATGTATCAACAAAGGTGTCCGTTTCAAGATTAACAGTTACGCCATTCACGCCGACTTCCTTGTCATAGCGTAATTCATCACTACCAGCGCCACCATCAAAGGTGTCAGTGCCCGCCATACCCGTAAAGACGTTATTGTCCGCGTCACCAACAAAAGTATCGTCGTAAGTCGTACCAATGACGTAATCAATATCACTAAAAATGTCTATCCCACCGGAACCAGATACAGTTCCGAAATCAACGTCGACATAAATACCCACACCTCCCGCATCTTGCTTGTAGGAAAGAATATCGTAATCGATCTCGGCATCCGTTGGATAAATACTCGGCATAGGATTGCCCGAATATAGTTCCTCCCCATAAACGGTATTTCCACCTTGGCTCTGTATATCAAAGTAATCATTACCGACACCACCAACAAGAGTCATATTCCCAGCGGCAGTCGCAGAAACAAGGGTATCGTCACCTCGTTTACCATCCACAAAATCATTAGCAGAATTGCTGATTAAAGTATCATCACCAGCCCCGCCCATAATGGAGTCAGTGTTAGCTGTTCCCAAAATAGACAGACCTTCGTCTACAAAACCTACTTTGATCGGGAATGTATAGCCATTCGTATCTGTACCATCAGTCAACGAAACCGAAATAAGTGCCGTACCATTATAGTTTTGGTCGGGCACAAATTCGACGTTATAGCCCGGATCACCAATATAGGCTTGAATATCCGCTGCGGTGCCGCTCAAGGTCAGTATATTTGTATCAAGACCGCTGACTGTCAAACTTGCGCCAATTTGCCCGTTACCCATCACATCATTTTTAAACACACCATGATTGACTGTATACGTCGCGGTCATAATATTTGCGACATCTGCGCTATCCGGTTCTTGAATGGCGTATACTGACATATTGAAACCGGTATATCCCGCATCCCCATCATTCACATCGATAGAGATTGTATCACTCACTGGTGAACTATAGGAATCATGTGCCTCAGATGTGACCGCGTCATTCATATATAACGTGCCGTTGGTCGTGCCGTTCAGATTTCCTTCGTCATAGACACCACTGGTATCAAGGTCATCAAAGGTATAACGTGCCGCAAGTGCTGTATCATCCGGATCGATCTGGCTCGTCATATTATCTAGAATTTGCGTTTGTGTGCGCGCTGTTTCCCAAATTCGGACTTCGTCAATGTCACCCTTAAACGGGCTCATCATATCATCGCCATTACCAATCGTAAAACCAGCTGTCGGCGCATCTGGAGCCACCGTCAGATCATTATAACCAGACTCTGTGGTGAAGTCGGTTAACTCCACACCGTCCATATAGACCTTCAAGGTACCCGCATCACGCACCATGGCGACATGCGTCCATTCATTACTCGGTATCGTCGCGACATCAAAATAGAATGTATCACCGGAACTGCCATACAGGCTAACAATCAGCCTGTCATTACCAGTAGCGTCAACGTCTAGGCTAATTTCATAACCAGCGTTGGCATCCCCATTAATGGCAAGAATTTGACGGTTTGCTGTCGTCGTACCATCCCATTTAAACAACATTTCCATAGTGAAATTGTTTGTCACAACAGACGGCGTTTCTGCTGCCATATAAGCGGTGCCACCTGATGTATTGAATGATGTGCCAATGGCCCCGGCTTCACCACCATTATCAAACATTACTGGTGCATCATTGGTATCTTGAATGGTGAAGCTTACGGTTTTACTGAAGGTCCCGCCCAGCGCATCTGTCACTTCAACGTTAACACTCCCGTACCCCCCTGAGGCTTCGTAATCAAGGGATATACCGTCTTTAAGTTTCAACTGTGTACCGACAATCTCAAAACGTTCATCCAGAACCGTAAAGGTGTGGGTATCCCCCACATCCGGGTCAGTCGCAGATAATTCTCCGATAATAGCGCCTGCATCATTTTCTGAAATAGTGGTTTCAGGTGCTAAGATAATATCCGTCGGCGGACCAGAAACAGGTTGTTGTGCTGTTGCTGTAATTGTGTTCACACCATCAGATACATCATATGAAAATTCAACAAAGCCAGAGAACGTCGCATCAGGTGTGAAAGTCCACTCTCCGTTAACAGGGCCAGTAAGGGTATGACTGCCGGCGGTCACGATAGTAACATTACTTACCGTTAGCGTGTCACCATCTGCATCACTCACATTGGCAAGCAGATCTGCCTCAGTAATGATAATACCAGCATCACCCTTATTTACACTATTAAAGATTGTAGCACTATCCACCACGGGCGCATCATTCACCCCTTCAAATTTGACTATAAAGGTGCCCGTTGTAGTTTCTGTGCCATCACTGACTGTAACTTCTAACGGCAGTTTCCCATAAAAATCTGGTGGAGGTGAAACGCTATATTCACCATTGACTGGCGTAATCGGCACCCCATCAAGAGATACATCCACAACGGACAAGCTATCGCCGTCCACATCACTGAAATACGCAACCAAATCGCCTTCGTTAAAGACCAGTGGTGTGTCTTCAGTCCCCATAATGACTTTTAACGGAACGGGCGTATCTGTACCTTCAACGGTGAAGGTGCGTTGTTCAATTTCATTCGATGCCGTATCCTGCCAGGTGACAACAAATTCACCCTCTGCATTGGCTGCAATTTGCGGATAATTCAAGTTTTCGCCAGAAACCTGATTCAGCTGGAATTCTTCACCAATCAGGTTCCCGTTTGATCCGACCCGTTGACCCAGTATGTCATATCCGCCGGACCCGTCGGGTGCTTTATAAACCACAACCCAGCTGCCATCTGGCATTTGGCTAATGCCTGGTTCACCCGCATCAATCGTGCTGGTATTCACCTGAATGGGTGGTGCAGACGCCAATGTCCCGTCAGAATTAAGGATCACAACCTGAATCGCCGTTCCTGTAGACCATGCAAAGGCCGCAGTTGCATCACCCGGCGTTGCTGAAAGTGAACCTGAATTGGCGATAAGCCATTTTTCAGTCAAAACAGGTGACGCGAGGTTGTTATAATCAAAGACCGAATAATCATAATCCCAAGAACCAACGTTCTGATCCCCATAAAGGGCTGCAAAACGACCATTACCAAGATTAATGACATCTTGGGCAACTTGCCACGAACCAATATCAACTTGAGCTTTCATGGTCGGGCCAGAAACAATTGTCCCATCTTCAGCGAAGACCTGAATGGTCATCCCTTCGCTAGAGCTTGCAGATGGATCACGTGAAATAAGGACAAATTCTTCCTTACCGTCGCCTTGAACATCCCCCAAAGAGGTTAGAGATGGTTTATAACTTGAGGCAGACGCCAACTGGAAGGTTGTTGCCACCGTCCCATTTGAGGCAACAGGTGTGACATTGATCGCCCCACCCCCGTCATAAGCAACCATGTAACCGCCGTCATCAGACACTGTCACATCCAAGAAGCCCATATTTTGGTCCAAAAGGCCACCATCATTGACAACAAACTGATCCCCAATCGGTTCAGCGTTACTGTTGTACAAACGCCCGACAACCTGATCATAGCCATTGATGCTTTGTAGCCAGAACACGCCGTAAGACCCATCGGCGTGGCTTTCGACACGCATAAAGTCATCCGTTGTCGCCGCTGAAGTACCTGGGGTTATTGTATTGGTCACCTGCTCCGGTGTTTCCGTAATGTCGGGCGCATCATTGACAGGTGTGACTTCAATATCAGCCGTTATAACATCCTGACTGAATGGATAGTACCCACCAGTGCCACTACTTGAGATATCATAAAGTTCTTGATTGGTTCCTTGCGTGCCGTCCCACAGGCGGAACTGAAGACTCTCACTGCCATTAAAATCTTCATTTGGCACAAAACGTACCATGGAAGACTCATCCAACAATATTGCATTGCTCTCACTCAGACCAGTCAGATCCGTCCATTCTGAAGTCGCGGTTTGATAATATTGCCACACCCCATTTACAGAAGCCGTATCGGTTATAGCAATACCAATAGGATCACCTTCATAATCATTGGCATCCAACTGTCCAACAAGATCAGACACAAGCGTTCCACTTGGGTCGGTCGCATCTTCCTCAATTGATGTTAAACTGGGAACAACAGACGCATCGGTTACATAAGGGGCATCATTGACAGAAACAATGCCCACAGAGGTTGTCATCACATTACTATCGGCCTGACCGTCATTGACAGTTATCGCAATCTGACGGACAACAGGGGTCGGACTTTGTGATGTGTTTTGATATTGCACACTTCCAATAACCGCTTTGAAATCTTCATCTGTCGCCGTGCCCAAAGTATCCGTCAGAACCAAAAGACCTGTCGCCGGGTCATATGTTCCCGTCACACCATTTTGTGGTGTAATTGTCAGGATATCTTCACTTGCAAAACTAGGATTTGCAGCAAAGTTTGAAATCGAAATCGTCGCACTTTGGATGCTATCGCCATCCACATCTAAGAACGAAATCCCCGCTGGATCAACAAAGCTATAGGGAGGACTGATCGCTGTGCCTAAATCTTCTACAAAACCATTAAACGCCATAGTCGGCGAATAGTTAATGATCGGCGCATCATTAACGGGGGTGACTTCTATATTTGCATCCAAGATATCAGTCCCAAAGGCATTTGCCCCACCTGTGCCGCCATTGGTCGTAATGTCATACAACTCCTGATTAGTCCCTTCGGTCCCATCCCACAAACGGAATTGTAGAACTTCTGTCCCGTTATAATCAGCGTTTGGTACGAAACGAACGAGTGAGTTACTATCAAGAAGTTTTGCACTGCCATCACTGCGCCCGGACATATCTGTCCATTCACTGGTCGCATCACGGTAATATTGCCATACCCCATTTGTATTTGGTGTATCGATCACCGCAATCCCTAAAGGGTCACCTTCATAATCACTGGCATCAAGTTGCAACAAAATATCAGAAACCAAAGTCCCGGCAGAATCAATCTGATCTTCCCCAATGGCACTTAAGTCAGGCACAACCCCAGGGTCGCTAACAATTGGAGCATCATTGATAGTGAAAATATTTACGTTGGCAGAGAGAGACATGCTATTGAGCAGACCGTCACTCACAACAACCTCAATGTTTCGAGTTGAAGAATCCATGTTCTGTGAAGCATTGAAGAATTGAACACTGTTAATCACATCAGTGAAATCTGAATTTGTTGCCGCATTTCCAGAATCTGTAAGTGTCAGGACACCAGTCACAGAATCATATGTGCCCGTTATTCCATTTTGTGGCGTAAAGAGCAGCTCATCATCCGCTTTGACATTTGTGATGGTTACGGTTGCTGAAGTAACAGTATCACCATCAACATCATAAACACCTGTTGTATCCAGATTAAACAGAGATTGTGCCGATCCGTCTTCCCCAAACATAATGGCAAGTGCACCCCCCTCACTTAACACAGGCGCATCATTAACAGGTGTGACTTCTATAGTTGACGTTAGTAAATCAGCCCCAAATGCCGTCGTTCCACCAAAACCACCATTGGACGTGATGTCATATGTGCTTTGGTTGGTCCCTTGTGTCCCATCCCATAAATGGAATTGGAATGATTTGCTACCTGAAAAATCACCATCAGGCATGTAGCGTACACGAGTATTGGCATCCAACAAGACAGCAGCATTATCAGATGCCATGGACATATCAACCCATTGATTTGACGTATCATTATAATACTGCCAAGAGTCCATTAAAGTTAATGAATCGGTGACTGCAATTCCTAAAGAGTCGCCTTCATAATCACTTGCCCCGTCTAACTGAGAAATAATATCAGATACGAGTGTCCCAACGGGGTCTGGTGTATCCTCAACCATAGTATTAAGATCAGCCACAACTGCCGCATCTGTCACAATCGGTGCGTCATTGACTGGCGTCACAGCCACACTGACTTGTTGGGGGGCACTATCGGCAACACCGTCATTCACCGTGACTTGAATGACACGATCAACACCACTTGGGTTTTCAACCGTTGTTTCATAGGTAATTGACTGAATGACAGTTTGAAACTGGGCGGGGGTAACGCTAAACCCTGAATCTGCGCTCAGAGTCAAAACACCTGTTGTCGCGTTATAGAGGCCGGAAATATTGTTTGCCGTTGCCGCAGCAGAATCAAATGACAAAAGGTCACCCGGCTGCAAATTGATAACCTGAATGGATGCAGACGCTATCGACTGTACCGCATCGCCATCAGTCACGGTCAACGCCCCAAAGACAGGTGTCGCAGCACCATCTTCCGTATAGGCAACAGATGTTGTCGCGCCACCAAGAACAGGTGCTTCATCATTTGTATCGCTGACCTGCAAGGTGAAAGTTTTTGCTTGAGTTGAACCTTCAAAGAACAAACTGTTACCAGCACTATCCACCACATCAACATCAACAGAAACCGTTGTTTCAACTTCCGCATCCAACGTAACGCCGTCTTTTAATTTCAAGACCCCGTCGACAACTTCAAAGCGGCTGTCTGAGACGATATATGTAAAGGTCTCCCCGGCATCTTGATCAACCACGCTGATGGACCCAACCTCTGCACCAGCAACGCCTTCTGCAATGGCAAGGCTGCTTAAGGACACATCGGTCGGGGCCTCATTGATATTATTTACGGCGAGAGTGAATTCTTTGTCGAAAGAACTGCCGCCAGCATCTGTAGATGTTACCGTCAGGGTGACAGTTGGTTCTGTTTCATAATTCAGCTTATAACCGGATTTTAACTTCAGAGCGCCCGTTGGGGCATCGACTTCAAAGCGCGCATCAGAAACCGTATAGGTGAAGCTATCCCCCGTATCCACATCTGCCGTGCTTAACGTACCGATGACAGCACCGTCAGCAGCTTCATTCACATTCAGATTATCAAGGGTAATATTCGTCGGCGCATCGTTTACTGGATTAATCGTCAATTCAACAGTTTGAGTAAAGCTACCGCCATTGCCATCCGTTACGACCACAGCAAAAGAGTCTGTATCACCACTAAAATTCGTATCTGGAGTATAAATATATGTCCCTGCCGTACTATCTACAACGACATTCCCATGAGCAGGCTCAGTCCCCAATGTATACGTCAACGCGTCACCATCTTCGTCCGTCACAGACATACTACCGGTAATGACCGTATCTTCGCCCCCACTGCTGAAAATGGTGTTGGCACCAGTTGGCACATCGTTCACAGCATTAACTGTAAAGGTCATGGTCGCCGCTTTGTCAGAGAAGACTTGTTGAACAACATTGTTGGAATCTGTGAATGTTTCCCCGTCAGAACCTTTCCACTTCAAGCTCAAGGTGCCGGAGAAAGTATTACTCGGTGTAAAGACCAAGTTTGCAATGTCCGCAACGGCAATTTTTTGGAAAAGTGACACATCATTGCCGTTTAATTTCAGTGTACCGACATTGGCATCCAAATAACTATTGCCCGCAGCATCTGTAACTGTTTTAGAAGGTAATTGCGTGATTTGAATATGTGTCAGACTGTCACCTTCAACATCACTATATCCGGCTTCAAATTCCGCCGCGCTAAATGTATGGGCCGCGCCCTCATCCATGGTCACAGTTGTATTGCTGACCGTCGGCAGGTCATTCGTTCCTGTAATCGTGATATATGCCGTGCCCGTTGCACTTAACCCACCACTGTCTGTTACCGTGTATGTAAAGGAAACGGTTTCTGTTTCACCAGCACCCAAGGCAGCAAATTCACTTTGAACCGGCGTATATGTGACACGTCCACCAACACCGCCATCAAGGATGGTAACAGTCCCTTTTGCACCTGTGAAGTCCACGGCAGTAACCGTTAAAGTATCACCTGCATCAACGTTTACATCATTTTGCAACAAGCCGATGGTCACTGGCGCTGACTCATTTGGCGTTGTTGCATAATCTGTCACGGTAATCGGATTATCATTAACCGGATCAATCGTCAGCGTCACATTTGCAGAAGCTGTTCTTTCATTGGCGCCCGTCTGACCATTGGAAATATAGTATGTCAGAACCACAGGCCCACTGAAGTCTGCTTTGGGTGTATAGACGTGCTGACCATCCCTATTCACCGTAATTGTGCCACCATCTGCAGGAACTTTAAATCCGGTAATCACCAGACCGTCCTTGCTACCATCAACCTTGGCATCATTCGCCAAAAGCAAATCATCAAGAACAAGCGCGGTGTCTTCCGTTGCATCAATGGCATCGTCTGTAGCAATAACATCAGCATTGGCGGAGGCTGTATCTTGGGCAAGGTCAATTTTACTTTGGACCAAACTTGCCAAAGAGGTATAGCCATTTTCCAAAGCCCCTACATCACCTTGAATACGTGCGAGGTTGGATGTGGTCGCCAAAGCGATTTGCACTTTATTTTCCGCTTCACTTGCACTGGTTTGTGCAGCTTCTGCATAAGCTTTTGCACTTGTTACATCCGCAGCTTCATAAGACGTGAATGATTGGTTTGCCGCTGTCTGCGCTGCCGTTGCCGCCGCACGTGCTTCTGTAGATGCCGTCTCGACTTGGCTTACCAGGGTCGCAACCCCATTATCAAGCGTTGTAACTTGAGTTTTCAAAGCATTAAGTTGCGAAACCAAGTTATCATATGCTGCTTGGCCCAGATTTGCGACAATAACATCTTGATTAGTAGCAAGATCACCATTCAGCAAAGCATCAACATTGTTGCTGATCGTTGATGTTTTCGTACCAATGTTAGAGGCAATATCTACCGCATCATTGACGGTTGCAGCATTATTATCATCATGTGCTTGCTCAGCTTTTGTTGCCGCGCGATCTGCGTTTGCGGCTGCTTGATCTGCATCGGCTTCATAGCCTTCCACAGCTGTTTGACGCGCTGCTGCAGCATCATTGGCATTTGTAACCGCCAAATTGGCGTTGAACATAGAATTAGACGCCGCAGAATGACTGACAAGTGTTGCTTTCATCGCATCCAATGCATCGGCAACGTCTTCTTCAATACGCAAGACCAATTCTTTTTGCAGGTCTGTTGCATTGGCATTGTTCGTCAAGGCTGTCTTGATTGAAGAAACAAGAGTTTCATATTCGCTTGTTAATGTATTATAAGCGGCAAGCTCAGCCGAATAGGCCGTCCCCGTATCCCCCGCATTCAAAGCGGCATGCGTGGTAATTGCCGTTTGCAAATCACCAAAGGCTGTCCCTGCATTGGCACCAGACGGGTTCCAGACATTCGTAAGCTCTGAAGAGTTATTGATATTGGCGGTATCACCAACGACATCAAAGGCTTCAATCAAGGCTTTATAGGCATTGCTTAAATTACTAAAGGCAGTGCTTTCAGCCGTTTCAGCAGCCGCTTGTTGGGTCGCAGCATTTTGTGCCGCTGTCGTGGCCGTATCAACGTCACCAAGAATGGAGGCATCAGAGGCCGCAGTGGCGTAAGTTTTTGCATTTGTCGCAGCCGTAGCCGCTTCAGAAGATGCATCATCAACTTCACCAGCGTACACATCCGCTTTCACTAAATGAGACGAAACTTCTTCAGTCAAATCAAATGTTGTGCGGTTTGTTGTGGCTGTTGTTTCAAGCGTTGCAGCCTTATCGTCAGCCGTGGCCGCGTTTGTTGCCTCTGTCGCAGCCGTTGCCTGATGCTTTTCAGCAAGTGTTTTTTGCGTGGTGGCTGTTGACGCATTTTCATTTGCACCTTTCAGCGCGTTTGAAATTTCTTTAGCGTTGGAAATTCCATCGCCGTCAACATCACTTTCATTCACATTGACGGTTGAAGCATCATCGCGGAAGAAAGAAGAATCCAAATCCGCTTTGTTGAAACCAGCTAAGTACATTTGATAATTACTAAGCGTATAATTACTAAAGTCGGTGCTTCCGTTATTAACTTCATCGTCAATAATTTCAAAGGCCGCTTTTGCTTGAGCCAAGGCTGCATCAGCTGCATCACGTGCATTTGTAGCTGCTGTTGTTGCACTGACTTTGGCCGCCAATGCATTTGCCACAGCTGTCGTGGCACTGGCAACCGCACTTTGCGCTTTTGCCAAACTATCCAGAATGGTCGCTTTGGAAGATAGATCGGTATAGCCATGATAGACAAAGTCGTCACCACCGCCAGCACCGCTTACGGTATCCGCACCATCCAAGCCATCAATGGCATCTGGATTGCCTGTGCCCGTAACAATATTACTACCATCAAGGTCAAAAACTCGGTCCTTCGAGGAACCAGAAATCAATTCAAATTGAGAAGAGGTCAAAGTTTCTGTGAAGCCATCTAACGTGACAAAGAAATCTTTGTAAGGATCTGCACTTGTGAATTTTGCATATATATAAGTGTCACTCCCGTCACTAAACTGAACAAGGGAGCCAACAGCGATAGAACTATCACTATCAATAGCAGCACGGGTATCTGCCACACTATTTGTATAAGTATAAGGTGTTTCAACAAATGTCAGGTGACTTGCATTTTCCAGTACCAACTTATCGCCATCTGCACTGTTGAAATCACTAATAACTTCCGGTGCATCTTCTGCAAACTGCGCTTTAGCTTCAATTTGCGCCAGATGGTTTTGTGCCGATGTCAGTTCTTGTTGCGCTGTTGCGTGAGAATTGATAGCTGCTGTTTTGGCCGTATCTGCATCATCTGCCGCTGTATCTGCTTTCGCCGCCGCCGCAACGATTTTTGTTAAATCCGATTCAACGGCCGTACGCGCGGTATTATCTGCATCTGCCAAGGCTTTATCGGCAAGAATATCAGATACAGATTGACGTGCCCCTTGTGCGGTTGCCCCAAATCCAGCCACCGTCGCTGCTTGGCTTGCCGCTTGACTGGCAGCCGCCGCTGTTTGTTGTGCCGCTTGAAGTCCGGCAGCAATGCCGTCGTCAACACCGTCAGCTGGTGTTGTATCTACGCCACTGGTCGTTGCGGCTTGTGCAATCGTTTCTTGTTGGGAGGCGGTTTTTAATGAATTGACGGCCTCTAATGCAGAGACAATCGCACCGCCATCAGCCGCCGCATTCAACACAGAAGCCAATGCCGCTTGAACCTGATCCGCCGCATCATTGGCAAAGGTTGATCCAAGATCTTGGTCCACAACAGTCGTAATGGCGTTATAGGCATCCTGTATCAAGGTAAAGAGATCACCATCGCCACCATTGGTGACACTGCCGAAATCAGCAATCAGTTGATTAATATCGCTTATAGGGGCGCTCACTTCCGTTGTGCCCCACCCGTTTGCAGTTGTTTGCATGGCCGTGATTTTGGTCAATGCGGCATTTAAATTATCAACAGCAGTCGTCAGGTCAACATTGCCATGACCGCTGCCGACAATCGTTTCAAGACCTTCCATCGCCTTATCGGCTGCATTGATTGCACTATGGGTGGAATCAACGGCTTCTTCTGCCGCTTTTTCAGCGCGTTCCAAAGCAGCCGATGCCGCTGTTTGCGCAGTTGCCAAATTATCTTCAGAGGCCAGCACGTGTTGGGCTTGAATGGCTTCTGCTTTGGCCAAGGATTGTGCAATTTCCTGCACTTTTATTTCAACAGTTTGC
>JABXIC010000171.1 GCA_013373265.1 Methylocystaceae bacterium | reverse complement strand
GAAAATCGACGACGTGGTCGGTGCAATCTCTGCACACTTGGCATGTGGGATCTGGGGCACAATGGCTGTGCCGCTGACCAATGCTGATACTTCATTTGTCACACAAGCGATTGGCGTGATTTCCATTGGTGCATTCGTTGTTGTAACGTCTTCCATCATTTGGTTCATTCTGAAAGTGACTGTGGGCATCCGTTGCTCCGAAGAAGATGAGGAGCTTGGTTTGGACAAAGCTGAATTGGGTATGGAAGCATATCCGGAATTCGGTCGCGGTTCCCAAACCATGTAATCGCTCGACGGTTACAATCTCTCTACCTTCCCAAAGGTGGCCCTGAAACTTCGGTTTCGGGGCCTTTTTTGTGTTTGCATATTTTTTTAGCAGGCTTTCTGCAAATTACATTTGCATAAAAATTAATCACAAATGTGATTATTAATAAGGCAAATGCCTAAATCATCCACGATGACTGTGTGGGGCAATAAATGTCTTCAATGCTATATTTCCTGCGCTTCATCATACGTGCCTAAAAAAGTGGCATAATTCTTGATAATGGGCAGGTTATGTTTACATCATAGGCGCGTTCGACTTGGGAAGGTGGGCGTGTTTATCTAAGAAATAAAAGGTAGAGAGAAAATGGACTCCATTCAAATGGGTGCCGATGTCTTTTTTGTGCTTATGGGTGCAATTATGGTGTTGGCGATGCATGCCGGGTTTGCCTTCTTGGAGGTTGGGACGGTACGTCGTAAAAATCAGGTCAATGCGCTGGTGAAAATCATTGTTGATTTTGCCGTTTCTACAATCGCCTATTTCTTTGTCGGCTATATGGTCGCTTATGGGGTGAGTTTTCTTGCACCAGCCCGTGTGATTTCGGGCGCAGAAGGCGCATTGTTTGCCAAAAGCGGCTTTGATCTGGTGAAATTCTTTTTCTTGCTGACGTTTGCAGCGGCAATTCCGGCGATTATTTCCGGTGGCATTGCCGAGCGTGCGCGGTTCTTCCCACAATTGATGGCAACGGCCATTCTGACAGGGCTTGTCTATCCTTTCTTTGAAGGTATTGTCTGGAATGGCAATTTCGGTATTCAAGATTGGATTGAAGCGACCTTTGGTGCGGCTTTTCATGATTTCGCAGGCTCTATCGTGGTCCATGCGGTTGGCGGCTGGCTGGCCCTGGGTGCGGTTGTGATGCTGGGTGCGCGTCTGGGACGTTATAAAAAGAATGGCATGGTGATCGGTATTCCACCTTCTAATATCCCGTTTTTGGCTTTGGGGTCGTGGATTTTATGTGTCGGTTGGTTTGGTTTTAACGTCATGTCGGCACAATCACTTGACGGGGTAACCGGTCTTGTCGCGGTCAATTCCCTGATGGCCATGGTCGGTGGCATTCTGGTTGCGGTTGTGGTCGGTAAAAATGACCCCGGCTTCATCCATAACGGGGCGTTGGCGGGTCTGGTGGCTGTCTGTGCAGGCTCAGATGTGATGCATCCGGTCGGTGCGCTGGCAACAGGTGGTATCGCAGGTGCCTTGTTTGTGTGGGGCTTTGAACAATGCCAGAATAAATGGAAGATTGACGATGTGCTGGGTGTCTGGCCCTTGCATGGCATGTGCGGCCTGATGGGTGGGCTGGCCTGTGGTGTCTTTGGTTTGGAAGCCCTGGGTGGTCTGGGTGGCGTCACCTTTATGGCGCAACTTGTCGGCTCTTTAATGGGGGTAGCTTTTGCCGGAGTTTGTGGTTTTGTGGTCTATGGCATTTTGTCCAAAACTGTGGGTATTCGCCTGAATGAAGATGACGAATTTCGCGGTGCAGACCTTTCACTTCATCATATCGGGGCCTATCCGGAAGAAGATTTAACCCAAGCGGGACGTTAAATCTTTGAATAAATCGTAGAAAGCGCTATAGCTTTTATAGTTTAGCGCTTTCTTATTTGCCTTTAATAACATATTTTATATGTAGTAATAAAATATTTTACACACAAAATGTATTTTATCTTTGACTCAAGTAACGCAAGGCAGTAGGTTGCACAAAAATCAACGTGTCCAAGGATAGGATTTTATGGATACCTCACATCTTACTCACTTACGCCAGCTTGAAGCTGAGAGCATTCACATCATCCGTGAAGTGGCGGCCGAATTTGAAAATCCAGTGATGCTTTATTCCATCGGTAAAGATTCTGCTGTTATGTTGCATCTGGCACGCAAAGCTTTTTATCCGAGCAAGCCGCCGTTTCCTCTCATGCATGTGGATACCACATGGAAATTTAAGGAAATGATCGCTTTTCGCGACCGCATTGCAGCGGAATATGGCTTTGATCTGATTATTCATGTCAATGAAGATGGCGTTAAACAAGGCATTGGTCCGTTTACCCATGGGTCCTCCATGCATACCGATGTGATGAAAACCGAAGCGTTGAAACAAGCATTGAATAAATATAAATTTGATGCGGCTTTTGGCGGCGCGCGCCGCGATGAAGAAAAATCACGTGCCAAAGAACGTATTTTCTCTTTCCGTTCAGAAAACCATCGTTGGGACCCAAAAAACCAACGCCCGGAATTGTGGAATGTGTTTAACGCCCGTGTGAAACAAGGTGAAAGCATCCGTGCCTTTCCACTGTCCAACTGGACGGAGTTGGACATTTGGCAATATATCTATAAAGAAGATATCCCTATCGTCCCGCTTTATTATGCAGCCAAACGCCCGGTGGTGGAACGTGACGGCATGTTGATTATGGTTGATGATGAGCGGATGCCGCTGGATGCGGGTGAAAAACCGATGATGAAATCCGTGCGTTTTCGCACACTTGGCTGTTATCCGCTGACAGGGGCCGTTGAATCTGAAGCCGCAACCCTGCCAGAAATCATTCAGGAAATGCTGCTGACACGCACGTCTGAACGTCAAGGGCGCATGATCGATCATGATCAAGCCGGGTCCATGGAAAAGAAAAAACAAGAAGGCTACTTCTAATGGCGCACCAATCCGATTTAATCGCCGATGATATCTTGGCGTATCTGAATGCACAGGAAAATAAAAGCCTGTTGCGTTTTATCACCTGTGGCTCTGTGGATGATGGCAAAAGTACCTTGATCGGGCGCTTGCTATGGGATTCCAAGTTGATTTTTGAAGACCAGTTGGCCGCCCTTCAGGCTGATTCTAAAAAAGTCGGTACCCAAGGCGGTGACATTGATTATGCTTTGTTGCTGGATGGTTTGCAGGCAGAACGCGAACAAGGCATCACCATTGATGTGGCCTATCGTTTCTTTTCTACCGACAAGCGTAAATTCATTGTGGCCGATACGCCGGGTCATGAACAATACACCCGCAATATGGCAACGGGTGCATCCAATGCCGATATCGCGGTTATTTTGGTGGATGGGCGCAAAGGGATTTTGACCCAGACCAAACGTCACAGCTATATCGTTTCCTTGGTGGGTATTCGCAAAGTTGTGGTTGCTGTCAATAAGATGGATTTGGTCGATTACAGCAAAGAGCGGTTTCTTGAAATTGAAGAAGAATACCGCGCCTTTGCCAAAGACTTGGGCTTTGAAGATATTACCTGCATTCCGATTTCTGCGCTTAAAGGCGACAATATGATCGCGGCCAGTGAACAGACCCACTGGTATCATGGCCCGACCTTGTTGAGCTATCTTGAGACCGTGCCGGTTGCTTCTGAATTGAAGGAAAAACCATTTCGTTTGCCCGTACAATGGGTGAACCGCCCCAATCTGGATTTCCGGGGTTTTAGCGGTACGGTTGAAGCGGGTTCAGTGAAGCCGGGTGATGAAATTGCGGTGCCGTCTTCTGGTCAAACATCGATTGTGGATCGTATCGTCACCATGGATGGTGATTTGGACGAAGCCATTGCGGGTCAAGCCGTCACCATCACGTTGAAAGACGAAATTGATATTTCACGCGGGGACATGCTGGTTGATGCCAAGGCACGCCCTGATTATGCCGATCAGTTTGAAGCTAAAATTATCTGGATGCATGAAGATGCCTTGTTACCGGGGCGCTCTTACGTCATTAAGTTCGGCACACAAGCCGCGGGTGCGCAGGTGAGTGAGCTGAAATACAAAGTTAATGTAAATACTTTGGACCATGCAGCGGCTAAGACGCTGGAACTTAACGAAGTTGGCATTTGTAATATCGCGTTGGATCGTAATATTGCTTTTGATCCCTATAGTGCCAGTCCGGGAACGGGTCGTTTTATCCTGATTGATCGCTATTCCAATGCGACCGTGGGTGTGGGGATGATTGATCATGCCTTGCGCCGGGCGACAAATGTGCATTGGCAATCACTGGATATCAACAAAGAACAACGTGCAGAACGCAAAGGTCAAAAGGCTTGTGTGCTTTGGTTTACCGGGCTTTCAGGTTCCGGTAAATCGACCATCGCAAACTTGGTTGAAAAGAAACTGTATTCTTTGAATAAGCACACTTATGCGCTGGATGGGGATAATGTACGCCATGGCTTGAACAAGGATTTAGGCTTTAGTGACGCGGACCGGGTGGAAAATATCCGCCGTATCGGTGAAACGGCAAAATTGTTTGTTGATGCCGGTATGATTACGTTGACATCTTTCATCTCTCCGTTCAAATCAGAACGTAAATTGGCACGCGATTTGTTGGAAGAAGGTGAATTTATCGAAATTTTTGTCGATACGCCGTTGGAAATCTGTGAAGCCCGTGATGTGAAAGGCTTGTATGCCAAAGCACGCGCAGGTGATTTGCCTAATTTCACCGGGATATCGTCGCCTTATGAAGCACCGGAAAATCCGGAAATTCATATTGATGGTGCTGTGATGGGCGCAGAAGAAGCGGCAGAAGAAATCGTTAAAAGATTGGAAGAATTCGGCATCTTAAGTGCATGGTTCCCTGAAATTTAACGAGAGTTATTTCAAAAAAAAGCGGCTGAAGGCAAATGCGTTCAGTCGCTTTTTTGTGACGCCCGTCTTGCTCTGATTCCATGAACCTGATAGGTATGGGGATATGCAAATATTGCGCTGCACATGCTTTCGACTGAGATCGGTTTATGTCGTTGAATAACAATAACAATCTTCATGGATCGCCGTTTTGGCGCACAGGGTTGAATAAACTTCGTGCTCTGATATATCGCTCACCTTTGTATATGGTGACTCTCAAGAAGAAAAAAAATCTCGAAATTACGCCTCTGCCCGGCTTTTTGACGAATGCCGATCACAGCCGGGGTAAAGCCATTTTATCTGGTGGTTTCCCTTTTGCCGGACGGACCTATAAAAACGCACAAGTCCCTTGGACCACTGCACAGGACGATGCAGCCTGGCAAGGTTATATTCATGGATTTTGCTGGTTGGATGACCTGTTGGCTTGTGAAGATGCCCAAGGGCTGGTCGAAGCGCGCCGTTTGATTAAAAGTTGGATTGATTTGCATGGGGTCTGGACGCCTTTAGCTTGGCGCGCCGATGTGATGGGGGAACGTCTTGTTTCTTGGATGAAGAATGCAGCAAAAATCACAGCAACCGCAGATGAAGACTTTATCAGTGCTTTTAACACCAGTTTGTCTTTGCAAAGTTCGCATTTGTCGCGGTCTTATCTACAAGGTTTAAGTGGTTATCATTTGTTGCGTGCTTTGCGCGGGCAACTGTATGTCGGTTTGTTTGTGGTTGGTTTTATAAAAAGCGCAGATCGCGCGTTACGACGCCTTGGTGATGAATTTAATGCGCAAATCTTGGCCGATGGAGGTCATATTTCGCGCAATCCACAGGTTTTGTTTGAAACTTTGAAGCTTGC
The DNA here is from genome assembly GCA_013373265.1 of Methylocystaceae bacterium. Classification (GTDB taxonomy): domain Bacteria; phylum Pseudomonadota; class Alphaproteobacteria; order Rhodospirillales; family Terasakiellaceae; genus Terasakiella. The sequence continues at coordinate 14,468 of JABXIC010000171.1, read as the reverse complement.
CTTAGAATTAATGGATGTCTTTGAGAAAGTTGAAAAAGACTGTCCCAAAGCGATCCGGCTTTCCATTGACCGCATGGCCCCGATGGTGCGCACCCTGCGCCATGGGGATGGTGGTTTGGCCTTGTTTCATGGGGCACAGGAAGGTGATGGGGTAGAAATTGATGCCGTGCTGGATAAAACTGAAAATCAGGGCAAGCCCTTAAGCGATGCGCGCCACAGCGGTTTTCAACGCATAGAAGCCGGACATATGATTTTGTTGATGGATGTGGCAACCCCGCCGTCGGTTGACCAGAATCCCGCTGGTCATGGGGCACCTCTAAGCTTTGAATTGAGTTGTGGGGACGAACGTCTGTTTGTCAATTGTGGGTCGGTGTTGGGCGGGGATCAAAGCTGGCAAAGCGCTTTGGCGGCAACGGCTGCCCATAACACAGTGGTGGTAGACGATAAAAACGCGGTGCGACTTCATAAAGATGGTGGGGTTGTCTCGCGTGATATTCATGTGGAGAGCAAACGTTTTGAAGAAAATGGTGAAGTGCTGATTGATGCGAACCATGATGCCTATAAAGAATCTTTCGGTTTGATCCATCATCGTAGTGTTTATCTGAATAAAAGCGGCACCGATATGCGGGTGGAAGATAAATTGATCGGTACAGGTGGCAATCAATTTGCCATCTCCTTACATCTCCATCCTGATGCCCATGCATCCATCGTGCAGGATGGTCAGGCCGCTTTGATCAAGACACATAGCGGCGCAGGGTGGCATTTGCGCGCCCAAGGCGGTAAATTGGAAATGCGCGAAAGCATCTATATGCCAAATCCGGGTCAGGTGCGTCATACTGATCAAATCCTCATACAAGGACCGTTACGTGGGGATGGCGCTGATGTGAAATGGCGATTAAGTCGCGTTGGTGGGGTTTAGTTTTTAAGAAATCAGGTCGTGTTTAAGCTCGGGCACCAGAGTTTTGACCTGGGCTAGCGCGTTTTTGCCGTCTTTATCACAACAGGCGCTCTCCAGCAGGCTTAACGCGTGGGTGAGTTCATCTGCATCGCGCACGCGTGGGGTGGCGATCAGAACACCTTCTAAAGAAGAAGGGGTTGGTGGTTCATCACCATGGAAAATCTCTTCAAACAGCTTTTCACCGGGGCGCAGACCTGTGATTTCGATTTGAATGTCTTTATAGGGTTCCAGCCCGGACAGTTTGATCATCTGTTCTGCCAAATGCAGGATTTTAACCGGTTGGCCCATGTCGAGCACACAAATTTTGCCATCCAGTGTTTGGTCACTTTTGGCAAGGACAGAAGCTTGCAAGACCAGTTCAACGGCTTCGCGCACGGTCATAAAATAGCGGTTCATGTCCTTATGGGTGACCGTCAGTGGACCGCCGGCGTTCAATTGTTTTTGAAAGAGTGGCACGACCGATCCGGTTGAGCCTAAAACATTACCAAAACGCACGGTGACGTAGCGACAGCCCATTTTTTTGAGGTCTAACGCTTGGGCATACATTTCTGCAATGCGTTTGGTAGCCCCCATGATATTGGTCGGGTTTACCGCTTTGTCCGTGGAAATTTGCACCATGGTTTCAACGCCATGGGTGGTGCAAGCATCAGCCACATTACGTGTGCCGATGGCGTTGGTCAAAATACCTTCTAGTGGGTTTTCTTCCACCAAGGGGACATGTTTTAAAGCAGCGGCATGGAAGACAAGTTCGGGCTTGTTATCTGCAAAAATCTGATTGAGACGGCTTACATCACGGATATTGCAAATCAACGCCTGACGTTTGAGTTGCGGGTAGCTGCGTGAAATTTCCATATCAATGGTATAAAGCGCATATTCGGATGCTTCGATGAGCAAGATTTCAGACGGCCCAAAACTGCAAATCTGGCGCACCAATTCGCTGCCGATGGAACCGCCTGCACCTGTGACCAAAACACGTTTTTTATTGATGAGGGTTTTAGGTAGGGATTTATCCAAGGCTTTTTGCGGACGGCCTAATAAGTCTTCCACATCAATGGGGCGCACTTCAATGGTATCGGCAGTGCCGGATTTCAGGTCTGTCAGTTTAGGTAGGCGCGAAAGTGGAATGCCAAGGCGTTCTGAGAGATCATAAAGGTCACGCACGCGTTCGCCCGTCCAGTCATCTTTGGTTAGGATAAGGCGTTGCGGTTTATGACTTTCTTTTTCAAGTGTTGCGATAATGCCTTCCAGATCATCCACGGTCCCCAAGATGTGAACGCCATGGATATCCAACCCGGTACGCGATTTTTTTTCAGCGACCAGACCAACGGGCAGATAGGGAATTGATGGGTTGCGTTCAATGGCGCGCAAAAATAATTCCGCCCCATCGCTTGCCCCAATGAGAAGGGACGGTATGGTTTTTGTTGTGACCGCCATATGGGGGATATCGAAACGGCGATCTTTGATCAGGCGGTAAATAAAGCGTGGACCCCCTAGCAGTGCCATCAGCACAAACCAGTTTATCAAAGGTGCTGAACGTGGATAATCTTCCAGACGTGTGGCAAAAAACATCAATAAGGCGAATATGAGAATAAGCAGGTTGGTCGATTTGGTGATGGCGATGAGGTCGCGCATAGAGGCATAGCGCCAAATTCCACGATAAAGTCCCATGATATAAAAAACAATAGCGGCCAAGATGGTAATTATCGGCACCCCGACGATAATCAAATCACCATATGCAAAGATATCGTTCCCGATGCGCAAGTAAAGGGCAAGAATAAAGGAAAGCCCGGCCATAAAAATATCGTGGCCGTAAGCGATCATGCCGCGTGGGGTCAGTTTGGAAAAGTTGAAATGCATTAGATGATCTGTCTGTCTCGAGAAATTTCTTTATTGAAGTACCCTGTTTTTCAAATTACTTCAACTCTTTGCTGTCAGCCCTACGGGCAAAATGCACCAAGCAAAAAGCCACACTGACGAGGCTGAGCAACAGGGCGATCCATTGATCGTACACCACGCTTAACCAGGCAAAGAAAATCAGTAGACAATTGAGCAGGGCAATTTTGACCACAACCGCATCATGGGCCATGCCCAACTGGGTGGCTTTTTGATAATAGTGTTCACGGTGTGCCTGCCATATTTTTTCTTTGCGCATCAAGCGTTTAAAAAGAGTAAGTGTCGCATCACTTAGGTAATAAAGGGCTAAAATAATGGCGGCGATGACATGGCCTTCACCCGCCAGTAGAATAAGAACCCAGCCGAGTAAAAACCCCATGGGAATACTGCCGACATCGCCCATAAAAATTTTGGCTTTATGCCAATTCCATCTTAAGAATCCCAAAGCGCCTGCCCCAAAGATCAATCCAGTTTGAATATATTCTGCGCTTAATGGTGCTGCAAAGGCGATCAGGCTGAGGCCGAGTGATATGGCCATGATTTCAACACCGGAAATCCCATCGATACCATCCATAAAGTTAAACAGATTGATGAACCACAGCCAGCCAAGGCCGAGGATGATTCGTTCGATGATATCAGGTAAAAAACCACCAAGGTAGCCCTGTTCTGGTATTGACAGCGTGTAGAGACAAATAACAACGCAGCCGATCTGGACCATAAAGCGCACAGCGGGGCCAAGGTTTTTAAGGTCATCAATCCATGAAAGTCCTGCCAACCCAAGGGTGCAGATCAGGACAGGCAGATAGCCATTTAACGGATTTGTGGCGTTATATTGAACCAGAAAAAGCGCCGGCAATACTGCGATTAACAGGCCAATCCCGCCTCCGCGTGGTGTGGGGATGGTGTGGCTGCTGCGTTCATTGGGATGGTCAAGAATGGCTTTTTTGCGCAGATATTTTAAGATCATACCCGTTGCAGCCATACTCATGAGAGCAACACTGATAAAGATCGCGATGGACTGCAACATGGACATCAAAGCCCCTTATTTGAATTCACAAACCTGTTTTACCACAGCGCATGTTTTGGCAGCGATGGTAATATCGTTGAGTTCGTCTTCTACCAACTTTCTGGCGTTGCGTCCAAATTTTTGACGCATCTCTGGGGCATTTATCAGGATTTCAATAGCATTGGCCAGCCCTTCGGGACTTTTTAAAGGCACCAAGAGTCCATTTTCACCATTTGTAACGATTTCACGACAACCCGGCACATCGGTGGTGATCATCGGCAAGCCACAGGCTGCGGCTTCTAACAAACTTTTAGGCAGACCTTCGCGCCAAGAGGGTAAGATGGCAATGGTGGAGCTGCGATAAATATCTGCAATGTCATTGCGTCGCCCCCAGCATTCCACTAGGCCTTCTTCAGTCCATTGGTCCATATCTGCTTGGCTGGCGCTTTGTGGATTACCGGGATCAGGGTCCCCGACCAATACGATCTTTGGTAGTTGGTTGCGTTGTTTGAGAAGGCGCGCGGCTTCAACCAATTCTGCTACCCCCTTGGCCCATAAAATGCGTCCGACGAAGGTCACCTGTTGGGTGACAGGTTCTTGTGCAGCAGGGGAAAAGGCCTGTGCGTCCACGCCGGAACCCACGATAACATGCAGGTTTTGCCCTTCTATAAAACCAAGATGTTCAAAGAGCTGGCGGTCATCTTTGTTTTGTACAACCACGGTGATGGATTTGACATAGGCAAAAAGACGAAAAGTTAGTTTGACAGCGATACGGATGATCTTTGTTTTTAAGGATTGGGAAATAAAGACAAAACCCAATCCGGTGATTAAGTTTACATTTTTCTTAAAACCACTGAGCAATCCGGCAATAGAGCCTAGTAGAGATAAGAAAAGTGAAGAATGCACAATGACATCGGGTTTTTCTTGTCGGTAAAGAGCATTGAGCATTTTGATGGTTTGTAAGGCTGATGCGGGTGAAATGGACTCACGCGCCAAATCCAAAGGAATAAGGTTGAAGCCTTGTTTTTTGATTTCGTTGTCTTTTTGTTGAACACGACACGCAATGGTCACATCATAACCGTCTTGTTTCAACGCTCGGGCAAGGGGAACACGATGGGATAAAAAAGACCAATCTTCGGCAACAACGATCAAGGCTTTCTTACGATCCATGAGTGACCTCGTCGCGTTGAACGTAGAGGACGAAACACAGGGCAGATGTGACAAAATATATGGCTTGCCACCACACGCTCCAGAAAGAAAAATTCAATAAACCCGTTCCCCAATAACCGATATTGACGGCTAAGAAAGCCAGTATGGCAGGGTGTGATGTACGGATATAATTTTTTATCGCATAATAGAAAAGAAGCAGAACGCACGCCAGAACAGGAAGAAGAGCAACCACACCGCCATCAACCAGCATTTCAATTATCCAATTGTGGGAATGGCCCGGCATGACGGGTGCAGTTGAAATTTCTTTGAGATGTTGAAAGCGGGGTGCAAAATATTGCGAGACTGTGGCTTGTGCATCCGGGTGGTAGTTTGATGCGTTTAAACCAAAACCAACCCAAGGGCTCTTTTCTGCCAAATCAATTGAAAACATCCAAATCAGTTGTCGATGGAAGTCCACCAACCAAATGGGCAAAGGGGCGGCATCTTCGTTTAGAGTGCTGCTGTCGTTTAGGTTTTCGGGGAGCCAAACCATTAACCCTGCTGTTATGATGACAACTAAAATGCCAAATATAAGTGCTGTTTTTTTAATACCCAGACGCGTGAGGCCAAAAATAATGGTTGATGACAATATAATGAAAATAAGACCGGCCAGACTCGCTTTAGAAGATGTCTCTAGAGCGCAGGCAATGTAAGCAATAATCGTAAAACCACAAAGCAATAGCCATATTGTGTTGTGCTTCTTCCAATATTGATAGACGCAAAGAGGAAGGGTAAGTAATAAGCCATTCATTAAGGGTTTGGAAATTTCATGAGCATTCAATGTACCATAGGCACAGACCAACCCAACAGTCACTGTCATTGAGGTGATAATCAACGCAGTGTGATTTCTGAGACAAAATAGGAGATAATAAACAACTCCCATTAAAAGCCACGTTCTGGCCCAAGCTTCCCAAGACAGATCAATCCGTAGGGAAAAGGGAATATTGAAGGCACTGCAGATCATCGTGATTGCGATTAAAGCGATAAAGCCTTGGCTGAAATGGGGACGGATTGTTTGCCATGCTTCGCGATGGTTGGCTGCTATCATGCATAGAATTATTGACAGCCCCAGTGTAACACCAATAACGGCCCGACCGAAAATCAACGATGGAACACATAGACCGATTAAAACGGCTGCTAGATTTAAGAGTTGAAGTTTGAGATGTGAAGCGGTCATATCACAAATTAAAGCCGCCAGAGTTCGATATTGTCAGGCACGTTTTTACGATCTAAACAAGCTTTGATATCGACAACAAAACCAACTTTGTCTTTCAGGTGGTTTTGTATCAGTGGCCAGCCCTGATCGGTAAATTTCTGATGAGAGACAGCAAATACAACCACATCGGCAGGCTGAACGTCCGCTTCATCCAACAAGGTCACGCCATATTCTTTCATGGCCTCGTTTTTATCTGCCCACGGGTCGGTGACTTGGACAGTGATGCCCATCTCTGTCAGTTCAGAAATGATATCCACGACTTTTGAATTGCGCAGATCGGGCACGTTTTCTTTAAAGGTCAGGCCAAAAATGGTCACGCGCGGTTCGTCAGTGCGTCCACGTTTCATTAACATTTTTACCACTTGCATGGCGATATGTTGGCCCATCCGGTCATTGACACGGCGACCGGCCAAAATGACTTGCGGGTGATGGCCGAGTTGTTCTGCCTTATGGGTCAAGTAATAAGGATCAACGCCGATGCAATGCCCACCAACAAGGCCGGGGGTAAAGCGTAGGAAATTCCATTTGGTGCCCGCAGCTTCTAAGACATCATGGGTATCAATGCCGACACGTTCAAAGATTTGCGCCAGTTCGTTGACAAAGGCGATATTCAGATCGCGCTGGGAATTTTCAATGACCTTAGCCGCTTCTGCAGTTTTGATGTTGGGGGCGCGATGTACACCGGCGGTCACAACGGCTTCATAGGTGCGTGCTACGATATCCAGTGTTGCGTCATCATAGCCGGAAACCACCTTTAAAATGGTCTCAAAGCGATGTTCTTTATCACCGGGATTGATACGTTCAGGTGAATAGCCCACGCTGAAATCAGTTCCGCATTTTAGGCCGGAAATTTCTTCTAAGACGGGGACGCAATCTTCTTCAGTCGCCCCGGGATAAACGGTGGATTCATAGACAACGATATCGCCTTTTTTCAACACGTTGGCAACGGTGCGTGAAGCCGCCAGAACAGCGCTCATATCAGGGCGGCGCGCGTTATCAATGGGGGTGGGGACTGTAACGATGAAGAAATCGGCTTGTTTTAAATCATCTACGTCGCAGCTGTAGGTGAGACTATCATGCAGGACATCACCGTCTTCAACCTCTTCAGTGCGGTCGTAGCCTTTTGCCAGTTCTTGGATGCGGCTAGTATCAATATCAAAGCCAATGCAGGGATATCCGGCACGTCCGTAAGATACGGCAACGGGCAGGCCCACATAGCCGAGGCCGATGACGGCGATTTTACGTTCAGTCATTACAAATCCACGTTATAGAAATCCACATACCAATCGACGAACTTACCAACCCCTTCTTCGATGGATGTGTTTGGCGCATAGCCGGTGATTTTATTTAATTCGCTGGTGTCGGCCCATGTTGCAGGTACGTCACCATCTTGCATGGGTAGCATGTTCTTCTCAGCTTTGCGACCCAATTTGTCTTCCAAAACTTCAATATAACGCATCAGTTTTTCACATTTTGAATTGCCGATATTAACGATGCGATAGGGGCCGATGCCGGAAGAACAGGGGTCCGGGTTTTTGGCATCCCAATTTGGGTCAATTTTGGGTGGAATATCGAGCAAGCGGAAGATGCCTTCGACAATGTCGGCAACGAAGGTAAAGTCACGTTCCATATTACCATTATTAAAGACATTAATCGGCTTGCTTTCCAAAATGGCTTTGGTGAAGAGGAATAACGCCATATCCGGGCGACCCCAAGGGCCGTAAACTGTAAAGAAGCGCAAACCAGTCGCCGGAATATTAAACAGATGGGCGTAGTTATGGGCCATCAGTTCATTGGCTTTTTTGGTTGCTGCGTACAGCGTCATCGGATGTTCGGTGCTGTTATGTTCTGAAAATGGCATGTTTTTGTTGCCGCCATAAACGGAACTGGTGGAGGCAAACACCAGATGTTCGACCGGATGGGCGCGACACGCTTCCAGAATACTTAAGAAACCATCGATATTAGAATGAGTGTAGGCTTTCGGGTTTTCCAAACTGTAGCGTACACCAGCTTGGGCGGCCAAGTTCACGCAATGGGTAGGCTGATGTGTGGCGAATGCTTCCATGACCGCGTCACTATCGGCCAGATCGATGCGAATTTCTGTGAATGCGCTATGTCGATGAAGGCGTGCTAGGCGTGCCTCTTTTAACGAGAGGTCGTAATAATTGGATACACAATCAACTCCAATGACCTCATGACCATTGGCGATCAGCTTTTCGGCTAAGTGGTAACCTATAAAACCAGCGGTTCCTGTTACGAGGACTTTCATAAAAATGGCTCAAAAATAATGATAAAAATTTAGAGTAATCATAACGATTATAATTAGACGGGTAAATAGGTAAAGTCATACTCATTTTTTCATTTATACGATAAAACCGAATATACTCTTTAAATCAATTTACAAATAATTTGTAATTAGGTTTTTTTATGGAAAACTATTTTTTAATTACTCTGCAGCAGATATCCATTAGTTTTTTTGAATTCGTAATGACATTTTGGTTTTGCCGAACAAAAGATTCAAGTTTTCGTTTTCTCTTGTCTCTTTCTGCAGGATTCATGCGAGCATATTGAATTTGGCTTGCAAGTTCCGTTGAGTTCTTAACCGGAAATAGAAAGCCACGATCCTCCTTTAAAAGGTCAGATATTCCTCCCGTATCACTTCCTAAACAAGGGATGCCCGTCACGGCAGCTTCGACGAGTACCATACCTAGACCTTCTGTATTTGAAGGTAGTATAATCATGTCAATTGCCATCATGTATAGTGGTATTTTATTATAGGGTTGAGCCCCTACACATATAACATTTTGTTGTTTGGCTATTTTATGAAATAGTGGTCCATTCCCTACAAAAACCGTTGTTAAAGTAGAATTATCAATTGTTTTTATTGCGTTTTGAAGTTCGAGGATACCTTTGGCTTCAATTAGATTTCCAATATATCCAAGCAAAAACTGATCCGTGGGTAGGTTTAATATTTTTCTACATTCTTCACGTGAGGGAAGAGACTCAAATTTTGAAAAATTAATACCAATTGATAACCATTCACCTGTTACACCTGAAATTTCTTTAGCTTCTCGTAGAAGTGCATTACTGTTAGTTATAACATGTGATGCATTTTGCATAACTTTGGAAAATAATCTTTTATTTCGTTTGTTTAGATATGGATAAACGGTAACATCATCTCCTAAAAGGGATAAAACATAGGGAACTTTCCACTGTTTTGATAGGTTTTGTGCAACAGCTCCTGTTGGGAGTGCAAAAAATGCTAGAATAACGTCTGGTTTATCCAAGCCTAACTTTCTTATAGCTATTGTTTGTGCAATATCTGGCAAAAAGAATTTATTTTCTCTTGGTAAAGCGAAATATCTTGGACGTAAAATTCGAATAGAACCATCGAATTGTTCATATGGAGCTTCTTTATAGGAACGCCATTTAGATGATACTTTATCTAGTCCTTTTGGGACATAAGGTGTGGGAATTACAACCGTAATATCAGCACCCGTTTTTGCAAACTCTTGAAATTGTATTTGGTGATAGATACCAGCTATGGGAGACGCAGGAGATGGATATCCTTGTGCAAGAATGAGAAGCTTCATGATTTTTCTCCGGCATATTTTTTATATAATGCCTTCGATAGAGGTAAGCCGATAATAAATGCAATTAATTTCCAAGATCTTTTTTGCGAAGAATAAAAATATTTGGGCCAGAAAAATTTTAACATAAAGGATTTTAATAAATATCTACGTGCGGGGATATTGTGAGTTTCCACGACAAATGCAGCGGCATAATAATAGGCCATACTAAGGGATTGTGCCTTATACTTGTAAAATTCGCTCTGGATATCGGGTCTTGCAAAGAAATTTTCAATTAATGTAATTTGTTCACTTGCGATAGATGCGTTTCTTCCCGAGGATGTGCTTCCTTCAGCATGATCACGCCATGTTGCTAATACTTCGGGAATACGTTTCATATTGCCTTGTAAACCAAGTCGCAACCATAAATCAAAATCAGTAACATGCTTATAACGCAAGTCTCTTAAATTTTCATTTTTGAGCGCGGATTTCTTAAAAACTGTGCCTGGACCTGGTATGCATATGTGTTGTTCAAGCATGACCCTAAAATCATACTCTTTACATTGGTTTGTACGGATGATGTTTCCTTTTTCATCTATATAATGCCAATCAGGGTAAACAGCAACAAGATTATCGTCACTCTCTAGTTGATAAGTAGCCCTAGAAATTAACTTAGGGTATATAGGGTCATCCGCATTTACAACACAAATATAGTCACCGTTCGAGTGATTGAAACCTTTATTAACAGCTGCGGCCTCGCCTTGGTTTTTCTGAGAAAATACTGATATCTTTTCTGAGTATTTTTCAACAATTGTTAAAGAATTATCAGATGATCCATCATCTATAATAATGTATTCAATATTTTCATAATTTTGAGCCAAAACACTTTCTATTGTTTCAGCTATATATTTTTCCCCATTATAAACAGGGGTAATTATACTGACTAGTGGCCGCTTTATATTATTCATCAATTTAAGAACCGGTGATATCCAGTAAGAATTTTTACAACAGTATTACTCATATTAGACTTTAAGTATTCGTGTGGTGCGTACCATGTCGGTTTTTGTTTTAAGACGACTTGAACACAGTTTTGAATCATTTTTGAAGAAGGGCCAGATAAGATGTTGCTGCCACATTCAATTGTTTCTGGTCTTTCCGTTACATCACGTATTGTTACATTTGGAATTCCAAATATGGCACATTCTTCTTGTACTGTTCCGCTATCGCTAAGGACACATAAAGCATTTTTTTCAAGTTTAATAAAATCAAAAAAACCGAATGGTTCAGCAAAACGGATATCAGTACCAGTGATATCAATATTAAATTCTTGAATCCGTTGAAGAGTGCGAGGATGAGTACTGATAATGATTGGTATATCATAAGAAACCTGCAGTTCTCGAAGGCCTTCAATTATAGAGGTAAAGCGATCTACTAAATCAACATTTTCAGCCCGATGCAATGTTACTAAAAAATAATTTTGTGGGGTGATGTTTTGGTTAAGGAGGATAGAAGATGCGGCGATTTCATTTGAATAATGTGTAATCACTTCAAAAATTGGATTACCCGTTACGAAAATTCTGTCACTCTGAATTCCCTCATGTTTTAAGTTTTGGCGGCTGCGTTCTGTATAGGGCATATGAACGTCACTTGAATGGTCAATAACCCTTCGGTTTATTTCTTCTGGAACGCGGTCATCATAGCATCGATTACCTGCTTCCATATGGAAGACGGGAATTCCCATACGTTTGGCAATATATGCTGATAATGAGGAGTTGGTATCTCCAAGAATTAACAATCGGTCTGGCTTTTCAGTTTCAAATACTTGTTCGCATCCAGTCATAATAGCAGCAATTTGATGTGCGAAATTATTGTTACTTACATTTAATTCATAGTCAGGACGGCGAACACCCATTTGGTCAAAAAAGATATCGCTAAGGTTGGTATCAAAGTTCTGACCCGTATTGACAAGAATATGATTACTAATCTTATCAAGCTTTGCAATGATTCGAGATAAGCGGATTATTTCAGGGCGTGTACCAAGAACGGTTAGAATTTTCAATTGGAATCTCCTGAATGACTTGATCAATGTTTAAGTTTTGAATATTCGCGTGAATCCGCAACCATTTCTGCAACCATCTCTGACCAGGGTGGCGGTGTATAATTTATGCGGTCTCTGAATAATTGACTATTTAGATTACGCTTACAATGAAAGCTAGTATTTTCACTAATTTCAATATTTGTTTCAAATGCTTCGTTTAATAAAACTAAAAGGTCGTATTTACTAATGGGGTCACTTGAAACATGCCATAGACCTGAGAGGTCTTTATGATTTTTTATAACATTTGATATGATATTGGCTAAAATAATGGTTGGGAAGCCACTGAATATTGCATAAGAGTAACCAAAGACTCTGCCATCTTGATTATTGAGAAGCCATTCAACTAAACTTCTATATTCTCTCAATTCGCGGCCAATGATGGATGTACGGATGGTAAGACTATTTTCTCCTGTTAGTTCGCCCAGAAGTTTGCTTCTCCCATATAGGTCTTCTGGATCAGGGATACTTTGTTCGGTATAATTTCCTTGAATACCTGAGAAAACACAATCTGTGCTGAAATGAATGAGACGGATATTTTCAGATTGACATATTTCTTCTAATTGATGGGGGAACAGAGAATTTATTGCTATAGAAGTAATTGCATTTTTGGCTTCTTTTATTTGCTTTATAATCCCAATACAATTCACAATAACGTTTGGTTTATGTTGAGAAATAACATTCTTCACGGATGAAAAATCCATAGCATCAACATTAAAAACTAACTGACTTTCCTTGAAAGGAGGATAATTTTGAATCTCATTGTGAAACTTTCTGAACGTACCTATGACCTCAAAATTTTTATTGAGTACTTCAAGTAACTTGTGGCCTAACATCCCCGAGGCACCTAAAATTAAGATTTTCATATTTGGCTCCAGAAAAAAAGATTAAATTATCTTCTAACAAAATTTACAGTATATGTCCGTCATCAAAATATTTGGGCTAGTTTAGCATTTAAGTTAACGGAGGCTCTGGCTCATCCGGTTTTAAGTTAAGCAGCTTTGTTTTGATGATTCAAGCGGCGTTTTTGGATCGTTTGTCGTTTTATCTTTTCTCTCCTTTCAAGGATGGCTGTATCCCGCCCAAAGTATGCATCGGCAGTAAGGCTTTCGTGATAACGCTGATTATTGTAATGATCGACGAAGGCTTGGATCTGGTATTCCAAATCGCCAAGGAGGAAGGGTAATGCCCCCATATTTTAATAGTCCTCAAAAGTAGAATTTTCTCGTAATCTAAACGAAGGAGATTCAAATGAAAAAATCAGGTTATTCAGACAGCCAAATCATCAATATCCTTAAACAAGCTGAAGCGGGTGCCAAAGTGCCTGATCTTTGCCGGGAACACGGCATGTCAGATGCCACATTTTACAAATGGCGAGCTAAATTCGGCGGGATGGATGTTTCCATGATGAACCGTATGAAGGAACTTGAAGCCGAAAATGCCCGTCTTAAAAAGATGTATGCCGACGTTCAGCTTCAAAATGATGTCATTAAGGAAGCCATGGCAAAGACCCTAGCATAGCCAGGACAATGAGATGGTAAAGCCGTTCCAACGTCGTCAGATGGCCAAGGATGCTGTCTGCAAGGGACGGCTGAGTATTCGATCTGCCTGTGAGGCTTTTACGATCAGCCAAACATGTTATCGCTACCAGCCAAAATTCAGCGAGGACAATGGACAAATCGCTGAGTGGTTGGAGTTGTTGGTCAAACATAAAAAGAACTGGGGTTTCAAGCTGTGCTTTTTGTATTTGAGAAACGTTAAAGGCTTCAAATGGAACCATAAACGGGTCTATCGCATTTACTGTGAACTAGAGCTGAATTTACGTATCAAACCGAAACGCAGGCTTTATCGCGAAGAACCAGAAAAGCTATCTGTACCGGAAAGTATCAATGAAGTTTGGTCCATGGATTTCATGCATGACCAGCTTTCTGATGGGCGGAGTTTTCGCACATTTAATGTAATTGATGACTTCAATCGCGAAGGACTTGGCATGGAAGTGGATTTTTCATTACCTGCGGTACGTGTTGTTCGAGCGTTGAACCGTATCATTGAATGGCGGGGCAAGCCGAAGGTTATTCGCTCAGACAACGGGCCAGAATATATTGGCCATGCGCTTGCAAATTGGGCTGAAAAGCATGGGGTTACCTTACAGTTTATTCAGCCTGGAAACCCGCAACAAAACGCTTATGTGGAACGCTTTAACCGTACAGTTCGCTATGATTGGCTCAACCAATATATCTTTGAAACAATAGAAGAGGTACAAAATGCAGCCACGAAATGGCTCTGGACATACAACAATGAACGTCCCAATATGGCCCTTGGCGGTATCACGCCCATACAAAAGTTAGAAATGGGTCAAATAGCCGCATAGAAAATTCTACTTTTACGGCCTCCTAAAAATGGGGGTATTACCTTGCGACGAATGTCGCGGACGGTCTTTTCAGTAGTGTCTTTTGTAGTCATGGATTTCTGTTATATCTTCGTTCGCTTTCGCTCTCTATTATGAACCAGAAATCCTCCGT
>JABXIC010000005.1 GCA_013373265.1 Methylocystaceae bacterium | reverse complement strand
GGAGACCACTTACATGAGTAAAATCAAGGTCAAAAACCCGATCGTCGAACTCGACGGCGATGAAATGACCCGCATCATCTGGCAATTCATTAAAGACAAACTGATCCTGCCTTATCTTGATGTTGATCTCAAATATTACGATCTCGGCATGGAAATGCGCGACAAGACCGATGACCAGATCACCATTGATGCGGCCAACGCCATTAAAGAATATCGCGTCGGCGTCAAATGCGCGACCATCACACCGGATGAGCAACGCGTAGAAGAATTTGGCCTCAAAAAAATGTGGAAGTCCCCAAACGGGACCTTACGCAACATCATTGGCGGCACGGTTTTCCGCCAACCCATCATCTGTAAAAACGTCCCACGCCTTGTGCCGGGTTGGACACAGCCCATCGTCATCGGGCGCCACGCCTTTGGTGACCAATATAAAGCCACCGATATGCTTGTACCGGGCCCAGGTAAGCTGACCATGTCTTTTGAACCTGCTGATGGGGGTGAAAAAATCACGCACACAGTCTATGAGTTTGAAAGTTCCGGCGTTGCCATGTCCATGTATAACGTGGATGACTCCATTCGTGGCTTTGCCCGTGCCTGTTTAAACTATGGTTTGGAACTGGGCTGGCCTGTGTTCCTGTCCACCAAAAACACCATCATGAAAGCCTATGACGGTCGCTTTAAAGACATCTTTGAAGAAGTCTTCGAAGCTGAATTTAAAGAAAAGTTCGAAAATGCTGGCATCATGTACCAACATCGCCTGATCGACGATATGGTCGCTTGTGCCATGAAATGGTCTGGCGGCTTCGTTTGGGCCTGTAAAAACTATGATGGGGACGTGCAATCTGACACGGTTGCCCAAGGTTTTGGCTCCCTTGGCCTGATGACATCTGTTTTGTTAACACCGGATGGGCAAACCGTTGAAGCCGAAGCCGCACACGGTACGGTGACACGCCACTATCGCATGCACCAAGAAGGCAAAGAAACATCCACCAACCCGATCGCCTCCATCTTTGCATGGACGCGTGCGTTGAAGTTCCGCGGGCAGTTTGACGGTACGCCGCAGGTGGAGCGTTTTGCTGAAAACCTTGAAAAAGTCTGTATCGAAACCGTTGAAAGCGGCCATATGACCAAAGACTTGGCTCTGCTGGTTGGCCCGGATCAAACCTGGTGCACCACGCAACAGTTCCTTGATCATATCTCTGCCAACCTGAAAGACCTGATGGATCGTCGTCCGGGCTGATCCTGTTCGGTTTTAACACAATAAAAAGCCCGATCATTTACTTGGTCGGGCTTTTTTTCTAAAGAACCAAACGGCAGACGTCTTTTACAACCCCGCGCAGCCACTTATTTGCCGGATCATGATGGAAACGTTCATGCCAAATTTGAGAAACAGTAAAAGCAGGTCCTTTGATTTCTTCCGGCAGCTCTTTGATCACTATATTATCAGGTGAATATAAGGCTGCCAATCGCATCGGAACCGTTGTAATCAGGTCTGTTTTTTCAATGACCGAATGAACCGCCAGAAAATGCGGCAAACGTAATGAAATTTCGCGATTTAATCCAAAATCGGCTAAGCGGCGATCAATCGTACCCCCACCTTTCCCCGTAATACTCAACAAGGCATGTGCGGCCTCAGTAAATCCATTTAGCGATAATGTCTTTTGTTGGGATAAAGGATGATCTTTGCGCATGATACAGACGAAATGTTCATCATACAGGGCTTGATGATAGGCCGAGGTCAAATAAGGGCCATCATCGACCACACCGATGGCAAGGTCGATCTCCCCATCTTTAAAAGATTGCAGAGCTTGTTCAGAGATGTTTTCGATATCAACATGGGCCTGCGGTGCCTGTTGGTAAAGACGTTCCAGCGCCAGTGGCATCATTAAAGAAGTAATGTAGTCAATCCCCACAATCCTTATATGAACATTCGCTGTCGCCGGATCAAAGTGATCTTGGCTCAACACACCACGCACACCATTCATAGCATTACGCACGGGTTGTTTCAGGTTTTCAGCGCGTGGCGTCAAAACCATCCCCCGCCCGGCACGCACCAAAAGGGGATCCTTCAAGACATGACGCAAACGATCCAAGGCACGGCTCATAGCGGGTTGGCTTAAGTTCACGGCTTGAGCCGCACGCGTGACACTGCCCTCTTCCAACAAAGCTTCCAAGGCGTGAAGAAGATTTAGGTCGATGTTACTTATATTTGTTTGATGCATATATTTTATATATTATATGCATTATTGTTATTCAACAAATTTTCGTATCTTCAAATCAGTTCACATATACAATTGTTTGGAGATTCAAATGTTCGTTATTTCAGGTGTCACAGGAAACACAGGTTCCATCGTTGCGCAAGCCTTGCTCGATAAAGGCAAAGATGTGCGTGTTATCGTGCGCGATGAAGAAAAAGGAAAAGTCTGGCAGGACAAAGGTGCAGAAGTTGTGGTTGCCGATCTTTTTGATATCAGCGCCATGACAAGCGCCTTAACCGGTGCAGAGAACGCCTATTTGTTGTTACCGCCAGATTTAACCCATGACGATTTTTTAGGCAGCCGCAAAACATTGGCGGAAAATCTGATCAAAGCCATTGAAGGCAGCAAAATTGAACACGTCACCATCTTATCTTCTGTCGGCGCACAGCTTAAAGAGAAAACAGGCCCCATCCGCACGGTTTCCTATTTTGAAAGCCTGTTAAAAGACAAACCTGTCAAATCGACCGCCATTCGCCCCGGCTTCTTTCTGGAAAATTGGTGCGATGTACTTCCCCTTGTTCTCAACAACGCTATTTTGCCCAGTTTCCTCCTGCCTCTGGACTATAAGATCGATATGGTCGCCACACAGGATATTGGTCACACGGTTGCAGATGCCCTCTTGCACTCCAGCGATGATCCTCATCGTGTCATTGAACTCAAAGGGGCACAACAATATAGCGCAAACGATGTGGCACAGGCTTTTGCTAAAGCGTTGGGTAAAGAGGTCACCCCGGTTGCCGTCCCCCATGAAGAATGGCAAAGCACCCTCACCCATGCAGGTTTATCAACAACAAGCGCTGATTTGATCATCGAAATGTATGACAGCATTAACGACGGTTTTATCACCTATAGCGATGCCCCAACACTTACAGGCGAGACAGGGTTGGACGCGTTTGTTCAAAAACTGGTTGCGTAAAGTAGATTAGGGACCCGGTAAAAAATAACGGCTGGGTCCCCGCTTTCGCGGGGATGACGTAAGGAGGAAGAGCTTATTAGCGTAGTTCTTTAACCATCATATCAACCTTAGCTAGCCGTTTGGCAATTTCTTCCGGGGGGAGAAAACTTGCCGTATAACTGTTTTTCACCAGTTGGACGGTTTCATCGATTGTCATATCCAAAGCTTCGTGCAGAGCTTTGAAATTATCATTCATATAACCACCAAAATAAGCCGGATCATCTGAATTGATGGTGGCGAGAAGTCCTTTTTGCAACATGGTGCGGATGGGATGATCTTTCATGTCCTTCACCACACAAAGCTTTAAATTAGACAGTGGACAAACCGTCAGGCCCATTTGCTCCTCTACCAAACGCGCCACAAGTTTATCGTCTTCCAAAGATCGGTTGCCATGATCAAGACGGTCCACGCCCAAGCTATCTAACGCGCCCCAGACATAAGCAGGCGGTCCCTCTTCCCCGGCATGGGCAACGCGTTTCAGGCCAAGGTCCCTACAGGCTTGAAAGACCTGCTCAAATTTTTCAGGTGGATTGCCGTTTTCTGAAGAATCGAGGCCAACACCGTCGATCATGTGTAAAAAAGGCTTTGCGTCTGCCAAGGTTTCAAAGGCACTTTCTTCGCTCAAATGGCGCAAAAAAGACATGATCAGTTTAAAACTAATCCCCAGTTTTTCTTTTCCATCCACAAGGGCGCGATAAATACCCGTGATGACCGTTTCAAAAGAAACGCCGCGTTCCGTATGGCCTTGCGGGTCGAAAAAGATTTCCACATGATCAACGTGATCAGCATGAACGCGCACAAGATAGGCGTAAGTCAGATCGTAAAAGTCTTGTTCTTTTAACAAGACACCCATGCCTTGATAATAAATATTCAAAAAATCCTGCAACTCTGAGAAATCATAGGCTTTACGCAAGTCTTCAACCGTGGCGTAAGGCAGATCAATATGGTTGCGCCCGGCAATTTCAAACATCAGGTCCGGTTCAAAACTCCCTTCAATGTGCAGATGAAGTTCTGCTTTGGGAAGTTTTGCAAATAAGTTACAGGCATCAATCATTTTTTTCTTTCTCAAATCGTATAAACTGCATTATTTATAGATGCGTTTTCTGACCAAATAGTCAAGCTTTGCACAAATTTAGACACGTTGAGAAAAGACCCGTTTTGACCCTATAGATCGTTTGAACCACTTTTTTCATAAAAGAGTCAGATTCATCTTGACGACGACAGGCTATTTCCGTAAAAGGCGGGTCTCTCTTGAGGGCGGGACTTTGTCTGGCCCCACCTTCAGTGTTTATGAGATTAAGGATTTGTATTATGGCACGTCGCTGCTCACTAACTGGTAAAGGCGTTCAAACTGGCAACAATGTTAGCCACGCTAAAAACCGCACTCGTCGTCGTTTCTTGCCGAACTTGCAAGATGTATCTTTGGTAAGCGACGCTTTGGGCATTTCTGTTCGCCTGCGCGTTAGCACTTCTGCACTTCGCACCATCGAACATAAAGGTGGTTTGGATGCATATTTGAACGACACCGCTGCTGACAAACTGCCGCGCGAAGCACGTCGTTTGAAAAGCCGCGTTAAAAAAGCTCAAGCTAAAGCCGCGTAATTTCGCTGCTTTCTTGCTGAAAGTTTAAAAAAGCCCGCCTCTTAATTGAGGGGGGCTTTTTTCATGACCAACGTCATGATCAAGGTGCGTTGTAAAATACTAAAGTTATCATCTGAAATAAGCGTGATAACAATCTCTCCCGCTTCATTCTTATGCGCACTAATCCCTTCAAAATTATCGACTGGCGTCGGACTGCTGATTTCCGCCACTCGCCGCCCCCGCTTGCCCGTGTAAGCATCCAGTAAAGTGATACGGCTACGTACCCCTTGGGCTGGCTTATAGAATCTTTCCAAGAGCAACAAATCATCACCATCCGGCAGACGCGCCAATCCGGTTGCACGAAAATCATCTTCTTTGGGTAAGCTATATTTTTTCCATCCCTTTTTCTTGCCCTGCACCCACATGGGGATTTTATCATCCTTGTTCTTGCCTTCGCCTAACAAAACAAGGCGACCATCCTGAAGTGTTTCAATAGCTTCCAAGCCACTGTTTTTCGAAAGCACTGAAATATCTTTGGGTAAGTGCCGTTTTTTCCCCATCACATACCCTGCCGGATTATAAGGCACAATCCGGTGGTCACGTTCAAAAGCAACCCACACAAGGCCGTCCGGTCCTTGCGCCAGACTTTCCGCATCACTGCGTGATTTACCTTTTAAAGGATCATCATTCTTTTCACGCAAAGGGGCCAACGTCACCTTTTGGAAAGTCGGGTTAAATCGGGCGATCTGGCCTTTATCGGTCACGCTGATAAAACCGTCTTTGCTTTTCAATAATGCCGAAAAGCCGCCAAAGCGATCATCTGTAGAAGAGAGCCATGTGATCGAAGTCAGCATCACATCTTCGGTTTGAAAAGGCGCAAATTTCACCGCCTTGGCATAGACTCTGATATCATCTGCCAATGCAGCATTGATAAGCGTCAGGAAAAACAAAAGAGTGAAAAACCAACGCTTCATATCCGCGCTCCCGTTATCGCCGCAAGTGTATACTGTCCAGTTTGGCATCAAACATATCTGCCAAATTCTGTAAGATCGTCCCGCCTAAATCTTCCGGATCACTAAGGGTCACCGCTTGACGATAATAACGCGTCACATCATGACCAATCCCAATGGCGGTCAATTGTACCGGAGTCTTGGTTTCCATCCAGTCGATGACTTCGCGCAAATGGGCTTCCAAATAGCTGACCGGGTTGGTCGATAACGTCGAATCATCAACCGGGGCGCCATCGGAGATCACCATCAAAATCTTGCGATCCTCTGGACGTGCCATCAAACGACGATAAGCCCACAACAGCGATTCTCCATCGATGTTTTCTTTGAGCAGACCTTCTTTCAACATCAGACCCATATTGTTTTTGGCCCGACGCCATGGCACATCGGCAGATTTATAGACCACATGGCGCAGGTCATTCAAACGACCGGGATTAGGCGATTTACCTTCAGTCATCCATTTTTCACGCGATTTACCACCCTTCCAGGCTTTGGTGGTAAAGCCGAGGACTTCAACCTTCACCCCACAACGTTCCAGCGTGCGCGCCAGAATATCGGCACTGATGGCCGCCACCGTAATCGGGCGCCCTCGCATAGAACCTGAATTATCAATCAACAGGGAAACGACCGTATCGCGAAATTCCGTTTCTTTTTCCCATTTATAAGATAAAGAATGAGTTGGATTGGCGACAATACGGGCCAGTCGCGCACAATCCAGCAAGCCTTCTTCAAGATCAAAATCCCAAGAACGTTGCTGTTGTGCCATCAGACGACGTTGTAAACGGTTGGCAATACGCGCCACGACACCTTGCAGGTTGGCCAGTTGCATATCCAGTTGACGGCGCAGACGTTCCAATTCTTCTTCATCAGCCAGATCATCGGCTTCGATTTCTTCATCAAACTCTTCCGTATAGGCTTTATAATCCATCTGAATAGCCTGTGACGGGTCTAACCAGTTTGGACGCTTGCTCGGACCTGCGGGGCTTTCTTCGCCCTGACCAGCCTGCATCTCATCACTGTCTTCACCTTCGTCGCTATCGGCTTCTTGCGGGCCCATATCGTCGCTTTCCGATGGTGGCATGTCCATATCGTCAGACATTTCCCCACCACCCCCAACACTTTCGAGGTCTTGATCGGATGGACTATCATCGCCTTCGCCGTCTTCTGGCTCAGTCGACTGTTCTTCCTGATCCTCTTCCCCACTGGGCGGGTCCATCAACTCCAGCGCTTCTAAAAAGCGATAGACGGCTTCTCCATAAGCTTTTTGATCATCGGCCTTTTTAACCAACTCTTCTAAAGCATCCTGGGCATGTTCTTCTAAAAACGGGCGCCATAGGTCCGCTGCTTTTGCCGCTGCCTCTGGCAATTCACGCCCACTTAAGCGTTCACGCACCAAAAGAGCAAGACCTTGGGCGATGGGAATATCTTCGCGATTTTCCGCATTAGTCCAGCCATTTTCACGACAACGTGTATCCAACAGCCCACGTAAATTTTCTTCAACCCCGCGCATCCGGCGTGAGCCGAGAGATTCTACACGGGCTTGTTCCACCAGTTCAAACACATCTTTGGCGTTGGGGTCAGACGGCATTTTAGCCCGATGCAAGCTCGCATCATGAAAACGCAGACGCAAGGACGCCGCATCCGCTGTGCCGCGCAATTTCTCAAGATCACCCTTTGAAATGGCACCACGCGAAGGCATCGGCAAACGTACAGCGCTTTTCGACACACTGGCCGCACCGGGGGAATAATTGACCATCATCTCCGGTTCCCCTGAAAAAGAGCGAACCGTCGCGGTGGTAACACGTTTTAAAAGATCGCGGATATCTTCCTGCATTAGCTAAGAGCCACCCGCGCTGCACTTAGAGGCAGGTCCACATCAAAACAACGTTGATAGAATTCCGCCACAACGGGACGTTCCATCTCGTCACATTTATTGAGGAAAGTCACACGAAAAGCATAGGCCAAGTCGCCATTAAAGATTTTGGCATTCTCCGCCCATGTGATCACAGTACGTGGTGACATCACTGTGGATAAATCCCCATTGATAAAGCTTTGACGCGTTAAATCCGCCAATTCCACCATAGCGCTGACATCTTTGCGCCCAGCATCATTATTTAATTCCGGCAATTTAGCCAAAACAATTTCAACTTCTTCGTCATGATCAAGATAGTTCAAGGTCTGCACCATAGACCAACGGTCCATCTGGCCTTGGTTGATCTGTTGCGTGCCATGATAAAGACCAGTCGTGTCCCCCAAACCAATAGTATTGGCGGTTGCGAACATACGGAAATGGTCATGTGGGCGAATGACACGGTTTTGGTCAAGCAAGGTCAGTTTACCTTCAACTTCCAAAATACGTTGGATGACAAACATCACGTCAGGGCGACCGGCATCATATTCATCAAACACCAAAGCACAGGGATGTTGCAGTGCCCAAGGAATAATCCCTTCACGAAATTCCGTCACTTGCTTGCCATCTTTCAAAACGATCGCATCCTTACCCACCAGATCAATACGGCTGATATGGCTATCCAGATTAATGCGTACACACGGCCAGTTCAGGCGGGCGGCAACCTGTTCAATATGGGAAGATTTACCCGTGCCGTGATAGCCTTGAATCATCACCCGACGATTATGGGCAAAGCCGGCCAAAATTGCCAAGGTGGTTTCTAAATCAAAACGGTATGTCGGGTCCACATCGGGGACATACTCGTTACCTTGTGAAAAGGCCGGGACTTCCAAGTCCACATCAATTCCAAAGGTCTTGCGCACATCAACAGTGATATCAGGGGCATTCAAAGGGAAGGCTTGTGTGCCTGCACGATCATTCATGAGTTATCTTTCCGAGAAATTATTCGACAATGACATTTTTTAGCAATGTATAGGCTTGGCTGATGATTTTGAAGCGTTCTTCTGCATCTTTATCACCATTATTGGCATCAGGGTGGTGCTTTTTAACCAGCACCTTGTATCTGGCTTTCAATTCATCCAAAGTCACACCGGGTTTTAAGTCCAAAAGAGCAAAGGCTTTTCTTTCTTCCCAATCAAACTGGGCCATGTCGTCTTCGGGTTCCCCCTTAAACGTCCCATCCTGATTGAAAAAACCAAAATCATCCTTAAATCCGCCGCCTTTGGACCCCGGTGCCTGTTTAAAAGTTCCAAAATTCCAACTGGGGCGGTCCCACGTATAGTCTTTGCGCATATCGCGCTCAATATCAGCGGTATCCATACCTTCATAATAGTTCCAGCGTTTATTGTATTCACGCACATGATCTAAACAAAAATGATGATATTCGCGTAGATTTTCACGTGACTTAGGCGCTTTAAATTCTCCAACACCATCGCAATTGGGCCAATCGCACACCGGTGCATCCGGGTCATACGGTGCGTCTGGCACCTCCCAGAACCGACTGTTGAAGCGAAGATCACTTTTAAAATTCACGAATAAAAACCCAAGTCAGAAAGTATGTTTCCCATAGGAATATGGGAAAAGACCTTTCTATAGCAAGTCATGTGAGCTTGAAAAGACACAAAAAAAATCCGGCAAACTGAATTTGCCGGAAAATATAACAAAATACACAAGCAAAAATTATTTGCTGTCGGCCAATGCACGGGCCAAACTAGAAATAGCTTCTTGATATTTTTCGTTACGGATCATTGAAAAATGACGTGACAACTCAAGTCCCATACGCTCGCGTGAATTGGTCTCACGTACCTGTTCCCCGCCAACGCCATCAAAGAAAAACTCAATCGGTGTGTTCAGCATACGGGCAATTTCAAAAAGACGACCCGCCGATACACGGTTGACGCCTTGCTCATATTTATGGGCTTGCTGATATGTTACGCCAATGCCGTGCGCAAGTTCTTGTTGGGTAAGACCCAACATAATACGTCGTTCGCGAATTTTTTCGCCTACGAAGCGGTCGACATCATCCGCTTTCTTTTTGTTAATCGTCTCGGACATTAGATTTAGGCTCCATTACTTATAAGACTTAAAAAAAATTAAGCCAACCAATCCCTCTATCTTTTCTTAGTCATACTTCCTTAGTATAGTATTGTTTTAATCGAATCAAGTGTTACATTATTTCGTCCAGTAGTTGAATTTCATACCCGAAACAATTGCTTTAAAATTCAACCATTTAATTCTATTGAGGTGTATCAAATGTCCGTCAGTAAAATCATCGAAGAAAAGATAAATAACGCATTAAAACCTCAGATTCTTAAGGTCGAGGACGAATCCTACAAGCACGCCGGACATGCCGGAGCAAACCCAAAAGGCGAAAGTCATTTCCAACTCTTGATCGTCACGGATGAATTTGAAGGTGTCTCTCGCGTACAACGTCAGCGCATGATTTACACGATTTTGGCTGAAGAAATGAAAGGCCCCATCCATGCGCTCGCCTTACAAACACTAACCCTAAAGGAGTATGAAAAGCGCTAAATTTATACATTGATAGCGGCCGACTATCGCTTTGGGTTACGTATTTCGACAACTTGTAAATGACATTTAAGATGTGTATATAGAGGAAAATAAAGAAATCAATTTTGAAAAAGCCGCTATGTCTAAATCGCTCATTAGTAAAAATGTTGTCATTGGTGAACAACGCACCAGCTTCCGCTTAGAACCGGAAATGTGGTCTGCCCTTGAGCATATCTGCGAAAAAGAAGGCGTTAATATTCATAAATTATGTACATGGATCAGTGACTTTAAACCAAGAGCAAATCGCACCTCTGCAATCCGCGCCTTTATCATCTCTTATTTCCGCGCAGTTGTAGACAACATGCCCTTCCATATCGGCCACGATGACGAATGCCTATGCGCCCAACATGACATGGGTCCCAAGCTCTGTCACATCCTGCGCGATAATTAATAACCCTCCTTTTTAGTATAGTATTCAGGCCATCTTTCTTTGACAAGATCACCTGTACTATCCATGGCATGACAGCCGTCGATCATGGATGGTTTATCACGCTCTTCCTCAGGTAAGTTTTCCCGGCGACGTTTAAGCGCAGGATACAGCGTTTGATAGGTAGCCGTTGCAATCGGTGCCAGCATCTCCACCAAATGTGTACAACCTTTTACGCCACCAAGCTTTTCACGCACCCGGCGGTTCCAACCCGGCCCGATTTCCATCCCCACCAACACATCAAAAGCAGGTGTAATATTGGAACAAATATGAAAAGGACTGTAATCCACCGCACAATCCACTGCGCGCACCGTCATGGTTTCATCCACCGTCAGACGCAGTTTCATATTATGGATTGGTTCACCGGCTTTAATTTCACCACGATCTTTATTGGGAAAACCATAGGTCTTGGTATCCGTTAATTCGCCTTCAATATCAAAAAGGCCATCGTCGCGTTCATATCCGGTGAAGGACACTTCGCGGGTATGCAGGTGTTTGCGCGCAGCAGGGGGGGACAAAGGCATCAGGGTTCTTATTTCTTCTTGTTGAGGACAAATGTATCCGGTCACACCTTCACAGCATGACCGGATAAAAACTTCTACAGTGCTTTTTAAAAATGGCTTTTTTACCTTTGCCCGTCAAGCCCCTACACTGTAACTATCGCCCCCATGGACATAACTTTCAACGGCCTGCAAATCTTCTTCCAGCCCCCGTTGAACCGCTTCATAAAGGTCGCGCACAGACACCATGCCACACGGTTTGCCATCATCTGTCACAATAGGAAGGTGACGATAGCCCTTGTTTACCATCATCTGCAAGGCCTGCCCCGCCATGCAGTCACCTGTAACGATATCCGGGTTTGCCGTCATGATCTCACGGACTTTGGTGCTATCCGGGTCAAGACTTACCCCAATGACCTTACGCATCAAATCACGCTCTGTCACGATGCCGACAATTGAGTCATCTTCCACCACCACCAAAGCACCAATATTTTCTGCTGTCATCAAGACAGCTGCTTCACGTACTGAGCGATCGGGTGAAAAGGTTGTGCAACGACATTCCTTAATAACATGAGGAACCAGTTTTTTGTGCATATATGCCTCCTGAAAAAATCCAATTTTGCCCCACCTTTTGGATGTGGTTCATTCTATACATAAGAAAGCAATTGCCAGTTTCAAACCCTGGTACCTAATATATTATTTCTCTTAGAGAGGGGTTATTCTTCTAGTTTAGGTGGAAAGACACGAATCGATGTGATTTGATTGCGCTTGCGCTCACAGATTTCAAAGCGAAAATCATAGAAACTGAAGACTTGCCCCACAGTGGGGATACGACGTGCTTCGTGCAAGATTAGTCCCGCAATTGTTGAGGCTTCTTCATCAGGCAAACGCCAGTCAAATTCCCGGTTCAAGTCACGCAGGGTAACAATACCATCCACCAGATAAGACCCGTCAGCCTGCAACTGAACGCCCTCGACCTCATCGTCATGTTCATCTTCGATATCACCGACGATCTCTTCCAGAATATCTTCCAAGGTGACAATCCCCATGAAAGACCCATATTCATCAACCACAATGGCAAAATGTTCCCGTCGCGCGCGGAATGCTTCCAACTGACCCATCAACGTCGTTGATTCCGGAATAAACCACGCTTTTGCAGCGAGTTCTTCCATGTTCAGTTTTTCAACTTCGCCGCTTTGGGCACGGATGGCACGCAACAACGCCTTGGCATGCAAGACACCGACAATATTGTCCGGTTCATTGCGATACAGCGGCACGCGGGTAAAGGGACTGTCCAATACTTCTTGCACAATCTGATCAGCAGGCAAATCTGCATCGACCATCACCACCCCTTTACGGTGCGTCATAATCTCACCAACTTCAACCTCATTCAGGTCCAAAATGCTATGCAGCATAGTGCGTTCCTGACTGACAGCCTGATCTTGGCCCTCATGCAGATTAATCGCACCGCGCAATTCTTCAGCGGTTTGCCCTTCTGCTTCGCTGGAGCCTGCACCAAAAAGTTTTAAGGTGCTGGCAACAATAAACTGTGTCGTCATGGTCACCGGGGCGAGTACCAGAACCATCACTTTCATAACCGGTGCAATGGCAAGTGCCATACGATTGGCATTTTGAAGGGCAAAAGTCTTTGGCATAATCTCGGCAAAGATCAACACCACAACCGTCATCACCAATGTCGCCCAGACAACGCCGGTTTCACCGAATATTTCAATCATCAAGCTGGTTGCCAAGGCCGAAGCCAGAATATTGACAAGATTGTTGCCCAACAAAATGGCACCGATCAGACGTTCCTTGGAATCCAGAAGCCTGTTCACAACCGCTGCACGTTGATCCCCATCATTTTGTTCCAGCTGATACATCAACGGACGCGAAGCTGCGGTCAATGATGTTTCTGAACCGGAAAAAAATGCTGAACATAAGATAAGAAATATGATCGCACATATAATAATGACCATTGCTGTTTCCCTTTTTTGGGACCTTCCTTTTTTAATTGCGGGCTTTTGAGCGCGCCAATAAATCGTCTAAATAACTTTCCAAAGAAGCATCGCTAACATCAGAACTCATGAAAGCTTCGCCGATACCACGCACCAGAATAAAGGTCACCTTGCCGTTTTTGACCTTCTTATCTTTCATCATATGTTTCATCAGCAATTCTGCCGTCCAATCTTCACACGGCAAACCGCTTAAATCCACAGGCATCCCCAAAGAAGACAAATGCGCCTTCAAGCGCGCCACATCTTCAACAGAACAGAAGCCTTGAGCAGCACAATATTCATACGCCATTACCATACCGATGGAAACGGCTTCCCCATGCAACAAATCACCGCCGTAACCACATTCTTTTTCCAGTGCATGACCAAAGGTATGACCGAGGTTCAACAAAGCACGAACCCCGCCTTCTTTTTCATCCTGAGCCACAACATCTGCTTTCGCCGCACAGCTTTTTAAAATGGCATCACGGCGCAAATCCTGATCCCCATCAATCAAGGCCTGACCATTTTTTTCCAGCCAGCCAAAAAAATCACGATCCCCGATCAACCCATATTTGACCACTTCAGCATAGCCTGCCAGCAATTCACGCTTGGGTAAACTGTTAAGACTTAGCGTATCAATCAAGACAAGGCGCGGTTGATGAAAGGCACCGATCAGGTTTTTTCCGGCCCTGGCATTGATCCCGGTCTTCCCCCCGACGGAGCTATCCACCTGCGACAATAAAGTCGTTGGCACTTGAATAAAATCAATCCCGCGCAACAAGGTGCTGGCGGCAAAACCAGTAATATCCCCAATCACGCCACCGCCAAGGGCAATCAACGTGGTGCCGCGTTCAATCCCCATGGCCAGAATATCTTCCAGCAACCCTTCAAAACAGGAAATGCTTTTGGTCGCTTCACCCGCTGGTAAAATAACGCTTTCACTTTGAATCAAGGCGGTTGCCAGCACTTTAATCAGTTTATCCAGATAAAGAGGGGCCACATTACGATCGGTGACAATCACCACCCGTTTGGATTTCAACAACGGGGCAAAGAGCGTGCCGGCCTGTTCTAGAACGCCGGGGCCACACACGATATCATAACTGCGTTCTCCTAAAGAAACAGGGAGAGTATTTTGTTTTGTCGTCATTTTATTTCATCTCGTCTTTCAATCTCGCAACAACCCGTTCCACCGTTGCTTCTGGTGCTTCGTCATGGGTTTCTACTGTGATGTCGGCTTGTTCGTAAACGGGATATCTTTCATCAACCAGTTTGCGCAATGTCTTTGCCGGGTCTCCTTGATTTAACAAAGGTCGATGTTTGCGCCCGGTGGTGCGTTTGATTAAAACCTCTACATCCGCCTTTAACCATAAGCTGGTCCCGGTCTTGCCAATCAAGGTACGGGTTTCATCATTCATGAAGGCACCACCACCCGTGGCCAGCACACAGGCTTCTCCTTCCAGCAGTCGTTTGATGACCCGGCGTTCCCCATCGCGAAATGCCGCTTCGCCGTAAAGTTCAAAGATATCTGCGACACAACAGCCCGCCGCTTCTTCGATTTCACGATCGGCGTCCACAAAAGGAACATCGAAATGCTGGGCAACCTGTCGCCCGATGCAGGTCTTGCCTGCCCCCATAAGACCAACGATAACAAGGGAACGTCCTTTGGGTAACTTTAATTTTCTTTGTTTTTTTGGCACTTTTATTCGTTTCAAAATGATTGTGTTTTATAAAATTTACCCTACTTTAATTAAGATTTTATAATTTCGTAAGTATAATCTACGTGCAATCATTGAAACTCTTGTCAGACACGGCTAGAGTGACCCCAGATTTAAACAAAAAATGAAGTTGAATAAACTATTATGAAGGCATTCTCAAAATTCCTCCTCATCCTTATTTTACTGGTTCTCGGTGGTGCCGGTGTATTTTTGGCGACATGGGATATCCCTGCGCCGATGGCACCGGTTACAAAACAAATCCCCGATGATCGTTTTCCAAGATAAAAACATGCGCACCTTTTTCAAGAACACAGTATGCGCCCTTCTGGTGGCCACCTCTTCTGCAAGTGCCTTGGCACAGGATAATGCACCGCGTGCCTTATCGCCACGCACCCTCACCCCACCAGAAGTTTCTGAAAAGGTGCCAAACGTTACCCCTCTTGAGGTTAAATCATTTTCCGGTGGAATCGATGTTCAACAATTGGGCAGCGTCAGCAATGAAGCGTTAGGCGTTCTCAGTGGCAGCAATGCTTTTCCCAGCGACATGTGGAAAGGTGTTAACCGAGGCTTGGTTGAAAACCTAATCGCTTCGTTACCTGCACAACCTTCTTCACCTTATTTACGCATTTTACAACGTCGCTTGCTGTTAACCGCTGCACAACCACCTAAAGGCAAAAGTGGTGAAAAGTCACTTCTGGCCCTACGCGTGGCGAAGCTGGCAGAGATGGGGCAAACAGACGATGTCATTGCCTTAATTAAAGCAGCCCCCCAAGAAGAACGTGATAACGATCTTGCCATCTTGGAAACTGAAGCCTTGCTTACCAGTCAAAAGACAACGCAAGCCTGTGGCAATGCCGCCAGCAACATTCAATCCAGCCAAGACCCCTTTTGGATTAAGACCTTAGCCTTTTGCCGCATGATGGCGAAACAAGGCGATCAAGCCATGTTGTCTTTGTCCTTGCTGAAAGAAATGGGGGACACTGATCCGGTCTATTACAGTCTGATGGATGCCTTGCAACTGGGTCAACGCGGCAAAGTTGACAGTTTACCCGCGCCCAAAGCATTGGACATCGCCCTGATCAATGCTTCCAAAGCCAAATTAAACGAAGATATACGCAACACCAATGACCCTTTACTTCTCAGCTATTTAACCAAAGCAGGTGATATTCAAGCCGTGCAGAAAGCGGTGGAATATAATCTGGTCAGCGTTGATTTCCTGGCGCAAGCATTCAAGGCAACAAAATTTGACGCAACAGATTTAGACAACGCCATTGCCAGCGCAGAAAAGCTTGAACCCTTTAAAGCGCAAGCCCTGCTTTATCAAGTCAGTTCAAAAGAAAACCAACTGCCCGCCATTCGCGCAGAGGCCATTTCTGTCGCATTGAATCTGGCGACTAAAAATGACAAACTTTTCAGCATTGCCAGACTCTACGGACCGATGATTGCCGATATGGGCCGCAGCATTGATATGTTGTGGTTTGCCCCCCAAGCCCTCCGCGCTTTATTGGCATCGGGTGATTGGGACACCGCCAAGGCGTGGTATCTTTTGCTTAGAAACGCCGCCTTCACCGACCAGGAAGCCGCACGTGACTGGACGGCAGTACGCCCGATTGCCGCTTTTGCCGGGTTTGATGTCTCAACAGAAGCCACCAGCCAATCCTTAAACAACTGGTGGGCTGCACAAGATGAAACCCCGCAAAGCTTCACCATGGCAACACGTCTGTTTTCCATCTCTGACGGCCTTGGTTTGGAAATCCCCGACAAGCTTTGGACGACCTTAATTGCCGGACCAAAATTAAACGCTGGTGTCACACCGCAATCGGGTATTTGGATTAAAATGAATAAAGCAGCGGTTGCCGGACGTGTTGGTGAAACGGTATTGATGGCCTTACATGGTTTAGGGCGACAAAAAACAAACCAACTGAATGCAACGTTTTTACGCGATAGCCTCTTTGCCCTGCGCATGGTCGGCTTGGAACGTGATGCACGTGCCCTAGCCGTAGAAACAGCTTTGCAAGCAGGGTTATAATCCTCAGGAAAGGAGGGCGGATTTTCATGGCGTCTTCCCCGAAAAAATCTTCACGCCATATCACATCCTTTCTTCAAATGATGTCGGTTGAACGTGGCGCGGCTGCCAACACGCTTGAAAATTACCGCCGCGACCTTGAAAAGCTCGAAGAGTTTCTGTTTCGCAAATCCTCCCGTTTAGAAACCACCACCACGGAAGACTTGCGTAAGTTTATTAAAAGCTTGCTTGATAGCGGGTATACCCCCAGAACAAGTGCGCGCAGACTATCGGCAATAAAACAGTTCTTTAAGTTCTTGTACGGGGAACGCATCCGCCCTGATGACCCGGCGGCCAGTTTGGACAACCCGAAAATTGGTCGCAGCCTGCCCAAATATTTGACAGAAGAAGAAATCGATAGGCTTTTAACCTGTATCAAAGAAAAGACCACTCCCAAGGACCTGCGCCTCAGCGCCATGTTGGAAATACTCTATGCTTGCGGTCTGCGCGTCAGTGAGCTGATTTCTTTGCCCTTGTCTGCCTTTACGCGGGAAAGCGGTATGTTGATCGTGACGGGTAAAGGCAACAAAGAGCGCATGATCCCCATCACCAAAACCGCCATCAATGC
>JABXIC010000295.1 GCA_013373265.1 Methylocystaceae bacterium | reverse complement strand
CCATCATCGGCCCGAACGGTGCCGGTAAATCAACATTCCTGAACTGTCTTGTCGGGCGTCTTGTTCCTGATACGGGGACCGTGGTTTACTATGGTAAAAAGCCAGAAGGTGAAACCCTGTTCGGTCTGCCACCTCATGAGATCAACCAAAAAGGTATCTCGCGCGTGTTCCAAACGCCGGAAGTTTTTGAAGACCTATCCATCTTTGAAAATGCCATGATCCCGGTTATGGCGCACTTGGATGGTTCTTATAAATTCAATTCATGGAACAGTGTTATCTCACGCGGTGAAATCGTTGACCACGCCGAAGAAATTCTGGCTGACGTCGGCCTGATCCAAAAGCGTAACATGCATTCTGGCTCTCTCTCGCGCGGAGATAAACGCCGCCTTGAGTTGGCCATGTGCCTTGCGCAAGACCCGAAACTGTTGTTGTTGGATGAACCAACTGCCGGTATGGCACGCGCCGATACCAACAACACCATCGATCTCCTCCAAAAGATCGGTGAAACACGTGACATCACGAAAGTCATCATTGAGCACGACATGCATGTTGTATTCTCATTGGCGACAAAAGTTAGCGTTTTAGCCCGTGGTCATGTGATCGCAGAAGGCGCCCCGCAAGATATGAAGGGTGACCCACGCGTTCAAGAAGCTTACCTCGGAGGGGCACATCTATGAGTGAAACAATTATCAAATACGACGGCGCCCTTAAAAAGACCCTGCAACCGGTTAAATCCCATGGGTCCGCGCCTGCGTTTTTCTCAGCTTGGGATATCCATGCCTACTACGGTGAAAGCTATATCGTACAGGGTGTAAGCTTTGATATTCATGAAGGTGAAATCGTTGCCCTGTTGGGTCGTAACGGGGCGGGGAAAACTTCTACTTTACGTGCCATTTCACGTACAGATTCCCCGCAAGTGACACGTGGTGAAATTTGGCTTGATCACGAACCCTTGCACGACATGAAATCTTTTCAGGCTTCACGTGCCGGGTTGGCGCTTGTGCCCGAAGATCGTCGCATCATCCCCGGCCTGACCGTTCAGGAAAACCTTGAACTGGCACAGATTGAAGGAAAACCAGGTTGGTCAATCGAACGTCTTTACGAACTCTTCCCCCGTCTTGGGGAACGTAAAGACCAAATCGGCGTGACCATGTCCGGTGGGGAACAACAGATGTTGGCTGTCGCACGTGCGCTTGCCAAAGATATCAAATTGTTGTTGCTGGATGAACCTTATGAAGGTCTGGCTCCGGTTATCGTTCATGAAATCGAAAAAACACTTGAAGACATCAAGAAACTCGGCATCACGACGATCATCGTAGAACAAAATGCCATTGCAGCCCTGCATTTGGCTGACCGCGCCATTATTATGGACTCCGGTCAAATCGTATTTGATGGTACTGCACAAGAAGTTTTGGATAACGCAGAGCTTCGTCAAGAGTACCTCGCGATCTAGGGGAGGGGTGGTCCGAAGCTACGAGCGAGGACCACCACAAGAGAAGCCCGCTTCATCTAGGGAGAAGCGGGCTTTTTTTGTTTTAAAAGTCGCAAACAGAACAGAATTTCATCAATTTTGTCTCCTTTCCCACCCTCACCTTTTCATTGAAACGTAGGTTTTCCGCAATATCCTCCTCTGGCACGTTCCCTGCGTTTCATTTTCAAAAGAGATGTTGAGGAGAAAAGAATGTCTGCCATTGGCCTGTTTTTCGGCACCGATACCGGAAAGACCCGCAAAATCGCAAAGATACTTCATAAGCGTTATGGCGATGAAACCGTGCTTGCCAAACCTTTAAACGTCAATCGCATTGAACCACAA
This sequence comes from Methylocystaceae bacterium, assembly GCA_013373265.1. Classification (GTDB taxonomy): domain Bacteria; phylum Pseudomonadota; class Alphaproteobacteria; order Rhodospirillales; family Terasakiellaceae; genus Terasakiella. The sequence goes on along the minus strand of JABXIC010000295.1, from coordinate 6,527 downwards.
GACATGCTGGCCTATGACTGTTTGATCCTCGGCACCTCCACCTTGCGTGGGGGACGTTTACCCGGTATTGAAAGCTCAGCACAAATGGAAGGCTGGCTGGAGTTTCTGCCCAAACTGGAAGCCGCCAATGCGGATTTTACAGGCAAAACCATTGCACTTTATGGTCTTGGATGTCAGGAAAAATATCCCGATACTTATTGTGATGCCATGGGCGAACTCTATAACTTCTTCAGCCAACGTGGGGCACGCTGCATCGGCGCCTGGCCCACTGATGGCTATAGCTTCACCGCGTCCAAAGCGGTGGGTGAAGACGGAAAATTCGTCGGCCTTGCTCTGGATCTGGATCGTGAAAACCTAAAAACAGATGACCGACTCAACGGCTGGCTGGCCCTGATAGCCGCTGAAATCGGTCTGCCGTCACACACATAAATGCGCCTTCACTCTTGGTTACGCTTCAAGGCATAGGCACATAACTTGGTACGATACAGGCTAATAGAATGATCTTCAGCCGCTGCCTTAAATCGTGTCGACATCAAACGACCAAAGACCTTCATCACCCGCTCAAAAAAGGATGGATTGCACAGTAAATCGATTTGTTCAATCAAGGCCTGCCCTTCTGCCTCCACATGGATGAGAAAACGCATATCACCATAATGGACATAACCTTTTATTTTACGTAAAAAATTGACCAACCACTTGGTCCCAGGAAACCAACGGGTCAAAACAATCAAAAGATATATCATCAGAGCGGGCGGCAAGCGCGGTACGCCATCAGCCGCATTCACAACACGGTAAATCGGTGTCTTTATGGGCCGGGCCAAGACCTCATTCCCTATACGTGGGCTGCCAAATGTATAACAGGCCCCGAGACTATCACTGCCTAAAAAGCGCGTTGCGACAATCGCCAAGGCCCCGCCCAGAGAATGCCCGGTAATATAAAGTGGAATGTTTTTATGCTTTTTAAGGTCTTTCTCAACCGGGTCTTTAATAAGCTGGAAGGCATCATAAAAACCTTTGTGAATTTTTGCCCCACCTTCCAACGTCACAAGACTTGCCTTGAGGTCAGCTTTGACATCTTCCACCGTTTCATGAATATTGCCAAAGCTGGCTTCCGTCCCGCGCAAGGCCAAAACCATCATGGGAGCGTCCCTACCCGTGCGTTTTGCCAAAAAGCCCTGCGTTCCACCAATGTTATATGTATTGATCAATTCAAAATCGACGGACTTTAAGATATCCGCCAAGATATCCATTTTATCATTCTCGTCCGCTTTGGCCGCTTGGAAAAAAGCATTCAGTTTATTGCGAATAACCGCTGCCCTTTTTTCTCCCGACAACTCTTCGACCAACTCACTGACCAAATCCACATCTTCGAATCTAAAATAAGCCAACTCAGACATCGCCGACATAAACCATGCAGTACGATCACTGTAGGCCGCACGCTTAACCGGCGTCCCTAATAAACGTGGCTCTTGAAAAATTTCCTTTAAATCATCACTCATACCAAAACACCCCTATAGCGATTGAACATAAAGACTATTCAATCAATATAAGACGGGCAATGACATAGACAACCTATAACAGCAAAATTTATCCATTATAATCTAATAAAGAATTATAACCCTTGCCCAATTGCCTCAATCGGTGACAGGTACTTGCTAACGATTTTTAAATTTAATTGCGAAGCTGGCTCACGAGATGTCTATGCAATCTATAAATAGATTTTTCCTATAATAAACTAAATCATAATCAATTATACTTATTTAATGAACCCCGATATCTTATTCACAACAACTTCCATTCAAATAAGCTATTTTAAGGAAAACATAAGATGTCCATTCACAACATGCGTATGACCAGCAGGCAGATTGTTGGCTTTGGTACAGTTCTTTTACTGATGCTTATCTTAACCCTGATTGCGGTTTGGGAAGTCAATAAAATTGACAATAAACTCACCAATATCATTGATGTAAACAGCGTTAAACAACGCTATGCGATTAACTTTCGCGGCAGTGTCCATGACCGTGCAATAGCAATGCGCGATATTGTCTTGATTTCAAATAATGACGAAGTTTCAAATGTCATAGCAGATATCAAACGTCTGGAAAGTTATTATTTTAAAGCGGCTGAGGGAATGGATCAAATGTTCCAGAACCCAGCTCATGTGTCAGAACAGGACCGTCAATTACTGGAAAACATTTCAAATATTGAACGAAAAGCCACGCCCTTGATTAACCGGGTCATCGATCTGCGTATGACAGGACAACAAGAAGCTGCACACACACTTTTATTAAACAAGTTGCGCCCGTCCTTTGTCCAATGGCTGAACGCGATCAACGCCTTTATTGACCTGCAAGAAACCATTAACAAAGATATTGCCAATCAGGCACGTGAAACGGCCAGTAACTTCTTATCCAGAATGTTCATCATTCTAGGCGTGGCCCTGTTCATCGGTATATCTTTTGCTGTCTGGAATATTAGATCTTTGTCCCCCCTCAAAAAAATCACAAATGCCATGTTACGCTTGGCTGACAATGATTTAAATGTGGATATTCCTCTGCACACGTCAAAAGATGAAGTCGGCGATATTGTCGCGGCTGTCCATGTCTTTAAGGAAAATGCCCTGAATATGAAACGCATGGAAAGCGAACGCAAACAGGCAGAAGAAAAAAACAGACAGGAACGTAAACAGGAAATGCAGGACCTGGCGGCAAATTTTGAAACCAACGTAGGCGCCATTGTTCAGGAAGTCGCCACGGGTTCACAGCAGGTGATGGGCTCGGCTTCGATTTTGATGGAAAAGGCAAGCCAGTCTAAATCGTCTGCCAATGAAGCCTTCGGTGACTCCGAACAAGCCGCACACAATGTGGATGCCGTTTCTGAAAGCCTGACCGCCTTGTCTCAATCCATCGATAATATTAACGAAGGTGTGACGAAATCAACCGCCATTGCCCAAGAGGCCACAACGGAAGCCGCCCGCAGCAATGAAATGATCACGGGTCTGTCCCATTCTGCTGAAAAAATTGGAGAAGTGATCACGTTGATTAACGCCATTGCGGAGCAAACAAACCTTCTCGCGCTGAATGCCACCATTGAGGCCGCACGCGCCGGTGATGCCGGAAAAGGGTTTGCAGTTGTCGCCTCCGAGGTTAAAAATCTGGCAAACCAAACCAGTCGTGCGACACAAGATATTGCTGAACAAGTGGACGGCATTCGCCATTCAACCCGCGATGCGGTGAGCGCAATTGGCGATATCAACAATATTATCGTGCAAATGAACCAGATCACAGGGGAAGTCGCCACCTTTGCAGAGCAACAGAACAGTTGCATCCAAGCCATCTCCGGCCACGTTAAACAGGCAAAGCACGTCACCAGCAGAACACGCGAAAACATGCATTCTTTAAGCAGTGTTGCCAATGATGCCGGCCAAGCCGCCTCAACCATGAAAGATGCCTCGACATACCTTTCAACACAGTCTGAGTCGTTGTTAACAGAAGTGGACGGTTTTCTTCATTATATCCGTAACGCCTAAATATTCTCCCCCTCTGACAAAGCCCGCCTCAAACATGAGACGGGCTTTTTTTTGGCTATATTGATTACAATAATCAATGACAAGTACTTGTTTCTGTTGCTAACAACTCAAAGCGGCATTAATCGGTAACTGACTCAAAATACAAATAGCTCCCTGTCACCGATTATCACTTCAATTCACTGCCAAAAGACCTTAACTTAGTGCCATTCGGGTCAGCCTCGAAATTAAATTACGTGGCTGACCTCGGAATACATTTTATTTGAATGTATTAAAATAAACTTCATCAGCCTCCTCAAATATTTGGACCAAAGGAAGTACAGCCCAGAACAAGATGGCAAAAAATGAAAGAGAAAACCCTACAAATATAGTAATAAAATGATAACTATGTATCGGTTCACTAAGCTTTTCAAAACCAGTTAAAACAGACCAAGAACCCAAGGCTGTTGAGATAAGAAGAACTAGAGATATTCTATTTATAAGCTTAATCACACTCAGCATATAATCACGGAAGGCCTCCGCCATTTCCAGCGAAGCGACTTCTTTTACTTTTTTTAATTTTTTACGAAAATATTCCCAGTTATTTGCAGCGACTGGAAAACCTATAGAAACAAACAAAACCACATGTAAAGCAAAAGGAAGTTTACCATACGCCAAGCCTTCAATTTTTAATGTTATCGTTAGAATATGGGCAAGCATTAAAACTATTGCAAAAGGTAAGAAACATAAAAAATATTCCCGCCCATATGGAAATATTTTATTGCTCTGAAATTCGACTTCTGCTTTCTTTCTAACAATCAAAAACATAAGAAAAGAACACGACAATGCCATCAATGGAACGATAAAATGGTAAATTGGGCGTATGATAGGCATTGGGTTAATATCACGCTTCTTATCAACATCAATAAGCACTTCCATAAACGAAACCACACCTAAAATATCATCACGGTCCGCAATTAACCACTGCCCGACAGAAACGAGACTGACTCCCATAACGCCAAAAATGAGAAACAGCATCCTCAAAATAAAATAGTGACGATTCAACATAACCTCAGTAAATATAATTAAAACAAAAAAACATAATAACTAGCGGATAAATATAAACTGAAAAATTTAGTACATACAAAAAAACGAAAAATACAAAAATTTTAAAGTATTCAAAACTGTATTTTTTACAGTAACGTAACATTGTACGTTGATAATCAACATCACTATGATTCTCATATTTGTCTATAACAGCATAATATTCCTCAATGAAACTCTCATATTTTTCATTACACATTTTACCATCGTGGCCTTCAACTTTTCTTGCCAATCGCCCTAGTTCAACACCATTCTGATACATATCCTTTGATCGAGATATAAAGTTCCCTTGCCCCAATAGCAATGAATACACAAGAATTAAAATAGCCAGTGTTACTTGCATTAAATTTAGTTCTTTTGCAGAAATTTGACTATCAACACCAACTATTTGAGCAATTGAGATATAAATAAGACCACAAGATATAAAAGCAATAATCCATTGAGAAAGCTTATGATGGAAACTTAAACGACTACTTGCATGATATCGAGACTTTGTCGTTTTTTTAATCCTAGTTAATAAATCTACCTGTCTATCAACAGTCTCATATACCATTTAATCTATACCTGCCAAAACTATACCTGGAACCAATTGGAAACCTTTAGTTTACAAAAATAACATAAAACACCTTTTTGTAAAATTAACTTAAAGAAAAAGCCCGCCCCCTTATCTCAAGGGAGGCGGGCTTTTGAAGCTTTGATCGGACTTAACAGATTAGTCGATGATCGCGTTGAAGGTTGCGCTGGGGCGCATGGCGACGACGCGTTTGGCTTGGTCTTGGTTGTAGTACCCGCCCAAGTCAACTGGTGAGCCTTGGCAATCAATCAGTTCCTGACGGATTTTTGCTTCGTTGGCAGCCAGTTCTTTCGCAATCGGTGCAAAGTAGGCTTTCAAGTCCGCATCTTCGTCCTGTGCCGCCAGCGCATCGGCCCAGTAAAGGGCAATGCAGAAGTGTGAACCACGGTTATCATGTTCGTTCACTTTACGGCTTGGGGACTCATTGTTATCCAGCAGTTTTGCCGTGGCTTCATCCAGGGCTTTGCCCAGGATCGCAGCTTTCGGGTTGTTTTTAACTGTTGCCAAATGTTCCAGTGACGCGGCCAAGGCACAGAACTCACCCAGACTGTCCCAACGCAGGTGACCTTCTTCAAGCATTTGCTGAACGTGTTTCGGGGCAGAACCACCGGCACCAGTTTCAAACAAACCGCCACCGTTCATCAACGGGACGATAGACAACATTTTTGCAGATGTGCCCACTTCAAGGATCGGGAACAAATCTGTCAAATAGTCACGCAAGACGTTACCAGTAACAGAAATGGTGTCTTTGCCTTCTTTCAAACGTTTGCACGAGAAAGTCGCCGCATCTTCCGGTGACATGATGTGAATTTCCAGACCGCTGGTGTCGTGGTCTTTCAAATATTCATTCACTTTCTTGATCAATTGCGCATCATGGGCACGTTTTTCACTCAGCCAGAACACAGCCGGTGTGTTAGATGCACGCGCACGGGTCACAGCCAGTTTCACCCAATCGCGGATCGGGGCATCTTTGGCCATACAAGCGCGCCAGATATCACCTTCTTCCACGTTATGTTCAACCAGACTGTTGCCATCAGCATCCACAACGCGGATCACGCCATTGCCCGGGGCAACAAATGTTTGCGGGTGAGAACCATATTCTTCCGCTTTTTGCGCCATCAAACCAACGTTGGGTACAGAGCCCATGGTAGACGGGTTAAACGCGCCGTTTTCTTTACAGAAATTGATCACCGCATCATAGACACCCGCATAAGAGCTATCGGGGATCACACATTTGGTGTCGGCTTCTTTGCCATCCGGGCCCCAGCCTTTACCGCCGCCACGAATGACAACAGGCATAGACGCATCAATGATCACGTCAGACGGCACATGCAGGTTGGTGAT
>JABXIC010000064.1 GCA_013373265.1 Methylocystaceae bacterium | reverse complement strand
GCCATCTCGATCCCGATAGGACCGCCCCCAATAACAATCAAATGTTTGGGTGCTTTGGTAAGATCGAAGATATTTTCATTGGTGTAAAACGGGGTTTCTGCCAAACCCTCAATCGGCGGGATCATGACGCGTGACCCCGTTGCAATCACAAATCGTTTGGCTTGAATGCGTGTGTCATCCACTTTAATCTCTTGAGGACCGCTAAATTCTGCAGCCCCTTGAATGACTTTTACGCCGAGACCTTCAAAACGTTCAACCGAATCAAAGGGTGCGATAGAGGCAATCACGCCTTTTACATGGTCATGAACTGCTTGATGATTAATGCCGTTAAGGCTGGCCTCAACACCAAATTTAGCCGCATGACGCACAGCCTGTGCCGCATGACCTGCAGCCAATAATGCTTTTGACGGGACGCAACCATAATTCAGGCAATCCCCGCCCATCTTGGCTTTTTCAACCAACACCACATCCGCGCCCATTTGGGACGCACCCGCTGCAACCGAGAGGCCACCTGAGCCACCGCCGATCACACAGATATCTGTCTTAATAATCTCGCTCATGCTTTCCCCCGGTTTTTAAACTTTTTGTAGAGTACAGGAAGTAATGCCAAAACGGCTAGCCCTATAATGGGTGTTAAAATCTCAGGACTGAAAATAATCCCTAAATCCGGTGTCTTGCCTTCGTCAAACACGGCCCCTAAGCCACTACCCACACTGGCATAAACAAATGCACCGGGGATAATGCCAATAAAAGTGGCAATCGTGAATATACTCAAACGCACCCCCAACAAGGCAGGCACCAAATTGACCAGCCAAAAAGGAAACAACGGCATCAAACGTAACACCAGCATGTAACTGAGCGCATCTTCCTGAAAACCTTTTTCCATTTTAGCCAGTGTTTTCCCCACCTTGGCATGGAAAAAGTCATAAAGAGCATAACGCGCCAGCAGGAAAATACCAACAGCACCCGCCGTGGCCCCAATCACGATATAAAGTGTGGCTTGTGTCGTGCCAAACAAAAACCCCCCGGTTAAGGACAACCAGACCGCACCGGGCAAAGAAAACATCACCGCCACATGATAAGCCAGCATAAAGGCCACAATCGCCAATAAATAGTGCGTATGGGTCCACTCTAAAATAGCATCACGGTTATCGCGCAATGTTTCAAAAGACAGATAATCTGCCCCGCCCAACGCAAAGAAAGCCACAATGGCGCAAGCCAATATAATTAAGGGCACAATATGGGCTTTTTTCTTTGGCGGGTTTGCTGTTTCTTCTGTCATATCGTTTGTGGTGGTCATGCATTCATCCTGATGGCAAAGGTCATTCTGTTGTGTCTTATTCTAACGTGCTTTGCAAGTCAGGCCAGTCACACATGCGTGAGTAGGGCGTGAAAGCCTAAAATTCCAACTAGACCGTTGTTTCCTTTCCCTTTACAAACGAGGCATGAACAAACGTGCGCCTCATGTTTTTACCATTGCCCCCAATGTATCTTTTGCCGATGCCTTGGCCAGCACCATTGTATCTAAATTTGGGGAACGGCCAGAAACATTGGCCCAAGTCACATTATTGTTACCAACACGCCGGGCATGTCGCACCGTGCGCGAAGCGTTTTTGCGCCAGAGTAACGGCAAACCCCTGTTGTTGCCGCGTATGCATCCTTTAGGGGATTTGGATGAAGACGAACTGGCCCTGACCGGATGGAAAGATATCGGTGGGATCAACGCGATCAAACCCGCCATCTCCCCCTTGCGCCGCCAGATGTTACTGACCCGTTTGATTTTAAAATATGAAGGCGACAAAACCACCGCCGACCAAGCCGCACAATTGGCCGGAGAATTGGCCAACCTGTTGGATCAGGTCCATACGGAAGGGTTGGCTTTTCATGATTTGAAATCGCTGGTGCCGGAAGATTACGCCGATCATTGGAACATCACGCTGGATTTCTTAAAAATCCTAACTGACCACTGGCCTGTCATTTTAGAAAGCGAAGGCGCGATTGATCCCGCAGACAGACGCAACCGTTTGTTAGAGGCCCAATGCCGCGTGTGGGAAGAAACCCCACCCACAGGCCCGATCATTGCCGCCGGGTCCACTGCCAGCATTCCAGCAGTTGCAAAATTACTGGCCTGTATTGCCCGTCTTGATAATGCCATGGTCGTCCTGCCCGGTCTGGACCGCCATATGGCCGAAGATGATTGGGCAAATCTGGAACCCACCCACCCACAATATGGTCTCAAGCAATTGCTGGACCGCCTGCGTATGACCCCCGAAGAAGTGCAGGACTGGGATATTCGCGACCATGAAGGCGCCCATCCTTTGCGCGCAAAATTGTTATCAGAAGCCATGCTGCCTGCAGCCACCACCGATAAATGGCGCCAGCTAAACGCCCCCCATGGCAATGTGCTGGACGGTGTGGAACGTGTGGATTGCCCCACCCCGTTTGAAGAAGCCGGGGCTATCGCCCTGATGCTGCGCCGGGAACTAACTTTTGAAGGTCAAACCGCCGCACTTGTAACGCCAGATCGAAACCTTGCACGCCGCGTGGCCTCAGAACTGCGCCGCTGGGGGATTGAAATTGACGATTCAGCAGGGACCCCGCTGCAACATAGTGCGCCTGCAACTTTCTTGCGTTTACTCGCCCAATGTATACGTGAAGAATTTGCCCCTATTCCCTTTTTGGCCCTGTGTAAACATCCGCTGGCCGCTGCCGATATGGACCCTAAAATATTCCGGCGATTAATACGCCAGCTGGAACTTAGAATCCTGCGCGGTCCCCGTCCCGCACCGGGGCTGGAAGGCATGCGCGCGGCTTTGGACAGATTGGAAACACGCTGGCGCAAAGACACCAACCGCTTAACGGCGGGGCAAAAAAAATCACTGTCTGAACTTCGCACCCTGCTGGACCATCTGGAAAGCGCCTTGCAAAGCTACATCAAAGTGATGAAGCGCAAAAAAACCGATGTCATCAAACTGGTGGAAGCCCATATCAAGGCCGCAGAAAATCTAGCATCCAGTGCAGATGAAAACGGGGTGCAACGCCTGTGGTCCGGTGAGGCCGGAGAAACTGCCGCAGATTTTATCAGTGAATTGATTGAAGCGGCAAATGACTTTGGTGAACTGGAACCTATTGATTATCCCACATTTTTTGATGCTTTGATGCTGGGCCGGGCTGTGCGCCCCCGTTTTGGCGCCCATCCCCGTTTGGCCATCCTCGGCCTGTTTGAAGCCCGTTTACACCATGCGAATTTGATTATCCTCGGCGGCTTAAACGAAGGCACATGGCCACCCGACACCCAAGCCAGCCCGTGGATGAGCCGCCCGATGATGCGCGATTTTGGCCTGCCGCAGCCGGAATTTTTAATCGGGCAAACCGCCCATGATTTCAGCCAGAATTTTTGCGCCCCGCGTGTAATTATCACCCGATCAGAACGGGTTGACGGCACACCGACCGTGCGTTCACGCTGGTTGCGCCGTTTGGAAAACCGCTTATCCGGCACCGATATGGCTGATCTTTTTGATGGGCAAAGCAACTGGCTTTTCTGGCAGGCTGCTTTGGATTATGTGGCAAAAGTCCAAGCCGTTGGCCCGCCACAACCACGCCCGCCGGTTTCTGCACGCCCGCGTGAAATGTATGTCACCCGTGTAGAAACATGGATGCGTGACCCTTACGGGATTTATGCGCGCAATATCTTAAACATCAAAGCACTGGATGCGATTGATTCCGATCCCGGTGCGGCTGATTATGGCAACCTGATCCATGAATCTTTAGAACGCTTTATGGAAACATACCCTAAAGAATTGCCTGATGATGCGGTTTCTAAACTGCGCGCCATCGGACGTGAAGTCTTTGGCAGTGAACTGGAAAAACCCGGCATCTGGGCCTTTTGGTGGCCCCGCTTTGAACGCATTTGCGACTGGTTTATCCAGCAAGAAATGGAACGCCGCCCCTTGATTGCCAAAAGCTATAGTGAAATTGAAGGTTCCATCAGCTTTGATGCCCCTGCCGGACCGTTTAAAATATCAGCCAAAGCCGACCGTCTTGACCTCATGAAAGATGGCAGCATCTGCATCATTGATTATAAAACCGGGGTCCCGCCCAGCAAACGCGAAGTTGAAGCCGGATTTGCCCCGCAATTGCCCTTAGAAGCAGCCATCGCCATGGAAGGCGGCTTTACAGAGTTCGGTCCACGTGACGTCAAAGCGCTTGAATTTTGGCGCTTGCGTGGGGCCGAAGTGGCGGGAGAAATTAAACCTGCCACCGATGACCCGGCCCAAACCGCAAAAGATGCCCTTGATGGATTAAAAGGACTGGTGGCGGCCTATGACCGCATCGAAGCGCCTTATGGATCACGGCCCAACCCTGAAAATGCGCCGAAGTTCAGTGACTATGAACATCTGGCCCGCGTTAAAGAATGGTCCACCGCCGCCGGAGAGGGGGAAGAATGACGTCTGTGATTAACCCCAATATCGCCCAGCGCAGCGCGTCTGACCCCAAAGCTTCTGTGTGGGTGGCAGCAAACGCAGGGACCGGCAAAACCAAAGTGCTGACCGATCGTGTATTGTCTTTGATGGTCACAGGTACGCGCCCGCATCATATCTTGTGTCTGACCTTTACCAAAGCAGCCGCAGCGGAAATGTCCAACCGGATTTCAGATAAACTGGGCGAATGGTCCATCATGTCTGATGAGGCCTTAAAAGACACACTTCATGATTTGTTGCAACGTCCTGCATCGGCTGAAGAATTCACCCTCGCGCGCCAGTTGTTTGCCCTTGTGCTGGATAGTCCGGGCGGGATGAAAATTCAAACCATCCATGCCTTTTGCCAATCCTTGCTAAGACGCTTCCCGCTGGAAGCCGATCTGGCCCCGCATTTTCAAGTGATGGATGAACGTAGCGCGGCTGAATTGTTGAAAAAGGCACAAGATGACATTTTGCTTGATGCTAAATTTGGACGCACACCGGAACTCTATGACGCATTGCGTGTAGTGACCTCACACATTCATGAAAACAACTTCCCTGAATTAATGGGATCACTGGCCTGGGCGCGTGGGCGCTTGCGCCGTGTGCTGGATCATCATGGCGGCGTGCGCAAACTGGTGGCGCGTCTGGCTGAATTGATGGAGCTTAGCGTCACCGACACGCCTGAACGCTTGATCGAACAAGCCTGTGAACAAGACAGCTTTGATGCCTTGGGTTTGCGCTTTGCCACCAATGCCTTGTTAGACGGCAGCGACAATGATCAAAAACGAGGGGCGATCTTAGCAAACTGGCTGGCGGAAAGTGAACGCACTCGCATTGAGCATTTTGACGCCTACTGTCAGGCTTTCTTGACGGGTAAAGATGAAATCAGAAAGACACTGATCACCAAAGGAGCGGCGGCCAATGCCCCGGGGGCGGTTGATGTCTTGGCGGTTGAAGCCGCGCGTATGCTGCGTACGAAAAACAAAATGCGCGCCGCTGTAACCTTACAAACCACCAACGCCTTGTTGCGCATCGGGAAATGTTTGCTGGATTCTTATGCCAAATATAAACGCGCCGCTGCCTTACTGGATTATGACGATTTGATCTTAAAAACCCGTGATCTGTTGAGCAAAGACACCGTGCCCTGGGTGCTTTATAAGCTAGATGGCGGGATTGAACATGTGCTGGTCGATGAAGCCCAAGACACCAACCCCGACCAATGGCAGGTCATTCAGGCCCTGACTCAGGAATTTTTTGTCGGCATCGGCACCCATGATGTGGAACGCCCGCGCACCATCTTTGCCGTGGGGGATGTGAAACAATCCATTTATAGCTTCCAAGGCGCGGACCCGGCGGAATTTGACCGCATGAAGCAACAATTTGCAGGTGACGTCCCCAAAGCGAACCAAGACTGGCGTGAAGTCCCCATGACCGTGTCGTTTCGTTCCACCCGCGCCGTCCTGCAAGCTGTTGATGCGGTCTTTAGCGACCCGGCCATTGCCCAAGGTGTCGAGATTGATACGGTCATGCACCATGACGCATGGCGCGATAAAGATGGTGGGCTTGTGGAAGTCTGGCCTGCGCTCAAACCCACACCGGCCAGTGATCAGGCACCATGGAAGCCCCCTGTTGAACGCCTGCGCGTGGAAAGCCCGCGTGCCTTGTTGGCAGGGCTCATTGCCAAACGCATCCACCATATGATTTTGACCAAAGAATCTCTGGACGCCAAAGGTCGCCCCATTGAAGCAGGGGACGTGATGGTACTGGTGCGCCGTCGCACGGGTTTTGTTGAAGAACTGGTGCGCGCCCTAAAAGAACTCAACGTCCCTGTCGCCGGGGTGGACCGCATGGTTCTGAACGAACAAATGGCGGTGATGGACCTGATTGCCTTGGGGCGCTTTTTGCTGCAACCCGATGATGATCTGCAATTGGCCTGTGTGCTCAAAGGTCCGTTGTTGGGCCTAAATGAAGAAGACCTGTTTAATCTGGCCTATAAACGCCAAGGCAGCCTATGGTCCACCTTGCGTGACCGGGCAAAATCGGATTTGCACTTCCACCATGCCCATAGTTATCTCGCGGACCTGATGGCACGCACGGACTATGTCCGCCCGTTTGAATTATTCACGTATGTTTTGACCGCCTTGGGTGGGCGCAAAAAATTGATTGCGCGTTTGGGCATAGAAGCCGATGACCCGATCAACGAATTTCTAGACTTGGCCCTTCAATATGAAAACAGTCACGCCCCTGCCTTAGAAGGGTTTTTGACCTGGCTGGAAACAGGGGATACGGAAGTTAAACGTGACCTTGAACAAGCCAGCCAAAATGCCGTGCGCGTCATGACCGTGCATGGAGCAAAAGGCCTGCAAGCCCCCATCGTCTTTTTGCCTGATACCGTGCAAGTTCCGACCAAAGGTGACAGCCTGCTGTGGCCCCATGATCCGGAAAATGGTGATGAACTGTTTATCTGGCCGCCTAAAGCCAGCTATTTTGAAGAAATTGCCACCGCCGAAAAAGACCGCATTAAACAAAAGCGCGATGAAGAATATCGCCGTTTGCTGTATGTGGCGCTAACGCGTGCTGAAGATCGGTTATATATTTGTGGCTGGGAAAATAAAAACAGCCCACCTGATCATTGCTGGTACAACCTGATTAAAAACGGTCTGGACGGGGTCGCCCCTGAACTTGAGGATTCTTTCTTAAGCCAGACCGAAGAATGCGACGATGCCACGGTCTTGCGCTTGGTCTGTGATCAGGAAATTGAAGTCAAATCAGAGCCTAAGCCCGAAGACTTCCACCGTGAAATTGAAAATCTACCCGACTGGGCACGGGCCAAACCGGGGATGGAACCCAGCCCACCGCGCCCGCTTGCACCGTCTCGCCCCGTTGAACCCGAACCCGCCACCCGTTCCCCCTTAGGCGATGATCATGGCTATCGCTTTAAACGCGGGAATATCATCCACGCCTTGCTGCAAACCCTGCCTGAAATTGATCATCATGATCGTGAGGATGCGGCGCGCAGCTATCTAAGCGGGGCTGCCCATGGCTTAAGTGATAAACAACAAGACGAAATCGCCAAAGAAACCCTGTTGGTGTTAAATGACCCTGAATTTACGGATGTCTTTGGACCCGACTCCCAAGCCGAAGTGCCGATTGTGGGCACCGTGGACGGCAAAGTCATTTCTGCCCAGGTGGACCGCTTGCTAGTGCGCCATGATGAAATTGTTGTCATTGATTATAAAACCAACCGCCCCCCGCCGCGCACGGTCAAAAAAGTGCCGCCGGTTTATATCCAACAAATGAAGGCCTATCGCCGTGCCTTGCAATTGATCTATCCAGATCGCCCGGTGCGATGTGTGTTGCTATGGACCGATACGCCCAAGCTGATGGAAATCCCCGATGATATGTTTTAACCTCTCCGCCCTACTGGCGCAGGCCCGTATCCACCCACAGTAAGAATAGACTCTGGCCTGCGTCAGAGTGACGGTTTTAATATTTTTACAAACGGCGCATAAAGCTAGGGCGAATGGCATGCACCCCGGCGATGGCCCCTTGTACCTGCTGGATCAAACGATCCTGATCTTTAGGGAGATTCCCCGCCAGCGCCAAAGCATTAGATGCATGGTTGGACCTGAAAATCACAGGGGCGGGCGGCTTTATATTGGTGAGCAGGCGTTCCAGCTCTTTCAACACCGCCATATCATCTTGAGCTTCAAACGGTTCACCAAATTTGGTCATGAACTCGTCATAAGCGATTTCTTCCAGATAAAGCTGCAAGGTCGACAGATAGGTCACCGGCGCTTTGGAGAGCAGCTCAACCGTTCCATCAATATGATCTTGCCAGTATTTCTTGCCGCCAAGCCCCAAAATCACCGTGGCAGAGACTTTCAAGCCGTTATCACGGGCTTTTTGCAGGGCTTCAATGATACCTTTTTGCGAGGCCCCTTTAGTGATTTTCTTCAAGAGTTTAGGCGCACCCGTTTCAATCCCCACATAGAAAAGAGACAGTTTCAAGGCTTTAAGTTCCTGCAACTCTTCGGGCGTCTTTTTGAGAATATCCCCCGGCGTTGCATAACAGGACACGCGAGTCAAACCGGGAAATGTGGCTGCCAATTTTTCCAGAATAGGACGCAGACTTTCCATCGGTAACGTCAACGCATCCCCATCCGCCAAAAACACCCGTCTCGCCTCCGGCCAAACGCGGGCAGCGCGATCAATATCCGCAAACACATCTGCCAAAGGCCGCGCCTGATAAGACTTGGTCTTATACATGGAACAAAAAGAACACTGATTAAAATGACAACCGAGTGTAGCCTGAATAATCAGGTTGTTGCCTTCAGAAGGCGGGCGGTAAAGCGGCATGTCGTAGTTTAGCAATTTATGTATTCTCAACCTTACTCGGGTATGGGCATTTGGTCTAATAATTCAAATGCGAGTTCATCAGGAATATCATATGGGAAGCTTTCCGTGTCAAAGAACTTCTCATCGTCTTTTTTACCTTGATATTCATGATAGCTTTCTGGAAATTTATCATCCGCAATATCAAAAGTAGGTACGGGACTAGCCCAAAACCTCTCTAGGCCTTCAATTTTAGATGCTGACTCCTCAGATATGCCAAAGACAGAAAATTCATATAGCGTATTAAAAATATCGACTTTTTCCGATTGAGACGGTTGTGCTTTGGCGCAATATTCGAGATAGCAAGCAGCAATATGCTCCCAAATTCTTATTTCTCTGGACGGGTGAGCATCCCCCCTGAAGCCATCGACCCAATATTCCATTGAATGAGGATATACTTCAAACAATGCAGCTCGAATGAGCCTTACTCTAGAAAGCAAATTAAATGGTAATTTGTCATGTTTTGGTGGAGTAAAGACTATCTCTGTAACGGGGATGTTTTCGACTTTATTGGTCCTAAGGTTTTGACAGAAAGCAACGCGTCTCATAAGTTTATCATATCTATCAGGGCGGACAACTTTAAGAATCTTTGCTGCTATCTCAATAATGGAAAGCCCACTAGAAGTCAGAGCGAACTTATCTGCTAAGAATGGACTAAAATTAAGTATGTCTTCCCTTTTAATATCGTGCCAAATCGGAAGAATTACTTTACCTGAGCCTATCTCTTTGGAGAGCAAGCTTCTCAATTCATAATCTGGCCAATTTTTCCCTAAAAAACTTTTAGAAAGAACAACTAAACCGAAATTTGACTGAATCAACCCCCTATCGATCGATTTGCTTAAGCTGTCCCCTATGCTCAATGAAAATTCATCATACCAAACACGTACACCCAGTTTTTTCAATGTATCTGCAACAGGTCGAACAAAATCATTTTTGTCTTCACTTGCATGACTGATAAACAAATCGAAATCCATAATGCCTCCAAGAAAGTCATAGTTTATAACAATCAATGATATAGAGGGAGATTGTACACCTAAAATTGCTTTATAGAGAAATCACACGACATAGACATGTCGTAGTTTAGTATTTATCTTGCCTCAATGATCCGATGCGGCAATGAATTTTTCGCCAAGGCCTGTGTCATAAGCGAGCCCTTCGGCTGTCAGCGTAACCCCAAAATCGCCATCTATGACCAGACCTTTGCGCTTCAATGCCACCCAGACAGCCGGGTTTGAAAAGCCGCTGGCATCTTTAGAAGACACCACAAACGGTCCGACATGCATATGATCACCATGGGCGTGCGGCAGATGCTTGATTGTGACCGCACCGCTCATCTCATCTTTGACAGACAAATCTGGCTCGTTCGCCAACACCTGCGTCAGAGCGAGGGTGCGTAGTTGTAGTTTATTGAGTTTGAGCGGATTTTTCTTCGTGGCCATAGACTTTCTTTCATCTGGACTTTGACAACATGTATGAAATGCATCGTTCAGCATTTAACACACAGTTAGGTCACGGTCCATATGAAGCCATCATCACGCGCACTGTTTCTTCAATGACGAGTTCTGGGCCGATGGGATCGTTTTTCATATCCAGTAGGCAGCGCATGTGAAAGCCGCCTTTGAGCATGGACATAAACATCTCTGCTGTCAGGCGCGGGTTTTCAATATTGAGAAACCCCTTTTGCCCCAACTCGGCAAAACGTTGTTCAAAAATGGCAATGCCGCGCGCGGGACCTGCCCGATAAAAAACCCCGGCCAAGTCGGGGAAGCTGGTGGCACTGCCGATGACTTGGCGAAAGATACCCAGCGTTTCTTTTCTGGTCAATTGGTCGACAAAAAAAGTGCCGATTTGTCGCAGGTATTGCGCTGTTTCATCCGCATGGTCAGGAACCTCGGGGACTTGCCAAAATGTCGCAGCCCGGCGGTTAATCACCTCTTCAAACAAATCGACCTTACTGCCAAAATGGGCATAGATCGTTGCTTTGGAGACTCCGGCGCGTTTGGCGATCAAATCAACACTAACCACCGCAAAAGGGGCTTCCAGAAACATTTCTGTCGCCGCATCAATAATCAAATCACGCTTGCTACGGGTGTTGGTTTTTTTCTTTTTCTTTAGTGACATAGTTCATACACCATCATCAAATTTAGCGATTATCATAAAGAAAATGAGAGAAAAGTAAACTAGACAGTTTAGTTTAATATTGACTTTTCTCTCTTTCAGGTCAATTTATTGAACTAGACGGTTCAGTTTATTATTTGGAGTCCTTCATCCATGTTACAATCAAAAAAAACAAAAGCGCTAATCGCAGGTGCCTTGGTTGCCAGTGGCGCCATCATTGGTGGCGGTTATTGGTTGATTGAGGGCCGTTATTTTGAAAAAACCGATAATGCCTATGTTCATAGCGAAATCACACGCTTAAGTCCCAAAGTTTCCGGCTATGTTGCGGCTGTAGAAGTACATGATAACCAAGCCGTCAAGGCTGGCGATGTCTTGCTGCGCCTGGATACCCGCGATTATGAAGCCACTGCAAAAAAAGCAGAAGCTGCTGTGCAGGTTGCTCAAGCCAATTTGGAAATTGTGCAGGCCCAAATCAAAATGCAGGATGCCATGATTCAATCGGCACGCTCTCAAGTCGAGGCCGAAACGGTTGAACATGACCATAGCCTGAAAGATTTTGAACGCTCAAAAGATCTGGTTAAACGCAGTGCGGCAAGCCGTCGTACTTATGATAACGACAAAGCCAGTGTCCAACGCACCCGCGCTGAATTACATACAGCCCAAGCCAGCTTGTTGGCGGCAGAACGTAACCTTGATGTCTTAAGCGCACAACAACATGAAGCCCAAGCTGAATACAATCGCGCCCGCGCCAGCTTTGAACTGGCCAAACTTGATCTGGAAAACACCGTGATCCGCGCGCCTATTGACGGCATTGTCGGTAACCGCGCCGTACGCCAAGGTCAGTTTGTCGGTGTCGGCACGCCCTTACTCGCCATTGTTCCGGTTCAAAACGTATGGGTCGAAGCCAATTTTAAAGAAACCCAAATCGAAAAAATGCACAACGGGCAAAAAGTGTCCCTAAAAGTCGATGCCTACCCCGACGCAGAAATCATAGGTGAAGTTGAATCCATTGCACCCGCATCCGGGGCCCAATTCAGCTTGTTACCGCCGGAAAATGCATCGGGTAACTTTACCAAAATTGTCCAACGCATCCCTGTACGTATCAAGGTTCCGCTAAATTCTGAAAATGCCCAGCTCTTGCCCGGCATGTCAGTTGAAGTGGCGGTTGATACCCGTATGCCGGATCCTGTTGTAGCCCAAGAACCCAATACGCCTGCGCTTGCCGCAGCCCATTAAACTGATTTTTTAGAGATCCCCCATGGAAGCAAAACCCATCATAGGTTTTCTCGCCCTTGTTATCGGCATGTTCATGGCCATTTTGGATATCCAGATTGTCGCCAGTTCTTTGTCTGAGATTCAAGCCGGTGTGTCCGCCAGTCAGGAAGAAATTTCATGGGTGCAAACCTCTTATCTGATTGCTGAAGTGATCGTCATTCCCATTTCCGGCTGGCTGGCCCACGTGTTTTCAACACGTTGGTTGTTTTCTGCCGCCTGTCTTGGTTTTGCCCTTGCCTCTGCAATGTGTTCCATTGCCTGGAATTTAGAAAGCCTGATTGTTTTTCGCGTCATACAAGGTCTGTTGGGCGGGATGATGATCCCAACAGTTTTTGCCGCAAGCTACACCTTGTTCCCCCGCGATAAACAAGCCGGTGTAACCGTTATCGTCGGTTTGGTCGCAACCATGGCCCCGGCCATTGGTCCCACGGTTGGTGGCTACATCACCGATTCCTTTGGTTGGGAATGGTTGTTTTTAATCAATGTCTTACCGGGTTTTCTGGTTACATTTTTTGTCTTCACCTATGTCAATATTGATGAACCGGACTTATCCAGCCTCAAAGGCTTTGATCTATTGGGCATTGTGCTGATTGCCATCTTTTTGGGCACCATGGAATATGTCCTGGAAGAAGGTCCGACCGATGACTGGTTTGATTCTCAAGAAATCGTCTTCTACGCGACCATTATGACTTTCAGCGGCGTCTTGATGTTTTGGCGGGAACTCACCATCAAAAATCCGGTGGTCAATTTGCGCGCCTTTAGTGACGAAAATTTTGCCATTGGGTCTTTTTATAGTTTTGTCGTTGGCATTGGTCTTTATGGATCAGTCTACTTGATGCCACTTTTTCTGGCTGCGGTGCGCGGCTATAACGCGCTTGAAATCGGCAAAGTGGTGATGGTGACAGGAATATTCCAATTTCTGTCCGCCCCCATTGCCGGGGCACTTTCTAAAAAGATTGATTTACGCCTGATGCTTGGCGTTGGATTGTTCTTATTTGGCATGGGCCTGTTTCTCAACACGAACCTAAACGCTGAATGGAGCTTTTGGGAATTTTTCTTCCCACAAATGATTCGGGGTCTGTCTCTCATGCTGATCTTTATCCCGATTAATACCTTGGCATTGGGGACCCTACCCGTGCAGGAACTGAAAAACGCGTCCGGCCTTTATAACCTGATGCGTAACCTTGGCGGTGCCGTAGGATTGGCCGTGATCAATACTTTATTGACCAATCAAAGAGATTTGCACAGCAGTCATCTGGGCGAACAAATCAACTATGGTCGCCAACAGGTGATTGATATGGTGGGACAACTGCAAAACACCCTGACCCCGCAATATGGCGATCAGGCCTATCAGGCAACCATCGAAGTGATTCGCAACATTGTTATGCGCGAAGCCACCGTTATGGCCTTTGCCGATGTCTTCATGATGGTTGCAGCGGTCTTTTTTGGCTCTATGCTACTCATGCCCTTTATTAAAAAGGTCAATGCACATAAGCCAGCCCCACAGGAATAACTATCGCTATTGCTGAGGGTGGCACAGTTGGAATTCCACCAAACCGTCACTGGCCCCGAAACGCTGGGTGGTATATTTTTCCATATCGATCAAATAACCGTCGCCCCCTAAGTTTTGGGTGCAACAGCCTTCACAATCGCGATCATCACACAGATCATAGACACCCGCGGTTATTTCTTTACTGCCTTGGCGGATGTTAATGACCTTCAGACCCAACCAGGGCCAGTCTTTTTTATGTACAGAGACAATATTATGCTGGGCGACCCATTGTTGGGTTTTCTTGCCTTCGACCCCATAAAACTGACCCGCCCATGTGCATCCATTATAAGCCAGACATTCTTCCGAGCCCGGGTCGGGATAAGACGTATAAGTCGTTAAACGCGCACGATACCAGTGCCCTTCACAAACAAAGCTTTTCGCATGGCTGGGGCCTGAGCCTGTCATCAGGACTAACCCACAGAAGATTATCAAAATAAAATACGGCTTGCGCATATTTAATCCTCAACGGGTTTAATCTTCGCCAAAAGTCGGCGCAGGTCTGCACATTCTTGCTCGTTTAATCCAGCCAAAAGGGCGTCTTCTGTCTGCACATGAGAAACGACCAAGTCATCCGCCAGTTTAAAACCTTCCTCAGTTAACATAATTTTCAATCCCCGCCGATCATTGGGATCAACGATCCGTTCAATCAATCCCCGTTTTTCCAGACGATCCAGACGATTGGTCATGGCAGAAGTGGACAACATCATTTCTTTCGCCAGATGTGACGGCGACAAAGTTTGCCCTTGGCCTTGGCGGCGTAGGGTCAAAATTACATCAAACTGGGGAAAGTCCAATTTATATTTGGCGAGATTGTCCATCACGCCTTGGCGCAAAATATCACCCGCACGCCAGATATCGCCACATACCGCCATTGAGGTCGGGTCTATATCAGGGCGTTCACGGCACCACTGGGACAAAATATCGTCCATTTGCTTATCGCCCACACCAGATTTTGGGCGTGATTTTTCTTTCATGACTTGACTCTAAAAATCTCTCACCTTATATAGTTTGATATCAAATCATTTGATATCAAACTATAATGCATCAAACTATCTGATTTGAAAATACCTATCCCCCCAATTTATGTAAAGGCATTTAGCATGATGACTTCCCGTTCTTCCTCCCATCCGATTCACCCTCTTTTTATTAAACGTTGGTCCCCGCGTGCTTTTGATCCCGTGAAACTTTCAGACACAGATATCCACACCATGATAGAAGCCGCACGTTGGGCACCTTCGGCCTATAATGTCCAGCCGTGGCGATTCATCTATTGTTTGCGACAAGATGCAGAGTGGGACTTATATATTTCCTTGCTGAACCCGTTCAACGCGGCTTGGGCCAAAAACGCCTCTGCGCTTGTTTTTCTTGTATCTGACACTGTGTTTCAAGATCGCAATACACCATCGGCTTATAACAGTTTTGATGCCGGGGCCGCTTGGGTGCAATTGGCGTTGCAAGCCACTGACATGGGCTATGACGCCCATGCCATGGCGGGGATTTTATTTGATGATGTAACAGAAAAGCTCAACATCCCGGATCGTTATAAGGTTGAGATCGCCATTGCCATCGGGCAACGCACAACCCCTGCCGCCCTGCCACCAGAATTGCAGGAACGTGAAGGCCCAAGCCCGCGTAAAGCCCTATCAGAAATCACTTTTAAAGGGGCCTTCCCCCATGAATAAACTTCTGCAAAGCCCGATCTTTTTACTCTTGGCGACAGGGACATTTTTCGGTTTCAACATGCCCTTGGGAAAAATTGCCAGTGACGCCCACATATCCCCCCTACTGTGGGCCTTGGTGATTTCTGCAGGCGCTGTTTTAATCTTGTTGCCCTTACTGGTGTTGCAAAACCGTTTTGAATGGCCGAAACGTTCAATGTGGCGCTATATCCTGATTTCATCCCTCATTTCATTCATTCTGCCCAATATCTTACTGTTTAGTACCATGGCCCATGTCGGGTCTGGCTATATGGGCTTGATGTATGCCCTGTCCCCTGTTTTCACCCTCAGCTTGGCCTTATTATTTCAAATCAAAACACCGGGCCTGATGGGGAAAGTTGGTATTATGTTTGGATTGATCGGAGCCGTTGTTGTCAGCATTACACGCGGCAGTGCACCGGATGCGCCTGCTTTAATCTGGATATTGGCGGCCCTGTTGCTCCCCCTAACCCTTGCCTGTGGCAATATTTATCGCACCTTGGACTGGCCCAAAGGTGCAAACCCGGACATTTTGGCCTTCTGGTGCCATGTCTTCAGCATTCTTTTTTTTATTGTGCTGATCGTCACCAGAAATGGACAACTGGCCTTGCACAGTCTTATTCAAGTCCCGCAAGTGACCGTCAGTCAGCTTTTAATTGCCGGATTAACCTTTGCCTTGCTCTTTCGCCTGCAAGAAAAAGGCGGCCCGGTATTGCTCAGCCAAATCGGCTATGTGGCCGCCGCCGTCAGTCTCTTTATCGCCACCCTCTTTTTAGGGGAGCTTTATAGCCTGATCACCTGGACCGGAGCTGCCATCATCGCCGTTGGCATCATCATTACAATTACCGCCCAGGTGCGTGAAGCCAAGAGGTTTACTTGATGTCATCAAAAGAAATATGGACCTGTTGCGCTTCCATGGCTTTGGCCTGTTCTGCTGGCGTTTTTGCCGTCACCGACAAAGCGTGAAGCGCACCCGTTTGCAATTCTTCTTTAAAAAGGCCCAGAATATCTTTTTGGCGCTGTAACAAAGACTGGCCTTCAAAAATATCTGAAATGACAAAGAGCTGAAAATTGCAATCTTCCCCGGCGGCATCGATGACGGCTTCAGGGTATTTCCCCTGAACGCGTGCGATAATAACGTCTTCCTGCATTACGCTTTTGCCTCTTGCATCATGGGGACCAAATCTCCGCTGGCGAGCATCGCTTCTACGATATCGCTGCCGCCAACCAGTTCCCCTTTAATATAAAGCTGCGGAAATGTTGGAAAATCTGCATATTCTTTCAGGCCCATCGCCAATAACGGTGCTTCCAGAATATTGACGTATGCATAAGAAATACCTGTTGAATTTAACGCAATCGCCGCCTTGGACGAAAAACCGCATTTGGGTTCTTTCGGGGTGCCTTTCATGTACAACATGATCGGGTTTTCTTCGAGTTGCTTTTTAATTTTATCTTTGGTCTTCATGCGCTTTGCTCCAAAATGTAACGTTTTAAAGAAATAAGCAATTTTCGTTCCAAATATAAAACTGTTCTAAACTGCGCTTTTTCGATATGTCGAGCTTACAAAATGCGGTCTTTACGACAAAGGAAATACAAATATTCATATTTAAATAACAATATGATGTCTCTTTCACCTTATGTTACTGTTCCCATAATTTCATCATTTAATCAGGCAAGCATATGAGCGGCGACATCCTTTTTGTATACGGTCTTCTTTTTGTCACCATCGCGTTATTTGTCAGTGACAAAATCCGCTTAGATGTCACCGCCGTCCTTGTCATGGTGGCCTTAACTTTATCCGGCATTTTACCTGTTAAAGACGTGGTGTCCGGTTTTGGCTCTACCCTGATTATGTTGATTGCCGGGTTGTTCGTTATTGGAGAAGGGCTGTTTCGCACCGGGGTTGCCGCCCAGATCGGTCATGTGATCGCGCGCTTTGCAGGCAATAGTGAAATACGCCTCTTGGCGATCATTATGCCAGCGGTTGCAGGGCTGTCAGCCTTTATGAGTTCCACAGGCGCAGTCGCCATTTTTATCCCCATCGTTGTCAGCTTATCGCGCGAAGCCGGGATTTCCCAGTCCCGGGTCTTGATGCCCATTGCTTTTGCCGGGCTGATTGGCGGCATGTTAACCCTGATCGGCACACCGCCCAACATCGCGGTCAGCACACAATTGGAACGCAGCGGCTTTGCCCCTTTTGACTTTTTTGATTTTACACCCATCGGTTTTGCCGTCTTGGTCATTGCCATGGTTTATATTTTATTGATCGGGCGACGCGTCCTGCCCGAACGCAGCACAAACACCAGCACCGGGACCCATCCCACTTTTCACGACATGGCCTGCGCTTACGGTTTTGAAGAACAAATCCACCGCGTGCGGGTTTTACCCGACTCTCCCTTAATTGGCAAAACCGTCTTTGAAGCTGAATTACGTAAAAAATATTGCCTAACCGTTGTTGCCATTGAACGCGGCGCACGGCTTATGGGGTCTTTACGGCCCGTTTTGGCCGAAACTCAATTTCAAGCTGGTGACTTGTTGGTCCTGGCTTCTGAGAGTGATAATTTTACACCTGTCTGCCAAACCTTAAAGCTGGAAGACAAAGGCTTTCCCTACGGCTTGCAAAAACGCTTTCAACAACAGTTTGGGATCGCGGAAACTTTGGTTGTCCCCCGTTCACCCTTGATTGGCAAAACCGTTGCCCAAGCCAATTTTCGCCGTCGCCAACAACTGAATGTCATGTCCATTCGCCGTGGTGATCAAACCATGGCCTTTGATTTTGCCACCACGGAACTCGAAGCGGGGGATGTGCTTTTGGTTTCCGGCACTTGGCAATCCATTGAAAACCTTGCCGGACCACGCAACGATATGATGTTGATGGAAACCCCGCGTGAAATCAGCGAAGTTTTCCCCAATCATGCCAAAGCACCGATGGCCTTGTTCATCACACTCGCCATGCTTGGGTTGATGATTTTTAATGTTCTGCCCAGCGTTACGGCCGTCCTATGTGGAGCCTTGGCCATGGTGTTAAGCGGGTGCGTCAAAATGGAAGAGGCTTATTCTTCCATGAACTGGCAAAGTCTGGTCTTGATCGCAGGCATGCTGCCGCTTTCTAAAGCGTTGCAAGTCACCGGCGGAGCCCGTTTAATTGTCGATGGATTGATCTCGGTTTTTGGCGATATGGGGCCTATGTCCTTAATGGCAGGATTGTTTGTGCTGACGTCACTCTTTAGTCAGTTTATTTCCAACACGGCAACCACGGTTTTGGTCGCCCCCATTGCCATATCTGCAGCGCAAATAATGCAGCTTGCCCCACAACCTTTTTTAATGACAGTTGCGATTGCCGCCTCTACCGCCTTTGCAACGCCGGTTGCGTCCCCTGTCAATACTCTGGTGTTAGGGCCAGGGCAGTATAAATTCTTCGATTTCGCCAAAGTCGGGGTGCCGCTGCAAGTGTTGGCGATGGTGGTCACTCTGGTGTTGGTACCGATCTTTTTTCCGTTTTAAGCACGGGCGCATTTCTCACATTGGCCGCGCAATTCCACCGTTGTGGTTTGACGAACAAATTTATGCTGGCTGGCCCAATTATCCAGTCGTTTTGAAATCTCAGGATCACTAAATTCCGTCACTTCACCACAGTCATTACAGATGGAAAAAGCGGTAAAGCCTTCATGATGGTGGTCATCGTGACGACAAGCGACAAAGGCATTCATGCTGTCAAGACGATGGACCATGCCGTATTCCATCAACTTTTCTAAGGCACGGTATATTTGCGGTGGGGCACGCAAACCATCATCGCGCAATTCATCCAAGAGATTATAGGCGCTTAAGGGCGCATGGGCTTTTGACAACACGTCAAAAACAAGTTGTTGGTTCTTGGTTAAGGTCTCAATCATGCCTCTACTCCTTTTTGCGGTATCAGCAAACTGACAATAAAGAAAATCACCGCCCCCACCACGATGGATGGGCCCGATGGTGTGTCATATTCTAACGAGCCAAACAGCCCCGTTACCACAGCCATGACGCCAAAGACAGAAGATAAAACCGCCATCCATTCCGGACTTACCGAAAATCTACGCGCAGTCGCAGCTGGAATAATCAATAAAGCGGTGATCAGCAAAATTCCAACGATCTTGATGGCAATGGCCACCACCGCCGCCATTAAGATCATAAAGATAAACTTACTTTGTTGCGGTTTCATCCCCTCAACTTGCGCCAAGTCTTCATTCACGGTTGCCGCCAAAAGTGGGCGCCAGATCACTTTCAACACCGCCAAGATCACAGCCGCACCGCCATAAATATAGGCCACATCAATTTTACCTACTGCCAAAATGTCGCCAAACAGATAGGCGCTGAGATCAATACGCACCCAACTCATAAAAGCCACTAAAACCAATCCGATGGCCAAAGCAGAATGTGACAAAATCCCCAATAATGCATCCGTTGGTAAGGATTTGCGTTTTTGCAAACCCAGCAAAATAAACGAAACCAATAGCGCCACGCCAAAGACCCCGATAATCAACGACACATCAAACATAAAAGCAAACGCCACCCCCAAAAGGGAAGAATGCGCCATCGTATCACCAAAATAGGACATGCGTCGCCAAACGACAATACAACCCAACGGACCGACGCAAATGGCAATGCCGATCCCGG
>JABXIC010000290.1 GCA_013373265.1 Methylocystaceae bacterium | reverse complement strand
TTTTACGCAATTGTAGGCTGGAAATACTATTATGGGCACGGTGTCGAACAATCCAAAAGTAAAGCCAATGATGCTTTCAAATTATTACTGATGCACTCGGCATTTGCATATACCTCACTTAAGGGAAAAATTTATGAAGATGTTTTAAGAGATCGACCAATGCCACCACCTCTTAAGGCTGGTATTGATTGGCTGGATGAAACGACCCAAACCGACGAAGGGGCAATTGCACTGGGTCTTTCCCTAATTGATGGAACTGGAACATATTATGATGGAACAATATTACCGATTGATACATGGGCTGCTCGAGACATTTTAAGTTACCTTAGTATCCATAATCCAAAGGCGAGCTATTATTTTGGACTAGAAAAGCTGAAAGGTACATTTGGAGATAAAAATAGAGGGGCAGGAAAAATGCACCTGATTAGTTCTGCACGATGTGGTTATGTTCCTGCAATGATTGAATTGGCACATTTAGCAAAGACAGGAGACTTTGGCACAAGAACGAGCGAACGCGAGGCCTATGGCTGGTTGCTCATGGCGCAAAGAAGTGGAGCCAACGTTACTGATGAAATAAAAATTGCGCGAGAAAACGCTGGCTCTTACTATCAAATGACCCTCCCAAATGATAAGTGGTTTATGCCTGAACATTCGACCTGTAAGGAATAGAATTATCTTCTACGCCAATTCGCTGTTTGACAATTATTTGGCTTATTAAAAAGACAACGAGACAGCCGAATTTATTTAATAATCACAATCCCCTTACAGCATCACATCATAACGTATGAAGCCTGTCAGCTCGGCGACTTTGTTATAAAGGGCTTGGGCGGTTTCGTTTTCTTTATTGGTGTGCCAGTACAGTTTGGACGCCCCTTCTTTTTGGGCAGCTTCTTTGACCGCCTGGATCAAGGCACGTCCGGCCCCGCGTGAGCGCACGTTCTGATCCACATATAAATCTTCCAGATAGCAATAAGACGTGGCATGCCAGGTGGTGCCATGGAAGAAATAGTGGGTAAAACCGATCACCGTCTCATCCTGAACGACAACAAGGCACAACAAGGGATTGTTGGTATCAAAAATCCGTTCCCAGACATTTTCGGTAATCTCCGGGGCAAGGCCGACCTCATAGAAATCAAGATAGCCGTTCCAGAGGTCCAGCCATCTGGTTTTATCTGCAGCTTGCAAGGGACGTACGTTCAGTTGATTTTGCATTCTTTAAATCCTTAATCTAGACTGTAAATTCTTGAATATGTTGTTTTTTATGTAGCTGCTCACGCCACAAAATATAAATGCCGCTGGCAATGATGACACTGGATCCGACCACCGTGGCATATTGTGGGATGACGGTCCAAAACATCCAATCAAAAGCCGCACCCCAGATCAAGGCGGTATATTCCATCGGACTGACCACAACGGTGGGGGCGAGGCGCACAGCCTCGGTCATATAGTAATGGCCCAATCCGCCCAAAATACCCATACCAAGACACCAGAGCAAAATCTCACCTGTTAAAGGTTCCCAGTAAAACGGCAGGAGACACGCCCCGAAAAAGGCCATGCCCCCAGCCGTCCAGATGGAAAAGCTGGCCGCACTTTCACTGGCGGCATATTTGCGCGCAATCACTTGTGATAAGCCATAGGCAGCAGCAACAAACAGCATGTAAGGCGCCCCGGTCCCGATGATGCCTTCATTGGGTTGTAAAACAATCACCACGCCAATAAAGCCGACCATCATGGCCCCGATGCGGTGAATGCCGATGTTTTCACCCAGGAGAACGCGCGAATAAAGCACCATAAAAAACGGGGCACTTAAGGCAATCGCCAAGGCATTGGCCAAAGACATTTCACGCACACCAAGGGTAAAACAAATAAAGGCCGAGCCCCCCAAAACCACACGGAAGAGATGAACAAAGGGGCGTTTGGTTTTTAATCCCTTAAAACCGCCTTTTGTGCGTGCGATAATTAAAATCGGGATCAGGCCAAAAAAGGCGCGGAAAAAGAGTACCTGTGGCGCACTGATGGTATTGGTCAGATGTTTGATAACACCATCCATCATGCTCATAAAAGCAATGCCGAGCGCCATGAGTAATATACCGCGAGAGAGGGAAGACATGGGAGTGACTTTCTTGAAAAGGCGGACTTCCCCATGTGACTCTTTTTCTTTCAGGGGAAGACCCCCGAAATATATAAATTCAAAGGTCTTATTTTTCTTGTGACTTGATCATCCAACCGAGCGGTCGACCGCCAAAAATATGAACATGCAGGTGTGGCACTTCTTGGTGGCCATCCTTGCCAATGTTGGACAGAATGCGATAACCGCTTTCCACCACACCGGCTTCACGGGCCACCACACCAATGGCGCGGATATAATCGGCCATTTCAGCATCGGTTGCATTGGCGCTAAAATCGTCAAAGCTTTCATACGCCCCTTTGGGGATGACGAGACAATGAACAGGCGCTTGCGGGTTGATGTCTTTAAAAGCCAGGGCATGATCGCTTTCATACACCTTGTCGCAAGGAATTTCCCCGCGCAGGATTTTAGCGAAAATATTGTTGTTGTCGTATGCCATGGTCTACTGCCTTTTAGGATGTTCTGAAACTTTTGCCCTAGAGTGCTGAAAAGCACAAATTTTGACAAGTTAAAAATTGTAAGGGTGCAATATGGAACTTGATTTCTACCCTTTACGCCAAGGCGCGTCCAGTTGGAAAATATCCCCCAAGGTGGCGTAATCTTTATAGCCCAGTCGGGAGATCGGATTGACTTTTTTCAGGTCGACTTTGCCCTCCACCAACACATCATCATGGATATGAATGCCCACCACATGACCGAAGATGGCGGTGTTTTTTTCGTCATCGCTGTCGGATAAGAGATCAATTATCTGTGTCAGGCGACATTCCATGTGGATTGGTGATTTTTGTATTCTTTTGGGTTTTATTAAAATTGAATCAATCATCTCAAGCCCGGCAAGTACGGCTTCATCTGTGTCAGGATGTTCAGGCGCGGCCGTGTCAAACATCTCTTGTCGAAGACCATATGTCGCGATATTGACGACAAATTCTTTTGTTTTTTCAATATTATAGAGTGTATCTTTGGTGGGTGAATGCTTGTTTCCACCATTGATCGCTATCATTAGCTGTGGTGGATTTTGTGCCAAACCATTAAAAAAACTAAAGGGTGCGACATTGCCGATTCCCGTTGGGCTAACTGTGCTGACCCATCCGATCGGGCGCGGGGCAACACAGGCTTTAAAGGGGTTATGCGGCAAATTGTGATTTTCATCGGTTTTAAAAAACATTAATTTTTATCTCTAACTTCATATGAATCCAGCGCAACTTCACACGTGTTTGCGCCTGTTGTAAAGAGGCTTGCGAAATAACAATACTCAGGGCAGACTATGGCCCATGACAGAATGTAAATTAAAAGGCCCCAGTGTCAAAAGAATCCCTGAAGGAGACGACAGGGAACGTCTGGTCTGTCCGGACTGTGGCTTCATTGATTATCAAAACCCGCGCATTGTTGTAGGGGTGGTTTGTACATGGCAGGACAAGTTCCTGATGTGTCGACGTGCCATTGAACCCTCCGTCGGTAAATGGACGTTCCCTGCTGGCTTTATGGAACTGAACGAAACCGTTTCAGAAGGCGCAGCACGCGAAGCACGCGAAGAGGCCGGGATCGATGTGGACGTGCAGGACCTAATCGGTATTTATCAGGTGCCCAGTGTCGGCCATGTGATGATGATGTATCGCGGTGTTATGCGCAGCCCGGATTATAAGGCAGGTATTGAAAGTCTGGAAGTTGCCCTATTTGACTGGGAAGACCTGCCGTGGGATGATCTGGCCTTCCCGTCTGTAGAATGGACACTCAGACGCTATCATGCTGTGCGCCATGAAAAGGACGTTCAAGTCGCCGTTGAAAATGCAGTTTCCCACAAATTTAAATAATCCCTCTTTAATCAAACCCCCAGTGATGGTAAAATCCGTCCCATGGCAGATATACGCATATCAGGGTCTACGACCCAACCGGTTGTCGGTGATCGCGGTTCTTACGGTACTGATCGTGAGGAACGGGTCCGTATTACCAAAACGGGACGCCGCGACGGCCCCGATATTCGGGGTGCACTGGAACGCCTGCGTCGCTTATTGGCATCCGGTGAACCATTACGCGACGATGTTCCGCGCGGGTATTATCTTAATATTCTTGTTTGAGTTTCTCAAAACCGATTGAATATTATTCAATTGATGAGGGTCAAGCCCCTAACGCGGTCCCAGATTTTCATGTATTTTTTGGCTCAACGTACAGAACGTTTCCCAATCACTGCCTGCCATTTCCGCCATGCCGGTTTTAAAGGCCTTGCCCCATTCTATGATTTCTTCACAGGTCTCATAATATTCAGACAACGCTTTATCGCCCAGCTTATGCATCAAAGTTTCTGTCACAGAAAGAATAGTATTAAGAAAATACGTTGTATCTTTTTGTGCTTGAGTCAGACTTTCAATTTTCTGACATAACCAATTGATCTGCACCGCATGGCGTTCAATCTTTAAAGTTTCAATACGGGCCAAGGCAACTTGAACCGACTTCGCATAACCTTGTTCATCCGGCAAGCGCAAAGCTTTATAGGTCAGTGGGTTCGGCACGTCGACCAAGGGGATTTCTTCACCAAGCGGTCGCCGACTGCTGCGTCTGTCCGGCCCGACATAATTAAGCGTGACCACAAAAGGTTTGCGCGCTTTAATCCGGCGTTCCACCCGATCAATCACATTGCCAAGCGCAACCGGTTTTACCAACACATCATCCAGACCAGCATCAGCAAGAAGCTCAAGTGTCTTGGGATCGGGCTGATCAATCACACAGAAAATCACACAAAATTGACTGACCGTCGTATCCCCATGACGGATATCTTTAATCGTAGAAGCAATACTCGGCACACCCAAGCTGCCATCAAGTAAAATCAGGTCATAATTGCTTTCACCGACTTTTTTACGCAAGTCATCGGCATTGCTGACATCATCAATTTCACGAAAACCCTGCATGTGCAAACCACCTTTAATGCCTTGGCGCGATTGCGGGTTGGCGTCGCCCATCAAAAAGTTAATAGACCCGAAGTCCAGTTTCTCGCGATAATCTTCTTTGATCAAAATATTAGTATGGGGCGATTTGCTTTTTTCAATCTGCCCTTTCTGTGCCGCTTTCAACAATTCCGATGGACAAGTCATATCGGCAATTTGTTGGTTCTGCACACGCAAGCGTTGGATCAACGTCTGAACAAGCTTGCGTGAAAAAACGTCGAGCGCCTCTTGCTTTTTCTTAAACGTCGGCCCGTCCACAACGATCAGCGTGACATCCTCCAGCGCCCGCACACTGGCAGAACGCGGTTCAGCATCAACCATAGACATTGCGCCAAAAATATCACCCGCCTTTAATATGGACAGAACAGCTTCACTCCCATCGGATCGTTTTTTCGTAATTTCCACCGAACCCGATTTTAGGATGTAGGCACAATGTGGTTGATCCCCCTCAACCATAATCATGTCACCTTTGTTAAATGACTGATTTTTATATTCTGCCATTTAAATGAGCCTTGCTAGTTCATCACCGGTGCAAAGCTGGTTGGGGCCGGTGAGATTTCTCTGAATTGTTTACTTTGCACCTGCATGACCGACAAACCACGTTGCGCCAAGCCATTGGGGTGTAAACGGAAGATACCGTTACGTCCTAAAAAGCCTGCCGGATCAGTTAATGTCTTACGGCTATAATCAGCTTCTCCCTGATCATTGGCAAGTACGGCGGATAAGGCGACAGCATCATACGCCAACGTCGCCAAGCGGTGCGGGTTATCCCCATACACATTTTTATATTGTTCAACAAAGTCTGTGCGATTTTTCGCACTTGGGGCCGCAAACCAGCCCCCCAAAAGGGCGGGTTCCGCATGGACCCAATTAGCTTCCCATAAGCTGGTGCCCAACATTCTGACCTTTTTGGGATCCACATCAAAATATGGCAAATTGGCCGCAATCGTTTGTAAAGTGCTCCCCCCTGTCGCAACCAACAAGGCATCGAAATCCACATCACCTGCGGTCTGTAACACCTTCAACCGCTCCAGCGCTTTTTTAGATAAAGCATCGGACTTCCCTTTAAGTTCACGCCTTTGTCTCAGCAATTCATTGCGGCGCTCATCATAATCGGCCATGGCCCGAATCATCGCGGGTAAGTCATCACTGCCAGCTAGGAATTGAACCACTTTAGAAAGTTCAGCCCCGTTGGCCCTGACAGCAGATTCAAAAGCCATGCGCACACGCATGCCATATTCATCCGCTGGCGCCAACAAAGCAAAACGTTTGGAGCCTTGCAAAGCGGCAAAATTGATAATGCGCTCCACCTCTTCTTCCGGTCGCACCCCCATGACAAACAAATTAGGGCTGGCCGCTGTCGAATCGTTGGTAAAGGCCAGTGCATTTACATTCGCGGCTTGCAAATAAGGTGAAATGGCTTTGGCTGATTCTGATAGCAAGGGACCGATGATGATCGAAACCCCATCAGAAATGGCATAGCGTGCTGCCTGCACGGCCCCTTCCGGTGTGCTTTTGGTGTCATAGGGCAACAATTCGTAATGTTTACCTGCAAAATCGAACAAGGCCAGTTGGGCCGCATTCATAATTTCCTGACCCACATTTGCCGCACGGCCACTGAGTGGCAGCAGCAATCCAACCCGTGCCGCTTGTACCCCACCGCGTGCATCATATTGGGTCATCCATTCTTCGGCCTTGACCTCAGCGTCTGGCTGTTGCACCGTCGGCTGAGACGGATCCCATGGCGGGATCTCCATACCGGCACGCGGGGCCGCTGTCGGATCAAAAGTACCACCGGTACGCGCATCCGGCGATGTTCCCGGCACTTCCCACCATTTCGGGGCTGTCGTGGTGGTTTCACAGGCACTTAACACCAACGTGACAAAGAACAACAATGACAAAAAAGAAAAACGACGCAGGCGAAATAGAAACATCTGGACTCCAGAATCACAATGGGATTTCGCAAGAGATTACCCTCACTCAGCAATTGAGTAAAGTGACAGCTGGTCTCTATATCGTTTCCACCCCCATTGGCAATGCCCAAGATATAACCTTACGGGCCCTTAACCTGTTGAAAACTGCCGATACTATCTTGTGTGAAGACACCCGTGTAACGGCAAAATTATTAATGATTCACGGGATTTCACGCAAAAAAACCGTCGCGTACCACGAACATAACGCCGAAAAAATGCGCCCAAGGGTTTTGCAAAAACTCCAAGACGGTGAGATTGTTGTTCTGGTCAGTGATGCAGGCACCCCCTTAATCAATGATCCGGGTTACAAGCTTGTGCGCGACTGTGCTGAAATGGGACTGCCTTACACCAGTGCACCGGGGGCCAGTTCCGTCATCACCGCCATGGTCTTATCCGGCCTACCCAGTGATCGTTTTCTCTATCTCGGGTTTCTACCAAACAAGTCTGCCGCTCGTATCAAAACACTGGAAGAGATTAAAGCCGTGCGCGCCACACTTATTGTATTGGAATCTCCACGTCGTGTGGCCGCCTGCCTGAAAGATATGGCGACCACCTTAGGCAATCGTGAAGCCTGCGTTACCCGCGAGCTGACTAAAAAATTTGAAGAAGTCCGTCGTGCACCGCTGCCTGAGCTCGCCCTTCAATATGAAGAAGAAAATGTCCGCGGTGAAGTTGTACTGGTCATCGGCCCCCCTGATGATACCAAAGAAGAAACCACCGCCGAAGACCTCGACAGCTTACTGAAAAACGCCATGGCCCGCCTGTCTTTGCGCGATGCGGTTGCCGAAGTCGTCGATGCCACCGGACTTAAAAAACGCGATGTCTATAATCGGGCTTTGGAACTCACCAAATAAAACGATCTCTCTCCTTTTTTATAAATCCTTATATGTCATCCCGCACTTGATGCGGGATTAACGACACTACAAGCCACTGGGCCCCACATCACGTGCGGGGTGACAGTGAAAATCGTGCATTTTCTTATCTGCGTCAGAGGCCATGGAAGCTGAAAAAACCTCAATCCTTTTCATAGATGGTTCTAAAGAAAGGACAATCCATGAAACAGAAAAAACTGAAAGCCGTGGGCTTTGGACTGTGGGGAGAAACTTTGGCCTGTCAGGCCTTACGCCTCAAAGGGTACAAAATACTGAAACGCAACC
The DNA here is from genome assembly GCA_013373265.1 of Methylocystaceae bacterium. GTDB lineage: Bacteria > Pseudomonadota > Alphaproteobacteria > Rhodospirillales > Terasakiellaceae > Terasakiella. Next base: position 13,546 of record JABXIC010000290.1, on the reverse strand, counting down.
ACAAAACACCTTTTGGGGAAATCGATATTATTGCCAAACGCCGACAGACTTTGTGTTTTGTCGAAGTAAAGTCGCGCGCCAAACATGAGGATGCCATGCACGCCCTCAGCCTTTTTCAACAAAAAAGAATTATACGGGCAGCAAAGTCTTTTCTTTCTGTTAACCAAGGCTATTGTATGTTTGATATACGCTTTGATTTTATCGCCATTGCCCCACTACAATGGCCCAAACATATAGAAAATGCTTGGCTGGACGACACATGATTACCCGTTTTTCATTCTTTCTTTTCCTTGGCCTCACCTTGGCGTCTTGTACACCCATTGGCATGTTGGTCACCGCTGGGACAACAGCCGGCACTTTTGCAATGGAAGAACGTGGCATCAAAGGTGTCGCCAATGATATGTCCCTGAAAGCCGATGTGATTGGTAAATGGGCCAAAGAAGATTTCGAGTTTGCCACCGATTTGAGCGTTATCGTCTATAACAGTAAAGCCATGATCACCGGAAGTGTCGAAACAGAAGAACAACGCGCCCAAGCCATCGCCATGGTCTGGCAAGTGGAAGGCATCAAAGATGTCTATAACGAAATCATCCTGAAAAAAGACAGTAGTCTGCAGGATTTTGCCCATGATACCTGGATAGATGCAGAACTCTTTGCCGATACGACTTTTGATTCCCAGCTGATGCAAATCAATTATAAATACAACGTCGAGGGCGGCACTGTTTATGTGATCGGCTTAGCACAAAGTAAAGCGGAGCTAAATCGCTTTATTGCCCATGCCAAATCTGTTTCCTATGTCAAAAAAGTAGTTACCCACGTTGACATCAAACCACAAAAATCCATGTTTCGCGAAAAACCGAAACAGACAGAAATGGCAAAATGAGTATCCCTGCAAGCTTGCGCACGACCTTTGAAAACCTTTCCACACAAAGTGATGACAGCTTTGACATGATCGATGCCGCTTTGGCAGTCTCAAAATTACTCAAACCGTCTGGTAAGGTTGAACAGGCATGCACCAAACTTACGCAACTGTCCGCCCGTTTAAAGGACACAGCCCTTCACAAGACAAAAGTCGATGCCTTGCAAAAAGTCATGTCACAGGAAGAAGGCTTTCATGGGGATGAGGATGCCTTTGACGACCTTGATCATATGAACTTGTTTTGCGTTCTTGAAAATAAATGCGCCACTGCGCTCACCCTCAGTCTGTTATATGTCCATTGCGCCCAAAAGTGCGGATGGTCTGCCTATGTGCTGAACTTTCCCGGCTATTGTCTCATCGCCATTGATGAAGGCAACAAACGCGTGATCATCGACCCCTTTCATGGTTGCGTGGAACTGGACGCCTATAATCTGCGTCAGTTCTTAAAGGTCATTGGTGGGGCAGAAGCCGAATTGCACCCCCAATTTTACGAAACCATCAGTGCCAAAACAGTGGCCATGCGCCATATCAACGCCATCAAAGGCCATTTCCTGAGATGCCAACAGCTGGAAAAAGCGTTAGACATTCTCCAAACCCTGACCTTATTAGAACCAACCTCCGCCACCTTCTGGCGCGAAACCGGATTACTACAAGCCCGAATCGGTCAAACCGAGGCCGCCACACACGCCCTGAAAACATCTTTAAAATTTACAGAAGACATCAACGTCATTCGCCATACGGAAAATATTCTTGCTGATTTGAATAAATTTTAAGAATTAGAATAAATTTAAATAACCCTATTTTCAAAGGACTTGCGACTCGCTTTTACAACGTGACTGATTTCCACAATCTTTTCTCACCCATATGGGTGATGCCGAATCCGGCCCATCTTCGCATTATGTTGCATAGCAGCATTTCTATTTGGCTGTTTCATATCGCAGAAGGAGACAATCTTATGCCCAAAGATTCCACTCGACTTGAAGAAAAAATAGAGCAGGAAACACCCTATTCTGATCTTGAAATAACCAGCAAAAACAAAAAGTTTGGCGAAAAAAAGAACGTGTCTAACGGACGTTATATTTTTTGGGGTCAAAATACCATGTCCAACCCGCCTGCTTAATCAACGGGTTTGTTCATCAGCCTTTTTATGGCCCTTGTATTCGCGGATGCAAAAAATAAAATTTTTAACCTTTTCACCATCCTGTGACTAGCGTCCCTGCAGGAGTTGGTCTATATCTGTTGCCACTCTTATTAAAGATAATTAGGGATCAGATATGTCTTTACGCGTTGCCATTCAAATGGACCCGATTGAATCAATTGATATTAATGGGGATTCAACCTTCGTGCTCGGTCTGGAGGCACAAAAGCGCGGACATACATTGTTCCATTATCTGCCTGAAGATATTGCCATGGTCGATGGTCATGTTGTGGCCTATGCCCGTCCTCTAACGCTACAACGCGTCAAAGGCGACCATTTCACACTGGGGGAGCCAAGCTGGATTGATCTGAAAGATGACATTGATGTTGTTTTGATGCGCCAGGACCCGCCCTTTGATATGGCCTATATCACGGCAACCCATCTGTTAGAGGCCATCCATCCGGAAACTCTGGTCGTCAATAACCCGGCAGAAGTACGTAACGCCCCTGAAAAAATATATGTCACCAAATTTGACGGCGTCATGCCCCCGACCTTGATCACCAAAAACAAACAACAGATTGAAATGTTTCGTGAAAAACACAAAGACATTATCGTCAAACCGTTGTTTGGCAATGGTGGCGCGGGTGTTTTCCATCTGAAACCCGGGGATGAAAACCTCAATTCCCTGCTGGAAATGTTTGACGCAGCTGCACGTGAACCCGTGATGGTGCAAGCCTACTTGCCGGATGTGCGCAAAGGTGACAAACGTATTATTCTTGTTGATGGCCGCCCTGCTGGTGCCGTCAACCGCATCCCCGCAGAAGGCGAAGCCCGATCCAACCTGCATGTGGGTGGCAAAGCGGCGCAATCTGAACTGACCCCGCGTGAACGCGAAATCTGTGACCTGATCGGCCCCGATCTGAAAGCACGCGGCCTGATCTTTGTCGGCATCGACGTCATCGGTGATTATCTGACCGAGATTAACGTGACATCACCAACGGGATTGCAAGAAATCAACCGCTTCGATGGATCATGTCTGGAAGCCGAGATTTGGGATGCCATTGAAAGTAAAGTGAACTAGGGCCGAAATTTATGGCTTTCAACGCTGGTTTCACTTCTTTTCGCGCCAAGGATAACGATGGTGCCGTGCCTTGTGCCTTATGGTACCCTACCCATGAAGCCCCACAGGTTTTCAAACATGGCGTTTATGATTTCAACGTTGCCAAAAACGCGCAAGCCTGTGACGGTCCCTTACCCTTGGTCATGATGTCCCATGGTTCTGGCGGTACACGCTTTGGCCATTGTAAAACGGCTGAATTTCTTGCCCAACATGGCTATGGCGTTCTGGCTACTGAACATCCATTTAACAATTTTTTTGATGACAGCGGCGCAGGTTCCGCAAAAACTTATCAAAACAGATCACGCCATATGAAATCGGCGTTGGATGCCCTTTTAAACGACGACACATGGGGGCCCTTCATTGACCCGGACAGGATTGCCATTTTTGGCTTTTCCCTTGGCGGCTTTACGGCATTGACCTGCGTAGGGGCAAAACCTTATGTGGATGGATTGCGCCATCATATCCGCGCAAATCGAGAATTTGACCCCACATTTTGCGGATATGAAGTCATTGTGCGTGATGGATTTGATGCCCCTTACATGCCCATCACACCGGACCCACGCTATAAAGCCTGTATCGCACTGGCGCCTGTCAGTGGCGGCTTGTTCCCGAAAGAAAGTTTGCAAGACATCTCTGTCCCCTTGCAAATTTGGCGCGCTGAACATGACATGGTCTTGCGCAATCCCTTTCATGCAGATGAGATCAAAAACAACCTGCCTCAAGGCTGTGATTATCATATCACCAAAAAGGCCGGACATTTTTCCTACCTCTCGCCCGTACGTGATGATGTCAAACAAACCTTAGGTGAACTTGCCAACGATAACCCAGGCTTTGACCGTAAAGCCGCACATCAAGATATGCATGGTAAGATTCTGACATTTCTGGAAGGTTCACTGGCTTAAACGCCTATAGTAATATTCTTTCTGACAGCCGTATTATAGTAAAAAACACCATACTATGGTACACTCTTAAGGATTTAATCTTTACCATAGGTGGTAAGCGTGATGAAAATCTTTATGTACTTGGCTATTTCACTGCTTCTTTGGCCCACTTGGGTCAAAGCAAATGAAAATACAGAAACGATCATAACCAATCCTGCCAATTCAGCTCAAGATAGCCGTTTTGAATATCCTATGCTGTTGTTACAAGAAGCACTGGAAAGAACGGTTGATCGATTTGGTCCGTACAAAATCCAACAATATCCTACCCCTGTCTCAAGACAACGTGCTTTAGTCAAACTGATGAACGGCGAAATCACCGTCTTTGATGCCGCGACACGCCAAGAATGGGAAACTGCCGCACTCCCCATACGCATCCCTTTACGCAAAGGTCTACAGGGGTATCGACTCTTTCTCATTCGCAGTGAAGATCAAAAAAAATTTAACCAGATAAACACACTGGATGATTTATTACGTTTTCGTATGGGAGGGGGCCAACAATGGAGCACAACTCTCGCTTTAAAGCGCCTCAACATTGATGTTATTGGCGGCAATGCTTATGAACCTCTCTTTAAGATGCTCATACAAAACAGGTTTGACTATTTCCCACGTGGCGTCAATGAAGCCTTTCGGGAAAAAGAAGAACACGAGAATATATACCCAAATTTAAGGGTAGAAGAAAATTTAGCCCTCTATATGCCCTTACCCACCTATTTCTTCATTTCCCCTCTCAAACCAAAATTAGCCAAACGCATAGAAATTGGGCTACTTTCTATGATCGAAGATGGCACATTCGAAAAAATATTTTCCACATATCACCAACGCGACTTAAAAAAAGCAAACTTGTCAGCACGTAAAATTTTAAAAATTCAAAATCTTAATCTCTCAAACGAAACGCCTCTGGATAAAGCAGAGTTATGGTATCAACCTTAAAAACCATTCGTTAAACCGTTTTAGCCCCTTTCTTTTTTCTCACGACAAGGCTACATAACGGGTTACTCTGTCAAATAATTGAGAAAACGGCTCTTATGATTTCAGCTTTCACCAAATCTTTTGCCCAATTGCCTGATCCTACATTTAGAAAAGTCATCTTTCTGGGCATCATCGGTGCCTTGATCACTTTTTTGTTGTTATGGACCGCTGTCACGGGTTTTCTTTTTGAAACTGTTTTGGTCAGCATCCCGTGGCTGGATCAAGCCATTGACTGGTTAGGCTCCATTGCCACCATCGCCGTTGTCTGGCTGCTTTTTCCGGCTGTGGCCTCTGTCATCATCGGCTTTTTATTGGAAGATATCGCCCACGCCGTTGAACAAAAACATTTTCCCGGCCTGCCTGAAGCCATCAGTGTGCCTTGGGGGGAGACTCTGGTCGATGCCATCAAGTTTGCCGGGGTCATGATTTTATTGAACATTTTGGCTTTACCAATTTATTTATTGTTTCCGGCAGTAAATTTAGTCGTTTTTTACGGACTTAACGGCTATTTAATAAGTCGGGAGTATTTTGAACTGGTGGCCCAGCGCCGTGTTGGCTTGAAAAAAGCCAAAGCACTACGCAAAGCCTATCAGGGAAAATTGCTGGTTGCAGGTGCATTGACTACTTTCCTGTTGACCATTCCTCTGGTAAACCTATTAGCACCAGTGGTCGGTACGGCCGTCATGGTGCATCTTTTTCATAACTGGCGCCGGGAGCCGAAATTCCTGATGCTGGAACAAAGTTCTTAAGGAGTATGCGTGAGTATGTTTGGGCGTAAAAAAGACGGCGACAAACCGACCAGCGAAAAAACAGACGCAGTCGTAACACCAAGCGCCAATGAAGAAAAAGTAGAGCAATTGCCGCCTTTAAAACCCTTTTCTTCCAAGGGCACCCATACCCCTGCCCCACCCAGTAAACCGTCTGTCCCCAATGCGTCTTCGACCAGCACATCACCGGGATATCGCCCGGACATTGCGGCACGTCGCTTGATGGACATTCCCGGTGCCAATCCGCGCCGTGGTGATCACCGTGGTTTACAAGACCCGCGTACTTTGACTGTGGGCCGTGAAATTTCCCTGCGCGGCGAAATCACGTCTTGTGAAACGCTGGTGGTTGAAGGTCAGGTGGATGCAAAAATCACCGATGCACGCATTTTGGATGTGGCCAACGGTGGCGTTTATACCGGCACAGCCCATGTGGAAGAAGCCTATATCTCTGGCGTCTTCGATGGCGAACTATATGCTTATAAAACACTTACCGTGAAAAGCGGTGGCCGTGTGAAAGGTGACGTGCGCTATGGTCGCATCGTGATTGAAGAAGGCGGCGAAATTGCCGGGTCTATGTCTACATTGACACCGGACGAAATCGCTTCTGCACGCAATCAAGACCAATCCTAAAGCCATGACGATCCATACCCGCGCCGCCCAAGCACTTGCCTTGATCGGCGCGCTTTTTCTCGCCTCTTGTGGCGGGCCACGTTCCAGTGCCGATATGTATAAAGGCGAACGCAAAGGCCCAAACTTAAGCACGCCTGCTACCGCCACCAAGCCCGTCACCATCGATGCAGCACGTCTGGCGGCCATTAAAGCCCATGGTCTGGATACACAAACAAATCCATCCCAACTGGTCGGGTTAAGTCTGACTGAAATTAAAAAGACATTGGGCGACCCCAGTTTTATCCGCAAAGACATCGGCGTGCAAATCTGGCAATATCGCACCACCGATTGCATCCTTGATCTTTTCCTCTATGAAAAAGACGGTCGCTATAACGTCAGTCACAGCGAATTGCGCGGCCCCATGCTGGACAGTGCCGGTGAAATGTCCTGCTTTAAAACCATCGTCCTGGGCAAGCCCTCATGAGATCATGGCTCGACGCATCAAAGGTTTATTTTGACCGGCGTATTGTTGCCATTCTCTTTCTCGGCTTTTCCAGCGGTCTACCGTTATTGCTCGTTTATGGCACCCTGTCTTACTGGCTCAAGCTTGAAAACGTCTCTCTCGCTACCATCGGGTTTTTCTCGCTGGCACGTCTTCCTTATACTTTCAAGTTCCTTTGGGCGCCGCTGATTGATCATATCCGACTGCCTCTTCTCAATCGGATTTTTGGACATCGCCGCAGCTGGGCTTTGCTCTCGCAAATCTGCCTCATCGCCTCAATCATTGGACTTGGTGCCTCAAACCCGGCACAAACACCTGAATTAACAGCATTAATGGCTGTTTTTGTCGCTTTCACATCTGCGACTCAAGATATCCTTCTTGATGCCTATAGAATTGAACTTTTAAAAGAAGATGAGCAAGGCGCAGGTGCCGCTACCTATGTAAACGGATACAGGCTGGGCATGCTCGTTGCTGGTGCTGTTGCCATTAGTTTGTCAGACTGGATTGCCATGTCTATTGTCTACAGTATTATGGCCTGTCTTCTCCTTGTTGGTGTGATTACTGTTCTTCTAAATAAAGAGCCAGAAAATCTAGCTGCAGCACAACAAATAAAAGAACGTGATTCCTTTTGTCAGAAGCTCTTAGAAAAAGGCAAACCTCTTTGGCTTGCCAGTACTGCTGCTAATTTTAAAGTTGCAGTCATTCATCCTCTAATGGATTTTATCACACGAAATGGCTGGTATTTTCTTGTAATCCTTATTTTTATTATTCTGTATAAAATGGGTGAAGCGATGCTTGGGGCAATGGCTAATCCGTTCTATCAAGATATGAGCTTTAGCGGGACTGAAATTGGTTCTATTACAAAAGTTTTCGGGATGGCTGCAACCGTCATTGGCGGTCTAATCGGTGGGATTGTCACCTATCGCTACGGAATCATGCGTGCTCTGCTTTACTGTGGCATCGTACAGATGATCTCGACCCTACTCTTTGCTGTACAGGCAGAGGTTGGCTATAACATCCCCATGCTGATGGTTACCATCTCCGGTGAAAATGTCACTGCAGGCATGGCGACAACAGCTTTCGTCGCCTATTTGTCCAGTCAATGCAACACGGCTTACACCGCGACACAATATGCATTGCTCAGTTCTTTTATGGCCGTCCCGCGTGATTTATTTTCGTCTCTTTCCGGCATTTTAGCGCAAAGCCTTGGTTGGACATGGTTTTTTGTCGGTTGTTCTGCCATCGCTGCCCCCGCCCTGTTGCTTCTTTTATGGATGATGAAACGCACGGCAGAGACAGAGTCGAATCCTGCTTGAAAAAAGGGCCGTCTTTAGATATTGTGCGCCTGCAAAACAAGGGGGGTGGCACACTGCCGCGGCCCACATTTAAGAGTGTGAGGAAAAACCATGGATATCAAAAAGATTCCAGTTGGCGATGCGCCAGACGCCGTTAACGTAATCATCGAAGTTTCTGCCGGTGCTGCACCGGTTAAGTATGAATTTGACAAAGACAGCGGTGCCATCTTTGTGGATCGCTTTGTACATACACCAATGCATTACCCTGCGAACTACGGTTTTATTCCTCACACATTGTCTGACGATGGTGATCCGGTTGACGTTCTTGTCCTAGCACCGGAAAGCATCATCCCGGGTGCAGTTATCGCTGCCCGCCCCATCGGTGTGTTGATGATGGAAGACGACGGCGGCATGGACGAAAAAGTTCTCGCGGTCCCAACTGACAAAATGCACCTGATGTACAAAGACATCAAAACACACACGGATTTGCCGCAAATCACGCTTGATCAAATTGCGCACTTCTTTGAACACTACAAAGACCTTGAAAAAGGCAAGTGGGTCAAGATTGCTGGTTGGGAAGGCGTAGAAAAAGCCAAACAACTGATTCTTGAAGGTGTTGAACGCGCAAACAAATAAAACGCCGCTGACCTTGTGAATAAAAAAGCCTGCACCTTTCATGAATGTGCAGGCTTTTTCTTTATTTACCGATAGAGGGCATTTCTTTGTTAAAGCGCTGAGAACTTATACTGTTCAATTCATTTGCCAAATCTTCTGGACTTTTTGATTCCCGCTTCATCTTTTCAATCGCATCGCGTTTGCGTTGTTCCAGATCAATAGGTTCAGCACCGGGCAACAGCTCTTTCTGATCTTCATCAATTGTCCATACCCGGCGTTTGGGACGGTTACGCTCCAGAATTTTAGCCGCTTCTTTGGTATCTTCCGGAATTTCGATGGTGATTTCAACGCGACGGTTTTTTGCCCGGCTTTCTTTATTGCGATTAGGCATTAAAGGTCGTGAATCAGCGTATCCTTGCGACACAAGGCGTGACTTGGGGATAAGACCGGAACGCAAAAGATAATGCACCACAGAGGTCGCACGCGCTGCTGATAAATCCCAATTAGAACGAAACTGCAAATTTGAAATGGGGATATCATCCGTATGCCCGCCCACCATAATTTCGCCAGGTGTCCGTGCCAACACTGGGATGATTTTATCCAACGTACCATAAGATGATTTAGACAGTTCCGCCCCCCCGGATTCAAAAGCGGTTTCGGATGGGAAACGCAAAATCACACCGTTGGTCGTGTCCTGAATTTCCACCAAATCACTGGCAATGTCGCGTGCCAAAGATCGGCGCAGTTCATCCACCATGGCTTCGCGCAAAACTTCGCGGTCCGGTACATTCATCGGGATGGACTTGACCCCTTGTAAAAGACCTTTGCCACCAGACAGATTAGATTGTTCATCGGTTTGAAAATCCGCATTTTGGTTAAAAGCCTCACGCATGGGGCCGGCATTTTTCTTAAAGGAATTATCGTTTACTTCAGAAAAAGACAGGAGCAATACAAACAAAGCAAAAAGCAACGACATCAAATCGGCATAAGTGACCATCCAAGCCGGCGCATCGTTGCCATGCTTGATGATTTTTGAACCGTCAATTGTATCGACTTCTTGATCAAATGTTTTCATTTGTTGTTATCGCTTCTTCGCATCACGCCCCGCCGTATAGCTGCTGGACGTTGCCGCGCCGCGCTGTTTTTCCGGCAGGTGTGGTTCCAGAATTTCCAACATCGCTGTTGGATTCTGCATTTGTTGAATTTGAAACACACATTCAATAATCAAGGAACGTAACGCTTTGTCTTCCGCCGATTTTGATTCCAGCTTATCGGCAATTGGCAAAGCAACCAGATTGGCGATCAAAACACCATATAATGTTGTCAACAAGGCCACGGCCATCGCCGGGCCAATTGTGCTGGGGTTAGACATGTTGGCCAACATCTGAATCAAACCAACAATGGTCCCGAACATACCAAAGGCCGGTGCCGTATCTCCAACCGCTCGGAAAATTTTACCCCCAACCTCTTCACGCTGGATAGCCATGGCCATCTCTTGGGTCAAAATTTTACGAATATAATCAAGTTCACGCCCATCAGCGCACAATTGCACACCTTTTTTAAAGAAGGGATTTTTCAGATTATTTTTTTCAAGACTCTGAATACCGCTCTTGCGCGCACGCTTTACAAGCTGAATGGCTTGACGGATATAATCACGCGGTTTTTCTTTCTGCACCGTAAAGGCCGCACGAATACCGATGGGAATCGAAATAAAGATACCAGAGAGCGGAAACTTGATCAGCGTTGCCGCAAACGTACCGCCCAAAACAATCAATGCACCAGGCAAGTTGAAGAAGATCGTAACATCCGAGCCCGATAGAATTGCCAATACGACGACTGTAATACCGATGATCAACCCGGCAATGGTTGCAAAATCAAACTGCATAGATCGTGATCCGCCTTTATAAACCTTTTTATTATCCTATTGATTTTGCAATCTCTCGCGGCTTCTGACAAGTGCCAATAAACACAGCATTTTCTTATAATTTTATGGAATTAAGTAAATTCCATGGTTTTTACCCCATTCCTATGAACGATAAGTTGGACAAATCTGGTTTATTTTTCATTTTCAATATCCCAATCAATCTTAAAAGATAATAACTAACCTATTGAAAATAAAAAAATAAATCTCATATCAGTTTCCCTATCACCTTGATTTAAAGTGAAATCTGTTTTCCCCCTAAAGTAGCATTGGATTTATTTGTAATAAATATGATATGCTTTTTTATATTCAGAAGGTTTTTATGTCTTATCGGGGAGACTTTGGGTGAAAACTGCCTTTTTGACCTGCATATTTGCACTTTTGATTCTTTTACAGAGTCAAAACACTGCATATGCACGCCCCTTAGTGATCTGCACCCATCTCGGTTTTGAGCCCTTTGTGATCAAAAAAGGCAAATCCCTAAAAGGAATCGATATCGACATTGTTCTGCAAATTCTCAAAAATGCTAAATTATCCGCAGATATTAAAGCCTACTCTTGGAAACATCTATTAAGCGCTTTAAAAGAAGGCAAATGCGACATCGGTTTTTCCCTGTTCGATACAGAAGATCGACGTCAATTTATTGATTATGTTTTTAATGCACCTGTTCATTATTCGACTTTCAGCGTGTTTGTAAAAAAGGGAAAAGAATTTAAATTCAATCAAATTTCTGATTTTTTTGGTATGCGCATTGCCCACAATCGCGGCTTTGCCATGACCGTTGGTCTGGAACAAGCCATTAGAGATGGTAAGATCAAACGTGTGCTGTTTGATAACGTCAAAGACGCCTTACACATGCTTGAAACAAATCAGATCGACGCTGTTTTAGATAACGATGCACGCTTTCGCTATTATCTGAAGACCCAAAAAAAGCTGAACGCCATTCGCGCGCTCAATGTCCCCTTCTTACTCCACCGTCCAGCATTTTTGGTGATTTCACGCAAAACCACTTGGGAAGACCCGGCAGGGCTTAAGAAAATATTGCAAACCCAGCTACGTAAAATCCATCTTGATGGCACCATTCAGAATATAAACACAAAATATTTAAATTAGGAGCACGATATTGGCCCGATTGATCTTTTATATTCTGCCTTTTCTCGTACTACAAATCAGTGCACAGCAGGCATGGGCAGCAGAAAAAAAGATCTCCTTTTGTACACATCTCGGGTTTGAACCCTACGTCATCAAAGAGCAAAAAAAATTAAGCGGTATCGATATTGATATTATACATGAACTCATTGAACGCGCGCACTTAGATGCTGAGATCACCTTATTACCTTGGGCACGTCTATTACACTCATTGCAAAATGGCAGTTGCGACGCAGGGTTCAGCCTCTTTGATTCAGACCCACGGCGCCATTATGTCGACTATATTTTCAGCGCCCCCATTCATATTTCAAATATTGTGCTATTTACCCGCAAAGACAAAGAATTTAGCTTTGAAACGATATCGGATATTTATGACCATACCATTGCCTATAATAGGGGTTTTCGCTTTTCCCATGAATTAAACATGAGCATCGAAAACCGTTTTATTCCCCATCAGGAATATGACAATCTTAAAAGCGCAATCAATATGCTGTTGGCAAAACGCATAGACGCAATCTTAGAAAATGAAGTCAGGGTCAACTATTTCCTCAAATCATATGACGTTGAAGAAAAGCTGAGCCAATTGGACATCCCGTTTATGCCCCTAGAACCCGCTTTTCTCGTCCTGTCAAAAAAGACACAGATCAGCAACCCAACTGCATTGAAATGGAAATTAGAAAAAATTCTGTCCGAAATGTCAGAGAGTGGTCGATTGAAAGCAATTACTGAAAAATATACCGATTAAGATTACTGCCCTAAAGCAGACTTCGGTAAAACATGGGCATCATCTTCAATCCCGGCTTCAAGACGTGCTTTCATACGTGAACAACGCACACGTTCACTTTCAGATTTCAACTGACCACACGCCGCCAATATATCTTGCCCACGCGTGACACGAATGGTCGCCGTATAGCCTGCACGATTGAGGATCTCGACAAATTTTTTCTGTGCCTGTTTACCGGAACATTCATACGTGCTTCCCGGCCATGGGTTGAACGGAATCAAATTAAATTTACACGGAATATCTTTGACCAGACGGGTAAGCGCACGGGCATCGGCCTCGCTATCATTAATGCCCTTCAACATAACATATTCAAATGTCACGCGTCGGGCATTAATGGCTGCCGGATAATCGCGCACAGCCGCCATCAAATCTTTTAACGGATATTTTTTATTGATCGGCATAATTTCATTGCGTACCTCATCGGTGGGCGCGTGCAAACTAATGGCCAGTTCCACATCAGCAATTTCACCCAAGCGACGAATTTCCGGCACCACCCCACTGGTGGACAGGGTAATGCGTCGTTTTGACAGGGAAATCCCTTCTTGATCCATCAAGATGTGCAAAGATTTTACCACATTATCAAAATTATAAAGCGGCTCCCCCATTCCCATCATCACAATATTGGACAAACGACGTTTATCACCCGGTGGGGAAGGCCATTCCCCGTAACTGTCCCGCGCCGCCATAAACTGCCCGACGATCTCCGCAGGAGTTAAATTACGCACAAGCAACTGCGTACCTGTATGACAGAATTTACAAGTCAAGGTACAGCCCACTTGAGAGGAAATACAAACCGCGCCGCGCTCTTCTTCCGGAA
>JABXIC010000080.1 GCA_013373265.1 Methylocystaceae bacterium | reverse complement strand
TCATCGCGGAAGCACGGTGCAATCTGGAAATATTTGTCAAAGCCTGAAACCATCAACAATTGTTTGAATTGTTGCGGGGCTTGCGGCAAGGCATAGAATTTACCCGGGTGGTTACGTGCCGGTACCAGATAATCGCGCGCACCTTCTGGTGAAGAAGCCGTCAGGATCGGGGTTTGGATTTCCATAAAATCTTGTGCTGTCATCAAACGGCGGATTTCAGAAATCACGCGTGAACGCAGGATAATATTGTTATGCAGTTGTTCGCGGCGCAAATCCAAGAAACGGTGGCGCAAGCGGATTTCTTCGCCAGCATCAGACTCACCAGCCACTTGCATGGGCAAGACGTCACAGGCTGATTCTAAGATTAGTTCATCCATATAAACTTCGATCTCACCCGTGGGGAGGTCGGGGTTAATGGTTTCAGCGGTGCGTTTAACCACTTTACCTGTAACGGTCAGAACGCTTTCAACGCGGGCTTCTTCAGCGATTTTGAACAGATCGGAAGAAATGTCGATCACACATTGGGTCAGGCCATAATGGTCGCGTAAGTCAATGAACAGCAGGTTGCCATGGTCACGTTTACGGTGAACCCAGCCAGATAGGCGAACAACTTCGCCGTCATTTTCTGTGCGCAATTCATGGCATTTATGTGTGCGATAGGGATGCATCGATCTGTCGTCTCTTTGCTTGGAGTGATAAGGGTAGGCGCATAGTGCTAAACGCCGGACAGCGTGAAATCGCATTTAAGAGGGGCAAATGTCAAGAGATATGGTGCAATTTGGCCCTGATTATTTATATTTTGCAGCAATCAAGCCTTACATGCCGATAGCGATGGCTTTTCTGACAAGGTCCGGCAAATTCGGTGCATCCATTTTACGCATGACAGTCGCGCGGTAAATTTCAACCGTGCGCGGGCTGATATCCAATATTTGCGCGGCTTCTTTGTTAGAGGCCCCTTGAACAATCAGGTTCATCACTTCGCGTTCACGCGGGGTTAGTTCTGAAACGGTTTTTCTAACGACTTCTGCCTCTTCTGGTGAGGGAAGGTTCGTTTGTGGTTTATTGACCACGCGGTCCACACAGGCAATCAATTCTTGCGGTTGAACCGGTTTTTGGATGAAATCAACCGCACCAGCTTGCATGGCTTTCACGGCCATTGGGACTTCTGCATGGGCAGTCAGGAAAACAACCGGGAGCTGGAAATTGGCTTCGTTGAGTTTTTCTTGAAGTTCAAGTCCGTTCATGTCGGGCATGTTGACATCAAGAACAACGCAACCCTGTCCATTTATGTGGGAGACTTGCTCTAAAAACTGGCTTGCCGAAGAATAGGTTACAATTTCGCGTGTATCACTTGTCATTGTCGTTGCGAGATAGTCCAGCAAGTCTTGATCATCATCGACAAGATATATGGTCGTTAAATCCACGAAAGGCATCCTTGGTATTATTACTTAAGCATTTTGTACAGGTTGGTATAAATTTAATGTCTAATCAAGCACTAATGCAAGTGCAAAGGAAAATCAATTAAACAATAATAAAATGTATAATAAAATTATTTAACAAAATTTATTGACTATTTACAATTTTACCGCCATATAGTCATACACATGTGCACAAGCACATTTGGACTTGAGAAAGATTGAGGCTCTCAACATGACGAAACAAGTGGTTACTGCCAATCGTTTAGATGATGGTTTAGCAGTGTTCTATAAAGCCGATGACAGTTGGCACAACTCTATTGATCAGGCGTCACAGGTTGATGCCGGGCCCGAGGCAGAGGCGCTCTTGGCGCAAGCATCGGATGAAAGAAATCAGCTTTGTGTTGTAGGGCCTTATCTTATTGATATTGATAAAGAAGGCGCTCATGCAACGCCGGTTCGCTATCGCGAAATGATTCGCACGCTGGGACCATCCGTTCGCCCGGATTTGGGTTATCAGGCTAAATAGAGGATAAGCTGAAATGTATAAATATGATGATTATGACCAGCAGCTTGTTGATGAACGGGTGGAGCAGTTTAGAGAGCAAGTCAATCGCCGCCTCAGTGGTGAGTTGAGCGAAGAAGAATTTCGCCCCTTGCGTCTGATGAATGGGGTTTACCTGCAGCTTCACGCTTACATGTTGCGTGTTGCCATTCCTTATGGGACGATCAGCACTGCCCAAATGCGTCAGTTTGCTTATATCGCACGCACTTATGATAAGGGGTATGGCCACTTTACAACCCGTCAAAATATTCAGTTTAACTGGCCCAAGCTGGTTGACATTCCTGATATCTTGAAAGATTTGTCTAAAGTGCAGATGCATGCCATTCAAACCAGTGGCAACTGTATTCGTAACACCACGGCAGACCAATATGCCGGTGCTTCTTTTGATGAACTGGAAGACCCGCGCCCGTGGTGTGAGATCATTCGCCAATGGTCAACCATGCATCCGGAATTTACCTATCTGCCGCGCAAATTCAAAATGGCTGTTACTGGCTCACCATCGGATCGTGCAGCCGTTGCGATCCATGATATCGGTTTGCGTATTCGTCGTGACGATCAAGGTGATCTGGGCTTTGAAGTGATGGTCGGTGGTGGCCTCGGTCGTACACCGATGATTGGCAAAACCATTTGTGAGTTTTTGCCCAAAGAAGATTTGTTGTCTTATTTGGAAGCGATTTTACGGGTGTATAACCAATTTGGTCGCCGCGATAATAAATATAAAGCGCGTATTAAAATCCTGGTTCACGAAATTGGTGCTGAAACATTTGCTGACTTAGTGGAAAAAGAGTGGGTGCATATCCGTGACAGTGCCTTGCAACTGCCGCAAAGCGAAATTGACGCGATCCAAGCACATTTCACCCCGCCCCCATTTGAAGTATTGCCCAGCTTAAGCAGTGTTTTCGCTGATAAAGTGGCCACGGATCAGGCTTTTGCCTATTGGGTGAAAAACAATGTACGTGAACATAAGCAGCAAGGTTACGCCATTGCCAATATTTCCCTAAAACCTGTTGGCGGCATACCGGGGGATATTTCCCATACTCAGATGGATGCGTTGGCTGATCTGGCTGATCAATATAGCTTTGGTGAAATTCGTTCCACACATGAGCAAAATTTGGTTTTGGCCCATGTCAAACGCGATGACCTTTATGCCTTGTGGCAGAAGCTGGATGCCTATGATCTGGCGACACCCAATTCAGGTTTAATCACCGATTTGATTGCTTGTCCGGGGCTTGATTATTGCGCCTTGGCTAATTCACGTTCTATCCCGTTGGCGCAGCGCATCAGCAACCGTTTTGGGGAACTGGATCGTCAACATGATATTGGTAAAATTCAGATCAAGATTTCTGGCTGTATCAATGCGTGTACCCATCACCATGTTGGTCATATCGGCATTTTGGGTGTGGATAAAAAAGGTCAGGAGTTTTACCAAATTACCTTGGGTGGTCGTGCGGACGAACACGCTAAAATCGGCAAAATCGTCGGTGCAGGCTTTTCAACGGATGAAGTGGTCGATGCGGTTGAAACTTTGATCGACACCTATTTGAACTTGCGTGAAAACAAGGAAGAAACATTCCTTGACGCCTTTAACCGCGTGGGTGAACAACCTTTCAAGGAGGCCCTTTATGACGCTCGTTAAAAATAATCTTGTCATTGAAGATAAATGGACATTTGTCGGTGATGAAGAAGATTTGCCAAAAACTAATGCCATTGTGACTTTGAAACGTTGGCAGGAAGATCGTGAAGCCTTATTGGCGCGCTTTGACAATCTTGGCATTGTGTTGCGCAGTGATGAGAATCCGCAAGTCATAGCCGAAGATGTTAGCTTCTTTCAGGTGATCGCTTTGGACTTTCCAGTATATACCGATGGACGTGCTTATAGTTATGCCCGTTTGTTGCGTGAACGTTTTGGCTATAAAGGTGAATTGCGCGCTATTGGTAACGTCTTGCGCGATCAAATCTTTCTCATGCACCGTTGTGGGTTTGATGCCTTTGAAATTAACCAAGGTGGCAATAAGGCGTTGAAAATTTGGTTAGACGCACAAAAAGAAGTCACGACATTTTATCAGCCGACAGGTGATGGCCGTAATACGGTTCTGTCGTTGCGTGAACGCCGACGCTTAGCAAAAAGCGCTTCCTAAACCTGCTTTTAGACATCCCCGCCGACTGTGCGGGGATGTTTTATTTTAGGTTCATATAATCCAGATCAGATGTGAGGGTGAAAATCTCGCGCGATCCATCAAAAAAGACGCGCATAGATCCATGTCTTAAATCAGGAATACTGCCGCGCGTATCGGCAAATTTCCGTAATTCAAAAATTTCAGTCAAGCCTTCACTTGGGTTTGATTTTCGCCAAATATAAGTCGGGTTATCTACGACCCCTTTTTTGATTGTGCGGGTTTTGCGCACAAAATGGGTTGTGGCCGGACCATATGTTTTTTCGTAAAAGGCGACGATTTTGTCAAAGCCATCGGTTTCAAAAAGGGCATAAAGACGGGTGGCGATATTGCCATCATATTGCACAATCCCTTGTGGTCCCCGGTAAAGGTGGCTGGAAACCTCAAAGTATTTAGAAATACGCACTGGCCACGTGGTCGGGGTGAGACAAAAGGCCACGGTGCCTCTGTTCTTGGTTAGACATTTGGCCTTTGTGCTCAGGTCATCGTCACCTTGTCCTAGATGGATATTGCGTCCCAAGCCTAACTTTGCATCCATTAAACGTGGATCGATTGGTTTTATTTCAGCCTCTGTAGGCATTTCTTCTTGTTTTTTTGCTTTAGTGGTTACGTGTGCCGGGCTTTCTGGCTTAGGTTCTTCCGTTTCATGAACGAGGGTTTTATCTTCATCATCGCCCCCGAAGGTATCTTTGAAGAAGGAACCGATTTTACCAAACCAACTATCATCTTTTTCTTCAAAGTTTGCATGGACAGAGCTTTTCGGGATGTAAGGCTGTTTGATGGGGGAGGCAACAGGTGAAGGTGTTGTCTGGACCTTTTCCATCATAGGCGCGGTGACCTTTTTAGGTTTGCTTATGCTTCTGACAACAGGTGTCGGCGGCTGTGGTGCGGCCACAGGCGTTGTCGGGGCTACAGATGTGGTATCGAAAGGTTTTGCTTTTGGCGCTGATGACTGTGTCATCTCCTGAATTTGTAAAATTTGTTGTGTGCTTGGTGCGGGGTGATTTGTTACGCTCTTGATCGGTGCAACGTTTGAAATCGGTTGTGGTTCAGGTTTTATCATCTTAACGGGCACTTCGTTTTGCACTTGTGCCACAGGTGGTGTCACCGTCTTAGGCATGTCTTCGGGAGATGACAACTCAATCGGCGGGACACCATCAATATATTCAACATCCTCAATTGGTTGAGGTGCTGGCTTGCTGGAAAACAGGTTGCTCAATCGATCAAAAAATGACGGGTTGTTTTCTTCTTCAACCGGGGTTGTTTCAGTTAATTCTTGTGCGGGGGCAGCTTGTGCGGCTGGTGCAGTAGGTTGCTGTACAATGACAGGCGTTTCGACAGGTTGTACAGGTGCTTGTTCAATAATGGTTTCAACGGTTTTTGTTTCTTCTGGCACAATCTCGGGGGCGGGCTCTGGTGCTAAAGCCGGGGTTGGGGGCGTTTGCACGGTTTGCTGCGGCTGTGTTGGTTTGGTCAGGCTGGTCGGCAATTCAGGTGCGCTCGCATTCGTCGCAAACGGGTCTTTTTCAATCGGTTCTGTTTGAGCGATGGGCGCAACTTCTTTGACTGTTTTTGGTACCGGTTTTTTTTGCACAACAGGTTTTTGTGCGGGTTTAAATTGTGGTTTTATATTTGCTTTTTTGGGCGCAACCGCAGGAGGGGCACTTTCGATTTCAGGCTGAACAACGACCTGTGGTTCTTCCGCTGGAGCAGGGGGGGCAACCTCTTCTACTTTTTCAACAACAGGCTGAGGTGCTGGTTGTTCTACTGTGATCGGCGCGGGTTCCTGTGGTTCTTCTTTTGCGGGCTCTTCTTCAATGGGACCTAGAGGAAGTTCACCTTTCGGTGATGTGGGGGCTGGTTTTTCCTCACTTGAAAATAAGGATTCAAGCTTATCCCAAAAAGAAGGGGAGGACGGTTGGACAGGCGCTTTTGCAATAGGTGTTGTCTCGACCTGTTGGACAGGTGGGCTTGCGGGCTCCATGGCTGGTTCAGCAGGTGGGGGGGCTGGTGTTGGCGCAACTGTTGCTTCAACGGTCGTCGGTGCAGGTGTATATGTGGGGCTTTGTGCCGGGGCATTGGGCAGGGCGCTGGGCCCTGTGGGTGCGATGGCATTGGGGGCAAACGGATCTGTTTTTTGTTGGGCGAATGCAGGCAAGGACAGACAGACACTGATGCATAAGGCAAAACGAAAAGTATTTTTTCGATAGCTTAAGCCAGATGCGAACGACATAGTCTATGTACCCCTAAAATAACCACTAGAGGCGGATATTGCTTATTCAAGGGCTCGGATGCAAGTAAAAACCTATCATTTCTGCTCATTGGTCCGATTGTCGAAGATACGAATACCACCTACATTGTTTGTGTCACGGTGTAAAATTTCTGGTTTATTTGAAACCTGATTATTGCTTGGGCGGTTTGCAATGGTGCGCTGTTGGGATACGGCTTTATAGGCATTTAAACGCCCGCCACTGACAGAAGCATTGGCCAATGCTGGGGTTTTATCAACAGTCTCCATCAATATTCTTTTGAGCTGGAGGTTGGTTAAGTGCGGGTTTTGTGCCAGTACAAGAGCCGCCACCCCGCTGACGATGGGGGTTGCCATAGAGGTGCCGGAAATCTTTTTATAATCATCCTCAGGGATAGATGTTTCACCGGATGGCACAGTGCTGAGGATTTCTTCACCTGGTGCAGCTAAATCAACACTTTTTTTACCAAAGTTTGAAAAACGTGCCAAGTGGTCGTCTACTGTGCTAGCGGCAACGCTGATGATCCCTTCTGCCGTGAAACTTGCCGGATAAGCAGGGTCGGGTCCATCATTGTTTACTGCATCATTTCCAGCTGCAACGATAAATAAGATGCCGCGTTCGCTTAAAAGTTGGAATATTTTTTGTCCGAGAGGCGTATAGCCATAGCCACCAAAGCTCATATTGATAATTTTGGCCCCATTATTAACGGCATATAAAACGGCTTGAAACATAGAAGCCATATCCCCGCCACTACAGGTGCCGCCTAAAAACTTTAAAGGCATGATTTTGATATGGTTTGCAATACCGGCAATGCCAAGGTTGTTGTTTCTGGTTGCCGCGATGAGGCCTGCCACATGGGTGCCATGTGTTTCGTATGATTTTAATGTGGGGTGTCCGGCACAATTGTAATGCCCCGTATTGGGGTCACGATTGAAAACGGGAAGAGCATTCATGTGAGAATATGAATATTTGTTGTTATCTTGAAAGTTCCAACCGACCACATCATCAATAAAGCCATTGTTGTCATCATCAATCCGGTTATTCGGGATTTCTTTCGGGTTGCGCCAGATATGATCGCGCAAATCTTCATGATCATATTGGATGCCTGTGTCGATGACAGCGACGATGACATCATCGTTTGTACTTTGAGGGATGTTTTTCCATGCCTGATAAGCGTCAATCTTATTTAAATACCATTGTTCTGCGGCCATGGGATCATTGATGGGTGTTTCAAGAGCATGGACTATATAGTTTGGGGTAACGCTTGCAACATTTGGGTCGCTTGACATGATGTTGGCAAGGTTTTCCCACTGGCCTGTGCTGGCAGGATTGGCGACTTTGACATGGGCAATGTTAAATAAGCTGAGAGATGTGTCTATTTCAACGCCTTTACCCAGCTTGTTCACCCAATCGGGTTTTTCTTTTTTATTCAATGTTTTTAAAGATTTATTGTCTTTGAACTCGACCAGAAACTCTCCTTCAATGGCTTGTGGGGTAAGGGGGGCATGCAGGACTTTTATCCCATCCTCATTATTTTGTGCAAAAGCCTTGGAAAGCTGCGGAGTCGCATTAAGAGATAAAATGAAAAAAAATAGTGCAAAACTGTGTATTTTTGCTAAAAATCCTGTATATTTTCTTAATGTTCGCATTTTCTTTGACTTTTCGTTTTCTGAGAGGCTCTAAAGGAAACTACTTTTGATCGTATATAACCGATATAAAGTTCGCAAAGAAAATATGAACGGGCTAGGTGTGTTTTTTATGCTGATCCAGATTTGGTGTGGGTAGTCGATATGAGTAATGATGGTTCCAAGCGTGAAGGTCCTTCTATTGAAGTGGCATTTGATGCAGAAAATCAGACGGATCAATCTCGCGATACGGGGAAGAAAGATAGTGCAAAAATGCCGGAACTTTCTCCGTTGCAAAAAGACTATCTGCTTGATGACGGTGACCGCATGGTGGATGTGGAAGCTTTAGCCGAAGAAGATTGGACGCCGCCGTTTTATGTGCGCATGCGCCTGTTAAGTGTTGTCGCTGCGATTTTATCTGTCGGCTGGGTCTATGGCTCTTACGATTATATTGAAACATATTTTGGCTGGTCGACTTTATCTGAACTGATGCCCCATGAAATAGGCGGGTTGGCCGCCGGTCTGGTGACGCCGCTTGCGTTGTTGTGGCTGGTGGTGGCGTACTTAGAACGCAGTCGGCTTTTGGAAACAGAAAGTCAGGCGCTGCGCTGGTATCTGCGTCGTATGGTCTATCCATCTGAAACGGCAGAAGAACGTGTGCGTTCTATTACGGATTCAATTCGGGGGCAAACCCAAGAACTGACCAAAGCATCTGAAGATGCGCTTTTGCGATCACGTGCTATTCATGACCTTCTGCGTGCACGCAGTGTCGAACTGGCGGAAGTGTCCAATAGTGCTGACATTAAAGCCAAAGAAGCCGAAGACAGCTTGCGCCGTCAGGCGGAAGGCTTGCTGGATGTGTCTGATCGCGCCATTGATCGGGCGCGTGAAGTTGGCAACGTCTTGCACCATCAAGCCCATGATCTGGTCAATGTATCTGAACGTGCCTCCAGTCGGACAGAAAATATCGCTGATACTCTGAAGCGCCGCGCACAGGATCTGGAGCGTGTCTCTGACGGGATTGTCAATAAAACCAAAGAAACCGCTTCTATCTTTCAACGCGAAGGCAAGTCGTTGGAAACAATATTTGAAGATGCCAAAGTGCGCAGTGGTGAAATCAGCAGCTTGTTAAGCACGACTATGGGCGACGTCAGTGAAGCGGCTGAACAAGCCGCAGATCGCATTCTCAAAAATGCTGAGATGCTGGAAACTCATACGATTACCTTAGGGGAACGCAGCGAAGCAGCGCGTGTCCAAGGCGAAGCTATGGGCAAAGCCTTTGAACGTCAGTTGAAAGAATTGAGCGTCACAGCGGAACTTGTACAAAATCAAACCGGACAAATCAGTCAGAACCTGTCAGCGCAAACCAGCCATTTGAATAAAACAGCCGATCAGGTCAGTGATCGTGTGCGCGATATGCGCGAGGTCTTAAAAGACAGCGCCCAAGAATTGATGAACTCGACCGATAGTTCCATGATGGGTATGCGCGCCACATCCGATGGCTTCCGTCAACAAGCACGTGAACTGGATGCTGCCACCGAACGTGGTCTGGAACGGACCAATAAGTTGATTGATGGTGTTCAAGCTGCCACCCGAGAAACCACGTCGGCAGCTAATTTATCGGCTGAACAACTGAAGCAAGCGCAAGATCAGATTAGAGAAAGTGGGCGTGATATCACAGATGTCAGTGAAGAAGCACGTCAACAATTGGAAGGCACGGGCGAAGTGCTGCGCAGCCGAATGGATGAGCTGGAAGAACTGTCGAGCTTGTCAGAACAACGTTTGCAAAATGCAGGCATTCGTTTGCAGAAACGTTCATTGGATTTGGTCGATGCCTCCACCAACGCAGCAAGCCGTATCCAGAATGTGACTGCCGCACTTCATGAAGGATCGCAAACCATCACACTTCTATCTGATAAAGGTGTGATCAGCATTGATAAGGCAACAGAAAGCCTGCGTCGGAGTGCCCAAGAAGTCACGTTGCTGGGCGAAAAGGCGCAAGGTCAGTCCGATCATTTGGTTGAACGACTGGATGAAATGCGTGCCAGTGCAGATGCCGCTGATGAGTCCATGAAAGCTTTGGGCAATAACTTGTCAGAACAACATGACAAACTGCAGCAAACCTCCCTTAGTTCACGCGATGCATTGGCAGAAGCCGGGCGGCGCTTGTCCCATCATGCGCAAAACCTGGATAAAGCCTCCGGTGATGCGGCAGAGCGAATGGAATCTGTCAGTGCCACATTGCATGATCGTACCGATGAACTGGATCAAGTCAGTCAACGTACGGCTGAACGTTTGCATCAAATGGATGGCACGTTGCAGGCCAGTACACGGTCTTTGAAAAATACCGCCGATGCGGCTGCCAGTCAGATGGAAGGTTATTCGCTACGTCTGGATGAACAAACAAATACACTCAGCACAACGGCTGAACATGCAGCGGCTCAGTTGGAACAAGCCCAATCGGCAATCCGTCAAAGTGGACATGAAATGGCAGGGGCTTCAGATCGTGCTGCAAAATTAATGGCTTTGGTTGGATCTGGTTTCCAACGTCAAAAAGATGCAGTTATGAATGCCACGGATGAAGCGGGTAAAAAAGTTTTCGCCATTGGGGAAGAGCTTGAAACCCATGCATTGCGCGTGCATGAAGTGGCTGATCAGGCGGGAAGTACTTTGGCTGACACCATTACAGAGATGGAGCATCGCGTCGAAGATGCTGGCGTTAACCTGACCAAGCGTGTTCATCGCGTCGGGACCCAAGCCCAGTCGGTTGTTGACTCGGTTGAGGTTGCATCGAAAGCCCTTGAAGAACAAGCCCTGAAGTTAAGCCAGTCAGCCCAGAATGCCAATCAAGACATTATGTCTGTTGGTGAAATGACGAAAAACGTTACCCGTGAAACCCTGGAAGAAACAGAAAAAACAACGCAGCGTTTGAATCAAATTGGTGATGCGTTGAAAACCCATGTGGCGACACTGGACGGTGTGGCAGAAAATGCGCAAGGCACCTTGTTTGATATGGGGGAAATGCTTTCTAAACGGGGTGAAGAAATGGGCCGCGTTGCATCGGATGCACATCAACATGCCATCAAGGTTGGTGAAGAACTGGAACGTCAATCGGCTAAGATGAATGATGTGGCGGAATTTGCCTTGTCACGGGTAAGCCAATTGGGCGATACACTGGATCAACGCACTGATACGGTTGCAACCTCTATGGATCGTGCCGCTAAGTTGATGACTAAAATTGCTGAAGATATGCAAAAAGCCAGCCGTGATGCACAGGTTGCTTCTGATCAAGCCAATAGTCAATTATCCACAGTGACCCATAATATGGAACGCAGTGGTGATCAGGTAGAACAAGTTACGCATCAAACAGTTTCTCAATTGAAAGAAGCGATTATGGCGATGCAGGAATTTGTCGGTCAACTTGAAGGACGTTCAGAAAAAGCTGCACAGCGTCTGGATAAAGCCGGGGAAATTGTGCGTGAACGGTCAACCCTTGTGGGCACAGCGGCACAACAGGTTCATGCTGATATTATGCAAGCGGCTGAACGTTTGGAAGAACGCAGCAAAGAAGTGATGTCCATTGGTGAAAAGAGCGCCTTGCAGCTTGATGCGGTTGGTAAGTCTTTGGAACGTCGCACCAAGGCCGCACAGCTTGGCACGCAAGAAATCCGCAAAGGGTTTGAAGTTGCCGGGGCGTCTGTGCGTCAACAAATGGATGAACTTTCAGGCACGCTTAATAAGTCTTTGAAAGATATCAACACGGCAACAGATACATTGGAAGAACGCGCAACCGATGTGCAGCAGGTTTCTGACCTTGCTATGGAAAAATTGGGTGCCTGGGATCAAAACCTTAAAAAACGTTCAGAGTTGTTGCGCAAAACATGGTCTGATGCAGCCCATGAAGCCCATGATGCGGCCAAGGCAATGGAACAACAAACCAAGACCATGGGTGATCTTAATAAGCATGCACGGGATTTGACAAAAGATCTTAAAGAGATTGACGGTAAGGTTGGCACGGATGAGTTTATGCGCCGTCATGCCTTTGTGGTGGAATCACTGCAGTCTTTGGGTGTGGATATTACCCGCGAGTTGGAAATTGGGATTACAGAGGAAGAATGGCGTCGCTTCACCCGGGGTGATCGATCCATCTTTGTACGGAAATTGGCTGGGCTGAAAGATCGCAATAAACTGAATGCGTTGAAAGACGCCTACCGTGACCATGAAGCCTTTAGAACCTACGCCAACCGTTATTTTGCTGAATTTGAACAATTGGTCAAACAGGCAAAAGATAAAGATCAACATGGTATTTTGGCTAATACGTTCTATGGCTCGGATGTCGGTAAAGTCTACTTGGCCCTGTGCCAAGGCTTGGGCCGCGAACCGAAATAACGTAAGTCCGAAGAGATACTTTCGTTTTAAGACAGTTGCTTTCTAGCTATATCAATAATGAAATCGGCAATGCGCGGGTGTGACCCCATCGCGCGCATTAGCCAGAGACGCTGATCGTCGACCTGAAATGGTCCGGCAGGTATACCGAGTTCGCGCATGTCTTCGGCTTGTTTTTCTGTGGGTTGGACGCCGACAAAATTGGGGATGTCCTTGGCGCCGTGTGTACCTGCTGCAATCATAAAAGGCAGAAACACTATATTCGGGCTGTCGGTGCGTTTTTGCCAACCGTGCAAAAACGGTTTTTCTTCAATGAAGGTTGGAAGAATGGCATGGACGGGAAAGTGTTGATAAATCCGCGTTGCCATCATCAGCGTTGTATCGTGAGAAGCAGGCCTGTCCGGGTTGGGGTTACCATGCGCAACAAGAAACACAGTTGTCTGGCTGGGGGGAAGGTCGCGCTGGTGCATGACTTCTTTTAAGCGATCACCAATTAGTGCGGGTAAAGCTGCGTGCTCACCCACGGGTTTACAAAGATGTATAATCTGTTCACCACGCACACTTAGCGGTCCTGTCAGTCCCATTTCACGCGGGATCACGACCTGATTGATGTGGCCTGAACAGGCAAGATTGGGGACGATGACAACTTCTTTGGTGTTTACGCCCTCAAGAGCATCTTTGAGTTTGGTGTCCTCTTTCCAGAAGGCGGTTTTAACATCGGCGAAAATATTTTTGTCTTTAATATATTGGGCGTGTAGGCGCGCAGGGCGTGCCATATTCGGGCTTTTGCTTGATCCATGCCCGGCAATAATTAAAGTGCTTTGGCGTAAACGATTAGACATTGTTTAAATATTTTGCAATTTCAATTACATGACCAACAATTAATAAAGATGGTGGTTTAAAGTCGCCTTGCAAGCGTCTTTCGGGCAATCCGGCCAATGTCGTGTAGGCGATGCGTTGTTTAGGGGTCGCGCCATTTTCGATGATGGCGGCTGGTGTATGGGCGTCACGACCTGCTTCAATCATGCATGTGACAATATTTTCCAGATTTTTAAGGCCCATATAGATAACGACAGTCATTTCAGGGTCTGCGAGACTTTTCCAGTCAATATCAAGCCCTTGACCTTCTTTGTGATGACCCGTGATAAAACGCACACTGCGTGCCAGCCCGCGATGGGTTAAAGGAATACGCGCGGCAGCCCCACATCCAGCCGCAGCTGTAATGCCCGGTACTACATCATAGCTGATACCATGTTTGATTAAATATTCTGCTTCTTCACTACCACGTCCAAAAACAAAAGGGTCACCGCCTTTTAAGCGGACTACACGATCATATTGCCCGGCAACTTTGACCAGAAGTTCATTAATTTCATCTTGTTTCAGAATGTGATGACCCGGTGCTTTTCCGACAAAGATTTTTTCGGCTGTGGCAGGGATAAGGGCAAGGATTTCTTCACTGACGAGGCGGTCATGCACAACCATATCGGCCTGTTCAATATAGCGCAAAGCACGTATGGTCAGCAGATCAGGATCACCGGGGCCTGCCCCGACAAGAACGACATGTCCTTTATGTGTTGGCTTCGCCGTCATTTATATTTTGTCTTTCCGGCGATTGGCCCAGATATCCTGCGCCATTTTGTGCGCGCTGGGTTCATCCTTGGCTTTACCCGTCAGGCGCAGTGCAATGGCGATGGTTCCTGTAATGGCAGCAAGGGCATAAGGGTGGGTATCCTGGCCTTGCCAGATTTTTGAGAGGCGACTGATATCCATGTCTTCATCATGGGCGGCATGATCATTGTCTAAGAAGGCCGGCCAGTCTTCTTCAAACCGTTCACCGTCAATAAGGAATTGGATGGTTACAGGTTTTGCCGGGCGACGTTCAATTTCACCGCCTTCCCCTTTAAACACGCACATCCGTTGTTGACCCAACAGGTCGGCACAGTCGCGGTGGATTTCACGATAGGCGGTGTGGGTGATGCATTGAAAAACATTTTTTGCATCAAAGGCGTTGGTCATACGGGCAAATGTATTTACAGGTGTGCGTACCCCCAAGGTGGCTTTTAGATCAATGATCTTTTGCAAGACGGGGCTTATTTTTTCTAAGGATAGATAGGCAAAGTTTTCATTTTGCAATCGTTGAGCAGCGTCTTCCATGTTGTGACAGATGGATATACCAAGTTCGCGCAGCGTTTGTGCTGTAAAGAGGCGACCATCGGTATGACCTTCCACCCCATGCATAAAGATTTTTACGTCACTATCAGCTAAGGCCAAAACCGCAAGCAGATAGTAGGGCAGCTGGCGTACTTTACCTGCATAGCTCGGCCAATCCAGATCGACTTGTGGTAAAGATTGCGGTTTGTTGATTTTTGCACGGACCGCATCGACAAAACCGGCACCTTCTTCCGGGTCTTCTGTCCGCACACGCAAGATACATAGGAAAGCGCCCAGTTGCACCGGGTCGACTTCTTCGTTCAGGATCATGGTGCCCGCTTCAAATGCTTCTTGGCGTGTCAGGGGGCGCGACAGGCGTGGTCCTTTACCGATGATACGGATATAAGGGGCAAATGGGTGTTCCTGAGGCATGATTGTTCTCAATGGTTCTTTCGTATGAATTTATATAAGCTTTTAGCAGGTGCATTAAAAGAAGGTCGAGCATTTTTGTTATTTCAGACGAATTATGTGATAGAAAGCATGCATATGGTTTTATGTCGTAGAGAGTAATAAAAGCAGATGAAAGTCAATCAACTGTCAAAACTACCTGTGCTCATGCGCTTGCCTGCGCATGTGTTGGCAGATTTGGTTGCGCTGGGACGTTTTGATACCTTTATGGAAAACGAAATTGTTTGTAGGTCCACACAACCGCTTGAGCGTGTCTTTTGGATTATGAATGGTCAGGTCAAAACAAGTGTGGCCCAAAAGAATGACGATGATGTTGTGATTGATATTTTATCAAAAGGCAGCAAAATCGGATTTGTGGAAACTTTCGAAGAAACGGATCAATATAGTGTAACGGCAACGGCTTTAGATCAGGTGGAAGCCTTTTCTATTGCAGCAGATGATCTTCATAAATTGACGGCACAACATTTTGAACTTCAAATGGCCGTGTTCGCAAATATTTCGGCAGAACTGCGCCTAGCGGTAAAAGAAATCAACGATCTGAAATTAAAAAATACAGCGATCCGATTGGGCACATTTCTTTTGGGCCGCACTCAAGAGAGTGATGAAGTTATAGAGATTGAATTACCATTTGATAAACGGTTAATGGCGGCACGTTTATCGATGAAACCGGAAAGCCTTTCACGTGCCTTTGCGAAGTTAAAGCCTCTTGGTGTTCAAACGAAGGGGGCTTCAGTCATATTGACTGATGTTCAGGTACTCAGACACTACTGTGGGGAGGATGACGTCGATGTCTAAAAGCTTGTCTGCAAACGACTTGAAAAAGGTTTGTAAAGTTCCTTTTTTTGAAGGCTTGAGCATAGATGACATATCCAATCTGTTAAACCATAGCAGTGTTATTGAAACCCCAAAAGGCCGTTTGCTGTTTTCTCAAGGTGATGTCGCTGATAAATTTTATGTCATTTTGGAAGGGCGTGTGAAACTGTTCCTCACCAATGAAGAAGGTGAAGAAAGCATCATTGAAATATATGGTGCACAAAGTAGCTTTGCTGAAGCGGCTATGTTTGCTTCAGCGCGTTTCCCCGTCAATGGAGAAACGACATCGGCGTCTCGTTTGATTCAAGTGGAGGGACCATCTTTCTTACGCGTGTTACAAGAAAATAAAGAAATGTGTCAAAAAATAACCACACAAATGGCACGTCGATATCGGTCTTTGCAAAATGAAATCATACATTTAAAAACCCATTCACCTGCGCAAAGGCTGGGCGTCTTTTTTTTGTCTTTGGTGGGGGATGCACAAGGCCAAGATGTGGTTTTACCTTATAGTAAAAACCTGATTGCGGCACGGGTCGGGATGAAGCCGGAAAGCTTGTCACGTGCGTTGGGACGTTTAAAAGAAATTGGTGTTATTTGTGAAAAAGATAGACTGCGTGTTGAAAACTTGGAAAGCCTACAGGCTTTTTGCAAAGATTAAGGGGCTAAGGCTTTTACCAGAGCGCAAAAGTCTTCTACCGATAGTTCTTCCGCACGCTTTGTCGGTTCCAGCCCGGCCTTGAGGGCAAGCTCTTCCCCATTAACACCAAGCGTTTTTAAGCTGGCGCGTAACATTTTACGGCGTTGACCAAAGGCAGCTTGGGTGACACGTTCAAGCTTGCTTTGTTCAATGTCAACAAGGGGCTGTGCACGTGGTATTAAGGTCGCAACACTGGACATGACCTTAGGCGGTGGGGTGAAGGCGGTCGGTTTGATGTTAAAATTAATCCGCACATCACAAAGCCATTGGGTCAACACAGAAAGTCGCCCGTAATCTTTTGTTCTGGGCGCAGCGGCCAAGCGGTCAGCAACTTCTTTTTGAAACATCAGCGTCAGGCATTCGTATTCGGTGATGGTGTTCAGCCAATTCAAAACCAGTTGGGTGGAAATATTATAAGGCAGGTTGGCAATGATTTTACGCGGGCCGTCACATAAACTTGCCGGATCAATTTCCAACGCAT
The DNA here is from genome assembly GCA_013373265.1 of Methylocystaceae bacterium. Classification (GTDB taxonomy): domain Bacteria; phylum Pseudomonadota; class Alphaproteobacteria; order Rhodospirillales; family Terasakiellaceae; genus Terasakiella. The sequence goes on along the minus strand of JABXIC010000080.1, from coordinate 4,679 downwards.
CCCCTTCAATGATTTCAAGGCGCCCCGGGTAGGCGGCGGCAATTTCTTGTAAAGCGGCGATAGGTCGGCGATCACGTTCAATCGCGATGACTTTCTTTGCCCCTTCGGACAATAGCGCACGCGTTAGGCCACCGGGGCCGGGGCCGATTTCTATGACAGTGCATTGGCTCAGGTCACCTGCGGCACGCGCCACACGTCCGGTCAGGTTTAAATCTAGTAAAAAGTGCTGGCCTAAAGATTTTTTTGCAGCAAGGTCGTATTTGGCAATAACATCACGCAGCGGCGGTAAATTGTCGGTGGTCATTTTGATGTGTCTTCTTGTCTTTTTGCCATGTCGCCTGCCATTTTTATAGCGGCACATAAGCTGTTTTCACTGGCAATGCCACTGCCTGCAATATCCAGTGCGGTACCATGGTCGGGCGATGTTCTGATAAAAGGTAACCCCAAGGTAACATTGACGCCTAGGTCAAAGGCAAGTGTCTTGATCGGGATAAGCCCTTGATCATGATACATACACATGGCGACATCGTAGGCCGCACGGGCTTCTTTGTGGAACATCGTGTCTGGTGGAAGTGGCCCGATGGCATCAATGCCAAGAGCCTGTAATCGTTTAATGGCAGGGGTGATAATATCAATCTCTTCACGGCCCATATCGCCATTTTCACCGGCATGTGGGTTAAGTCCGGCCAATGCCAAACGCGGGTTCTTAATGCCAGTGCGTTCTGTCAGCGAACGCGCGGTAATTAAACATTTTTCAACGATCAGCTCTTCACTTAATTGGTTGATGGCTTGTTGCAATGATATATGAATCGTCAAGGGCACGACGCGTAAATCATCACAGGCCAGCATCATGATCGGTGGCGTGGAAATACCTGCAAGGTTCGCTAAGAATTCTGTATGACCGGGAAAGGAAAACCCATCATTGTGCAAGGCGTTTTTATGGATGGGGTTGGTAACGACAGCACTTGCTTCGCCCGATTGCACCAGCTTAACGGCGCGCTCTATGGAAGAGATAACGGATTTGCCCGTGTGTTTGGATAAAACACCGACCTGTCCTGCTGTGACAGGGTGATCCAACACAGGTAGGGCATCTTGAAAGGCGTCATGGGCTTGTGCGGGGGTGTCGATTGGGCAGATGGGAATTGTCCAATTAAGCTTTGTCGCTAAATGGGCAAGGCGTTCTGCACTGTCGATAATAAAAAAGGTTGGCAGGTCATGACGATGGTCACGCCAGGCTTTTAATGTTATTTCGCCCCCAATACCGGCGGGTTCCCCCATGGTTATCGCAAGCGGTGCGATCATAAACGAATATCCACAAAAGCGGCGCGACGAAGTTGTTGTAATTGACGGGTTTCTTCGCGTGCGATCTTTTCCATGCGTAAACGTTGACGGATTTCTTTGCGTTTTGCGATTTCTGGCGTAGGGGCAACTTTTTGGCGGTCACAAACCATCAGGACGAGAATGGCGCCTTTCGGATCTTCTTGTATGACGAGTTGCCCTTTGTTGACCGTTGCGAGACTTTGCCTAATCATTGGTGGTGTTTGCGAAAGTTTCAAATTATCTAATTTTCCGGCTTTCGCACCTTCAGCGCTTTTTCCTACGTCAACCAGACTCTCGCAGCTGGTAGCTTGCATTGCGATTGAACGTGCTTGTGCAAGTTTTATATCTTTATTGTCGCCCTGTGGTGTTTTTTGCAGGGGGAGAATAACTTGTGCGATATTGAGGATTTCATCGCGTTCTTCTGCGCCGGCAATACGTTTGTCTTGCAAGTGTAAGAGGTGGTAGCCTGCAGCTGTGCGAATGGGGTTGGAATAACCGCCCAATGGCAGCTGTGCCAAGGTTTTTTCAATGATCGGCTCGATCGCGCCAGATTGAACCCAGCCCAATTCCCCGCCTTTTACAGCAGAGGGACTTTGTGAGAAATCACGTGCGAGTGCGCTAAAAGAAGCGCCTGCATTAATATGGTTAATCAGGCGATTAGCCATATCCTTGGCGTCGTTATCTTTGGCGGGTGTTTCAACGGGGAGATAGATTTCTGCATATTTATATTCAGGTTTACCTTTATTTGCATTGAGTTCTTCCAACGCGGCGGTGACTTCTTTATCGGTCACTTTGATGCGGTCACCTGCATTGCGAATTAATGTAGACGCCCAACCTATTTCAGCTCTGGCCTGTTCGGCCAAGACTTCTCGGTCCACACCAATTTGTTTTAAGAAAGCATCAAGCTTGTTCGGTGGAATGTTTAGTGACTTTGCATAACCCGCCAAACCATTGTTGACTTTTTCTTCTGAGACTTCAATGCCGTCTTTTTCAGTTTGCTGCGCCTTCAAACGTTCATCAATCATTGTTTTTAAAATGCTTGGTGCCAAACGTCTCCTGTTTTGTGCCGTATCAGGCAATCTGGCTGTGATGATTGTCAAGCGAATGCGTTGTGCTAAATCATGTGCTGAAATGATATCATCATTGACCACTGCGGCGATGCGCATGGTGGTTTGTGCCTGCGCAATTGAGGGTATGCACAGTGCAACCGTTAGGCAAAGAGCGATGAGCGGTTTTTTAAGACAGAAGGCAGAGAACATAACATTTCAGTTTTATAGTTGTTGCGTTTGCATAATGTATACGGATTTCAGAAAAAGTATAGTGCCTTAGCCATCTTCCATATGCAAAATCATGGCACTGCCCAGCAATAGACAAATACATGCAGGTGCCCATGCGGCAAGCAAGACTGGAATGTTGCCGGATAAGGCAAGTGCGATTGCGATGTCGGAAAAGAAATACAGGACAAACCCCGTCATCATACCTGCGGCGACCACAAAGGTTGTTCCGCCTTTTCTGGTATGACGTAGGGTAAATGTCGCGGCCAATAAAACCATGGCTGACAGTAAAAACGGGGTGGCAAGTAAACTGTTGAAATGCAGTTTATGGCGTTTCGCGTTAAACCCTGCTTTTTCCATTGTTTTAATAAAACCGGGAAGGGACCAAAAGGACATGGTCTCCGGTGGTGAAAAACTATCTTGAATTTTATTGAGGGTTAGATCCGTTTCAAACCAAAGCTCGTCATCAAATTCGGTCGGTTGTTCTGAAACATGAACTTGCACATCGTAAAGGTGCCAGAATCCATCTTCTAACGAGGCGCGGTTGGCTTCTATGCGATGAGAAAAATTATCGGCGTCTTTGTAAACAAAAATAGAGACATCATTGAGGTCAACATGTTCACCTTGTTGCAAGACATGGCGTGAATGTAAAACAGATTGTCCATCAAGATTGCTTTGACGCAACCATAACCCATTGGCAGAAAGTGTCAGCAAACTGGATTTACCACTGAGGTATTTGTTTTCCAGATTCTCAAATGCACTGAGGGATGCCGATCCCAAAGGATTAATCACCATAACTTGGAAAACACCCAGCAAGAAGGCGACCAGAATGGCAGGGGCCATAAAGCGCCATGCCGATATGCCCGCAGCACGGGTGACAACCAGTTCATGGGATTTGGTCAGGCGGCTAAAGGCAGACATGCCCGCAAACAGAACGGCAAAAGGAAAGGTTTCTTGCCCCAAGTGCGGTAATTTTAACAAAGCCATTTGCAAAACAAGGAAGGCGGTGACGTTTTCCTTACTGGAAGCTCTGCGCAGAAGTTCAATGGAATCGATCAAATAGATCAATCCTAAAAACACCAACATCAAGATGGCAAAATGGGTTAGGAAATGGCGCCCGATATAAAGGGAAAGTGTAGGGGCAAGACGCATTATATGATCCTCCTACCTTTCAGCCTGTGCGGCGAATTCAATTTCGCGCGCAACTCGTTTGGGGTTTTGTTTCGGATGCCACGTCATAAAGAAACTACTGACCGGAATCGGCACCAAAGTCGCGATATAAAGAAGGGGTAACAGGTCGATGTTTTTGGCCGCGACATTGGCAATGCCCAAGGAGGCAATTTGCAATAAGATCACCCCAGAGATTGCCAATAAAATGCGTCTGGCCTGTCCGCGTCGGCTAAATTGTCCGGCGGTTAAAAACATGAGGGCTGCAAGTGCATTGGACACACACAAGAAGGGGGAAAGCATGCGTTGATGGCCTTCAACAATATGTTTGCCGAAATCATGGGGGTCCAGGCCTTTGGTCGTTTCGGGGTGCAGCAATTCAGGCACCATCAATTCACGGGCTTCGGGGACACGATCAGAGGTGTCATTTTGTTTAATCGGCACTTCATGGGTGTAGCGATCAAAATAGAGCATAGAAAACTTGTGGGTGGCGCGTTCCACCACCTGACGGTTGCCGTCAAACATAATGACGCGGGCGGACCCGTCGACTTCGACCAGGGCCCCGCGTTCTGCCATCAAGGTCACCGGGCGTTGCGGGTCCGTTTCATCATGAACGAGAATCCCTAAGAGCTGGCCTTCTTGTGTGCGTTCACGCACATAGACGGTGACGGTGGAGCTCAGTTCGTTAAACGTACCTTCGCGCAACAGTAAATGTGACATACTGTGACGCAGTTCCCATTGCAGTTCGCGAAACAGCTGGTAGGATTTCGGCACTAGATATAAATTCAGCGCATAGGATGCCATCATTACAAGTGCCGTTAAGATCAAGGCCCCTTTGGAGATGGACCAATTGCTCATGCCACAGGCGCGCATGACCGGTAGTTCGCGGTCCATATTCAGGCGGCTATAGACAAAGGT
>JABXIC010000148.1 GCA_013373265.1 Methylocystaceae bacterium | reverse complement strand
CCGTATTTCGAACGACGCTGTTTACGGTCTTTGACACCCTGCGTATCGAGGGTACCGCGAATGATGTGGTAACGCACACCCGGCAAATCCTTCACACGGCCGCCGCGGATCATCACGACAGAGTGCTCTTGCAAGTTATGGCCTTCACCCGGAATGTATGAAGTCACCTCATAACCATTGGTCAAGCGCACACGAGCAACTTTACGCAAGGCAGAGTTCGGCTTCTTAGGGGTAGTGGTGTAAACGCGCGTACAAACGCCACGTTTTTGCGGGCAAGCTTCCATAGCCGGAACCATGTTGCGAACCGGTTTCGGTTTACGCGGCTTGCGGATCAGTTGATTAATAGTAGGCATAATGCAGTGTATTCCTTGACACACTCGCAACGTCACAGCGCGCTTAAAACAAACAAAAGCCAACGCTCAGGCGGACCTTTGCGTCAGTTGAATTTCGCGGATGCTATAACGTTCCTGTTACAACAATATGAACCCTGAGACTTTTATTAAAAAAAGAACAGAATCCACAACTCAATAGGCCGCGCATACTATGGATATTTGAGATAATGTCAAGGGAAACTATCGCCACGTTAAACGGGGTGCTTCGTCATGAATATCAGCAACACTCCATCTCGACCTTTTCAAGCAATTCCAATGCGATCTCGTCCTCGTATTCTTCAAACAATTCCCGAATGACATTTATGTTGGCATGTACAAGAAAGAGCGCATCACCTACACCTGTGTCCCCTGCCCGGCTTTTTTCAATTTTGGTCATAAAAAATTGCCAATACTTATTATCTTTCGCCGGGCCTGTGGCCAAACGTTCAATATATTCCATCAGGATTTCTGCATTTTTATCACATTCAATCCCATCAAAACTCACATAACGATCAATAATTTTATCTTTCTCAAGCATTAATTTTTCCTAGTCTGAATACGCCATCTCCGCATTGTATAAAACCATATTTTATTTATGGCTATAAAAAATGACATACTTGATTTTTCTTTTTAATTAACTACTTTAATCAATAAGATAAGCTACCCCATGAGGACATATTCATGAAGAAAATGACAAAATCATTCTGCGCCCTTTTATTTTCCATTGCCTTACTTGGCCTCACCACCGCTTGTAACACAATGGAAGGTGTCGGCAAGGATGTTCAAAAGGCGGGGCAATGGATTGAGAAAAAAGCTGAATAAAGCACCTAAGACTTAATCTTACAGAACAGCGCGTGCTTTATGCATAAAGGTTTCAACGCTATCATGTAGAGAATGGGATTGTGTCAAAAGGCTTTCTGACTTTTTCAAAACCAGTTCTGCCCCCTGCCCCGCTTTACCTGCGCCATCAGCGACATCACTGATACGGGTATTAACATCGTTCATACCACCACTCGCTTGTTCAAGGTTATGCGTAATTTCATTGGTCGCAGCTGTTTGTTTCTCCACGGCCTCAAAAACAGTGGTATTTGCTTGGGCGATGAGATCAACCTTATGGGCAATATTACTGATCGCATCCACAGCACCATCCGTTGCCTGTTGAATAGCAATGACTTGTTCTTCAATACTATCCGTGGCCTGTGACGTCTGATTGGCCAGATTTTTAACTTCCGTTGCCACAACGGCAAATCCTTTACCAGCCTCCCCTGCCCGTGCAGCTTCAATCGTTGCATTCAACGCCAACATATTTGTTTGCGCAGAAATATCCCGGATCAACTTGATGACTTGTGCAATGCCATCTGAGGTACGGACCAAATGTTGCACATCATTATTCACTTTATGACTGTCATCTTGGGCTTCCTGTGTCATGGAAGACATACTTGCCATTTGCGTACTGATTTCACCAATGGAAGCCGTCAGTTGTTGCGATGCTTCAAAGACAGTTTGAATGTTCGCCGTCGCCTGCTGTGCCGCCGCAGAAACAGCCGTCGAGTTTTCCGATGTGCTATGGGCAATACGTTCCATGCCGGTTGCCGCATCCTCAACCTGTTCTGATGTGTTGGAGACCGTATTGGCAACTGCAATCACATGGTCTTCAAATTCATCCAGAACACCTGCAAAGTCATTTACTTTTTGCGCCATGGCATCCACAGCCGTATTAACCTTTTGGCTGGCGGTTTTGTAATCCCCCAACATGCCTGTCATAGCAATCTTGCGCCAATATTTGTTTTTAGCAACATGCTCGGTACAGGCCGCAGCTTCACGCACATAAGCGTCACTGCGGTCAATGACATCATTGATCAGATAAAGCAACTCATCCAGATCGCTATTTCCCCGAATATCACTGATGCGCACCTCAAGATCACCTGCCAAAACCTGTTTCAATTGCGCAACCGCGTTGCGGATTTGATTATTTTTTCCCATCATAATCATTCTCCCAACGATGTGATAAAGCGATTATATTCCATACCCGTATCGCCAATAACTTTTAACGCATGGTCAAAGCCAGCCTGCAAGCCTTCCTTGGGCGATTCATAACTTTGTTCAAGCTTCAGCAAGGCTTCATAAAGCGGCATGATGACGTCATTTACAACTTCGCGTTTCGGAACACGTCTATTGCTATGATATCCGATGATCTGCCCGGCCTGATCAAAACTTGGCGTCACATGGGCAAGGACCCAGTAATGATCTCCATTTAGAGAGCGATTGATCACATATGCAAAAATTTCTTCTCCGGTAGAAATAACATCCCACAATAATTTAAAAACGCACCTTGGCATGGCAGGGTGACGGATCAGGTTGTGTGGTTTGCCAACAGCATCCAGCGGTGAAATTCCTGCCAGCCTACCAAACGTCCGGTTGGCATAGGTGATGATTCCTTTGGTATCGGTTTTTGATACGATGACTTCATCAGGATCAAAAAACCTTTCCACCCCGGTAAGAACGGGGTTTCCGTATAATTGCATTTATGTTCCTCGCCGTTTTATTTTTTTATTATTTAAAGGCCGAATATTTTACTAATATAATATTTTGAGCCATTCAAAAATATTATATCCATTCAAACAATATGTAAATTCTACAATTGCTCTATCCCAAAGAGATAGAAGCATCCAAATTCACAACAAAAAAAGCCGTGCAAAATTTGCACGGCTTTTCTTTTGGATAAAACGTTCTGTCTTATTCGACAGTCGCTTCTTCAGCACTTGGCAGAGCCGCCGCATGTGCGGCTTCTGCTGCGGCCTGAGCTGTTGCGGCAGCTTGTGCAGCTTGTTCGCGTTCCGGCACATAGCCAGCTTCACGATCACGCTCTGCAGCAATATGACGCACTTTGCTCATGTAAGCACCCGTACCAGCCGGGATCAAACGACCTACGATGACGTTTTCTTTCAGACCCAACAGGTAATCTTTCTTGCCAGAAACGGCCGCTTCGGTAAGAACGCGGGTGGTTTCTTGGAAAGATGCTGCGGAGATGAAAGATTGCGTCTGCAAAGATGCCTTCGTGATACCAAGAAGGATCGG
>JABXIC010000268.1 GCA_013373265.1 Methylocystaceae bacterium | reverse complement strand
GCGGCCAGCTGGGTGATCTCACCCGCCTTAGGCGGCGTCATTGCAGCCCTCTTTCTGGCAATTATAAAATTTCAGATCATGTTTAAAGAAGATAAAGTTACGGCGGCTAAAAAATGGATTCCCATCCTTGTGGGGATCATGTCCGGCGCCTTTGCCATGTATCTGACCATGAAAGGGTTGAAGCATCTGTGGAAGCCCAGTGGTCAAGTGATTATTCTGATCGGCATTTCTTTCTTTTTGGGGACATGGTTTCTTGTTAAGCCGATTGTTGCAAAAGCAGCCCGCACCATTGAAAATCGCCGTCGGGCGGTGAGTGATCTCTTTACCATTCCTCTTATATTTTCAGCAGCTCTACTGTCTTTTGCCCATGGCGCAAATGATGTGGCCAATGCGGTTGGGCCTTTGGCTGCAGTTGTTGGTGTTGCCAGTGGGGCTGATATGACTGGTCATGTCGGTTTACCCATTTGGATTTTGATTGTGGGGGCCTTGGGGATTGCAGCGGGTCTTATGTTGTTTGGTCCCAAGCTGGTGCGCACGGTTGGGGAAAAGATCACCAAGCTTGACCGTGCACGTGCCTATTGTGTGGCCTTGTCAGCAGCGATTACAGTGATTATTGCTTCAACGTTCGGCTTACCTGTCAGTTCCACTCATATTGCGGTTGGCGGTGTGTTTGGTGTCGGATTCTTTCGTGAATTTCTTGCCAATAAAAAAAGTAAAGAACGTTTGGAACGTGTTTTGCCGCCACCGAGCGGGCCAGGTGAAGACACTGGTCGGGCTGAAGCTTTGGAACGACTACAGAAAAAACAGGAAAAAGCACGCCGTCGCAAATTGGTGCGACGTCAGCATCTTTCCACAATTGTGGCCGCATGGCTCATAACTGTGCCGATGTCGGCAGCTTTGGCAGCGATGATTTACTTCGTTCTTACGGCTTTTATATAAGGTCAAACCTGATGAAAAGTAAAAACGGCCCGCCCTCTTGGGAAACGGGCCGTTTTTCTTTTGTGAAAAGCGCATAGTTTTGTTGTTGTTGAATTTGAAAATTGCTATACCTTTCACCCAAATAACAAGACGAGGTTTTTCCTTTTTAGGAAATGACTTATCGTCTACTCAAACTGAGAATTAACAGATTAGGTAAGTCACTTGACAAGCGACAACGAACAAACGCCATCAGGCATCGATATCGCCCCGGTTTCCATCGTAGACGAAATGCGCAGCAGTTACCTTGATTACGCGATGAGCGTCATCGTATCTCGTGCGCTGCCCGACGTACGCGATGGGTTGAAACCGGTTCACCGTAGAATTCTCTATGCCATGAAAGAAAGTGGTTACGAGTATAACAAGCCATATCGTAAATCGGCACGTATTGTCGGTGACGTCATGGGTAAATATCACCCCCATGGTGACAGCGCGATTTATGATGCTATGGTCCGCATGGCGCAGAACTTTTCCATGCGCCTGCCGTTGATCGACGGGCAAGGGAACTTTGGTTCCATGGATGGCGATCCCCCCGCGGCGATGCGTTATACCGAAGCCCGTATGGATAAGGCAGCCCATAACCTTATTGCCGATATCGATAAAGAAACGGTTGATTTTAAAGCCAACTACGACGACACAACTGTTGAACCAAGTGTCCTGCCTGCGCAGTATCCCAACTTGCTTGTCAATGGCGCTGGCGGTATCGCGGTCGGTATGGCGACCAATATTCCACCGCATAACTTGGGGGAATTAATTGACGCTTGCTGTGCTTTGATTGACGATCCGACCCTGACGATTGATGATTTGATCCGTGATTATGTCTTTGGACCGGATTTCCCGACAGGCGGGATTATTCTTGGTCAAACGGGTTTGCGTTCAGCGTTCCATACAGGGCGCGGTTCTGTCGTGATGCGTGGCAAGACCGAGATTGAAGAAATTCGCAAAGACCGCATGGCGATTATCATTACTGAAATCCCTTATCAGGTAAACAAGGCGCGCATGATTGAAAACATGGCGATCTTGGTGCGCGATAAGAAAATTGAAGGCATTTCAGACCTACGTGATGAATCTGACAGACAGGGTGTACGCGTTGTTGTCGAAATCAAAAAAGGTCACCATCCGGAAATCGTGCTGAATCAGCTCTTTAAATTCACGGCTTTGCAAACCAGCTTTGGCGTGAATATGTTGGCGTTGAACAAGGGCCGACCGGAACTGATGAACCTGAAACAGGTTTTGCAGGCGTTCATTGAATTCCGTGAAGAAGTTATCACACGACGTACCATCTATGAACTTGGCAAAGCGCGTGATAAAGCGCACGTTTTGGCTGGTCTTGCTGTTGCCGTTGTGAATATTGATGAAGTGATCAAACTGATCCGCGAAGCTCAAGACCCGCAAATCGCACGTACCGAATTGATGGAACGTGCCTGGGAAGCTGGTGAAGTGGTCCCGTTGATTGAATTGCTGGATGAACCTGACAGACAGGTTGTTGATGGCAAATATAAATTATCGGAAATTCAGGCCAAGGCCATTTTGGATTTGCGTCTACATCGTCTGACCGGACTTGAACGCGACAAAATTGCCAATGATTTGCGCGAGCTGGGTGTTGAGATTGAAGAATATCTGTCGATCTTGCGCTCTCGTGAAAAGCTGATGACGTTGATGCGTAACGAATTGATTGATATGCGCACACAGTTTGCAACACCGCGCCGTTCTGAGATTCAGGAAGCTGAATTTGAACATGATATCGAGGACTTGATCCAACGCGAAGACATGGTCGTG
>JABXIC010000089.1 GCA_013373265.1 Methylocystaceae bacterium | reverse complement strand
ATTTGGTGTGTTGTCTTGAAAGAAATACCAGTACAAACTTCATGAGTTCGTCCATCCAAGATAGTCAAACAACAATCCGCCGCCTGCGTATCTCTTTCGGTCTTATTTACTTGTAAAAGAGCGCTAATGAAGAACTTGTCTTCGTTAGACCGTGTAGGGCGTGCCCCGTTCGGTGAAGCGGGTTTCTAAAGATGTCGGCCCTGCATGTAAACACCTTTTTTGAAAAAAAATTACAAAACTGTCATTTTTCTAAATAAGTTATTGATTTAATTGTTTATTTTTCTTCGTTACGCTACCGAAAGGCCTTGCCAACTTATTTAACAAATCGTTAAAACAGCCCCAAATCGCCTCTTGCGTTTATAAAAACCGATGGAATCAAGCAAAGGACATGAACCCGCTATAAAAAAATCAGCCTTGGAAACTCTTCCTTAATAAACGGCTGCTTATACTGAAAGCCAAGGATTCAAACACTCGAATCCACTTGACATAAACACGCTCTACCATCATTGTCCCTTCTTATTTATTTTTATATATAGTAGCGACAACGGTAGAGCTAAACAACTGCCGGGTAAAATGACAGATTATGCACATAGGGGATTTCGACATATGATACGCCGCCGCTTACCGTTGACGGCCATCATTTCTTCCACATTGATTGCTGGCGGCTTGTTTATGCTGGACCTGCCCAACAATGAAGAGATGGCATTTCGCACAGACACATCTTTAAGCGCCCCCCACACGCGTGAACAATTGGGTGTGAGTGTCGGGACCACTGCTGAAGCGGCGATCCAAAATGGCCCGGCAAGTGAACCAAGCAAACGTATGCCCGACCCTTATACGCGCACTTTAAAAGTGGGCAGCGGCGACACGCTGATGGAAATTCTGCTTAACGCAGGCATCAACCGTGGCGATGCCTATACGGCAATTGAAGCCATGCGCGATGCTTATGACCCGCGCCGCCTGCGTGTTGGACAACAGATTCAGGTCAAGTTCCAACCCGGACGCCATGAAGATATGCCACATACCTTTGAAGAACTGAGCCTTAAAACAGGTTTTAATAAGGATTTATTTGTCACACGCAGCAGCGACGGCGATTATACTGCCCATGAAGAAAAGCAAGCATTGGTCACCACGCTGCGTCGTGCTGAAGGAACCATCGACAGCAGCCTCTATGTCGCCGCCTCCAAAGCTGGCTTGGACCCCGCTGTCTTAATGGAATTTATCTTTGCCTATTCTTTTGACGTAGATTTCCAACGTGACATTCAAAAGGGTGACCGTTTTGAGATCATGTATGAAGAGGTTGCCACCAAAGACGGCAAACGTCGTAAAATTGGTAATATCGAATATGCCAACCTGTCTTTAAGTGGCGTTGATCTGCCGATCTATCGCTATAAAGATAAAAGCGGTCACGTCGCCTACTATAACGACAAAGGTCAAAGTGCCCAAAAAGCGCTGATGCGTACACCCATCAATGGCGCGCGTTTGTCTTCTGGTTTTGGTAAACGCAAACACCCGATTTTGGGCTATTCCAAAATGCACACGGGTATCGATTTTGCCGCACCACGCGGAACACCAATTTTTGCTGCCGGTGACGGCGTGATTGATTATGCAGGACGCAAAGGCGGCTACGGCAAATACATCCGCATTCGCCACAATTCAGATTATCAAACGGCTTATGCCCATATGCGTGGCTTTAAACAAGGCATGTATAAGGGAAAACGCGTTAAACAAGGCGATATTATTGGCTATGTGGGCACAACGGGACGTTCCACCGGACCACACCTGCATTATGAAATCATTCGCAGCGGTCACAAGGTCAATCCCATGCGCGTACGCATGCCATCCGGTAAAAAACTCACCGGACAAGAATTGGTACAATTTACCCAGCTTAAACAACACTATGATGAACAATATGCGGCCTTATCACCCATCACGTCCATCAGCCGTGTAGCCAGTGCCGAATAAGCCTGTTTTAATCCCGGTTTAACAAGCCGGCTGCCACATTCTTATTTACATCAATAAGCCCCTGAAGCCTTGGCTGATGGGGTTTTTTGATGATCTCATAACACGTACGATCCACATAAAGACTGAGGGACAACAGATTGGATTTCATCGCATCATCCAGGGTGTTGGCCGATGATTTCAAGTCAGCCTGAACAATTGTCCAAAGCTTCTGGGTATATTGCAACGCTTCACCCAACATTCGTTTATTTTCTGGAAGGCTTTGTGCATTGATCAACATATTGGCGGCTTTCATGAAAGCTTCACCTTCTAAAGCACGGCCTTTTAAACTCGACTTATGGGTTTTTCCATATGCCGCATAACCTTTATGCATTATTGAAATAGGCCCATGAGAAGACTGTCGCCCTGAGCCAAAATCTTTTGGCCTTGGAAAGAGAGGTCGCTGCGCACCTGTGCTGCCAATTGTACCGCCGCTTCTTCATGCAAATCGGCATTCACCAATTGGTCCACACCTTGTTGTAGCGTATTGCTTAACGCTTCTGTGAAGTTTTCACGCGTATTTAAAATGGAGAGGTCAGTTGTATAGGCCCCTTGACTTGAGCGTGCCGTTGCAATAGCGCCATTAACATCAGAAATTGCTGTGTTGATATCGCTCAAAGTTGCGAATCCATTATAGGACGCAGCCGCATCACCAATCCCCAAAGCATTGACCGTGCTGTCATTACCTTGAGTCAACAAGACTGAATTCGTGCCATCACCAACCTGAGTGGACAATTGCCCCGCAGGAGAAGAGAGCAAATTGCGCCCTAAAAAAGACGTATCCTTAACCAGATTGTCAATTTGTGCATTCACTTGATTAAACTGTTGGACCAGAGCCTCTCGATCTTGCGCTGTTTGTGCTGTTTTTGCCAAATTTGCAATACCGATCAATTGTTTCGCAAAATCTTGAACCGCTTCAAGGCCAACATTGCTTGCTTGCAGGGTACTTTGGCTAACTTGGATATTTCCTTTGATGCCCCCCAAATCGCCGACACGATCACTTAAAGCTTTCGCCCGATAAAAATCGACTGGATTATCGCTCACCCGATTGACGCGCAGACCCGTTGCAATGTGATTTGCGCTGTCCGTCCTGATCCTGTTCAAGCGTTGCGTTGTTTGCAACGTGCTTTTTTGGGCGGCATTTAATGGGGAGATGCCATCAACCATGTTTCATAAACCTCTCGATCATTAAACTACATTATAACAAAATGAGGGCAGGTTGATAAGTGATAGCGGTCACAGCAAATAAAGGACATATTAACCCCTATAAAACATAATGACAAAAAAAGACAAAAATAGAAACACGCGTCACTCTTGATCCACATAAGGCTAACTGTGAAATATATTTTATTCATTGCGACATTGTTCTGGTTACAGAATGTAAACGCACAAGACTTTCTTCAAAATTTGCCTGCATCCACCCTCACCTGGCAAACGTTTGATGCACCGCCACTCACCATCACAAACGGTACCGCCAAAGGCAGCGGAATCGTCGATGGGATTAGGAACCTGTTGATCAATAAAATGCCAGAATACCAACATCAGGTTCAAGAATTGCCCTATAAACGGTTTTTAGTTTATGCCAAACAAGGGCGCAATATCTGCACCGGGTATCTGTTTAAAAGCAAAGAACGGGAAGAGTATATGACCTTCTCAAAACCGGCGGTGATTTTCCCTGGGGTCGAAGCGCTGATGCGCAAAGAAACAATAGAAGACCTAAAATTTAAAGATGCTGTCTCTCTGAATGACCTGTTTGGCACATATAATCTCAGACTGGAAACCAATAGCATTCGCTTTTATAGCGACAAAATCAATCCAATCATTAAAGAATACGAACATAGAGGCCTGGTTCAACGCCATACCGGTTCAACCACATATGTCTTTCGTCTGCTGGCTGCAAAACGTGCCGACTTTATGATCGACTTTCCCAACAGGATTCCCTATTGGGTTCATGAACTAAACTTAGACCCGAACGATTTTGCCAGCGTAGCTCTTAAAGAAGACACGCGCAATATCCTGTCTTATGTGGCGTGTCCCAAAACACCCTGGGGACAAAAAGTCATTGCCCGGGTAAACGATATTCTTGATGAAGAAATGAAAAAAGAAAGCTATCTCAACCTTTTGCTAAGATGGGCTCCCGTACATCACATTGCAAAAATAACCGAACTTTATAACACCAAGCTTTTAGGAAAAAAGGCCGCCTTCGAAGCAACATCGAAGACGGCCCAATAAGCTATGTTAAAGATCTTCCACGGAAACGCCGTTGATGGTTAGGCCTTGATCGTTGGCACTCAGATGGACTTCATCTCCATCTTGTACACGACCTTCCAGCATCATAACGGCCAACGGGTTTTTCAATGACTTCTGGATCACCCGTTTTAGCGGACGTGCCCCATAAGCCGGGTCATAACCCGCATTTGCCATCCAATCCAAAGCCTTTTGGTCAAGATCAAGATGGATTTTGCGATCCACCAAGAGGCTTTCCATTCGTTTGAGTTGGATATCCACAATCCCACCCATATGTTCACGGAACAGGCGATGGAAGAGAATAATTTCATCCAAACGATTGTAAAATTCCGGTCTGAAAGAGGCTTGAACAATTTCCATGACTTCTTTTCTAACCTCAGAAGAATCACATCCTTCTTCTTGAGCCGCCAAAATTTCAGCCCCCAAGTTTGAGGTCATGATGATAATGGTATTCTTAAAGTCCACGGTGCGCCCTTGACCATCCGTCAAGCGCCCTTCATCCAGCACTTGCAACAAGACGTTGAAGACATCCGGGTGCGCCTTTTCAATCTCATCAAACAAAACAAGCTGATAAGGACGTCTGCGAATGGCTTCGGTCAAGGCACCACCTTCTTCATAACCAACATATCCTGGCGGGGCACCAATCAAGCGTGAAACGGCATGTTTTTCCATATATTCTGACATGTCGATACGGACCATGGCTTGTTCATCATCGAACATGAATTCTGCCAAGGCTTTGGTCAATTCGGTTTTCCCCACACCTGTCGGGCCGATGAATAAGAAGGACCCGATGGGGCGATTAGGGTCTTGCAAGCCTGCGCGTGAACGTCGCACCGCATCGGAAACCGCTTGCAAAGCTTCTTTTTGACCGATCACACGGCTGCCCAGTTTTTCTTCCATCAAGACAAGCTTGTCACGTTCGCCTTGTAACAGTTTATCAACAGGCACACCCGTCCAACGTGATACGACAGACGCGATATGTTCATCCGCCACGGCTTGTTCCATGGTGCCATCTTCTTGATGACTGTCGGCTTCCGCCAGCTTGGCCTCCAGTTTTGGGATTTCACCGTACAGAAGTTGCGAGGCTTTTTCTAATTTACCCTCGCGTTGGGCAATCTCCACATCTATGCGGGCTTGTTCCAACTGTTCTTTCACCATGGTGGAATCAGCCAAGGCTTCTTTTTCTTCACGCCATTTGGCGGTCAATGTCCCGGATTTAATCTCCAGATCTTCCAGTTCTTTGACAATATCTTCCAAACGGTCTTTCGAGGCCTGATCCTTTTCTTTTTTCAAGGCTTCGCGTTCAATCTTCAACTGAATGATACGGCGGTCAAGCTCATCAATTTCTTCCGGCTTGGAATCCACTTCCATGCGCATACGTGATGCCGCCTCATCCATCAAATCAATGGCTTTATCCGGCAGGAACCTGTCTGTGATATAACGATTTGACAGTGTGGCTGCGGCAACCAAAGCGCTGTCGGTAATACGCACACCATGGTGCAATTCATACTTTTCTTTAATCCCGCGCAAGATGGAAACCGTATCTTCGACTGTGGGTTCAGACACGAAAACCGGTTGGAAGCGCCGCGCAAAGGCAGCATCTTTTTCCACATATTTACGGTATTCATTCAAAGTTGTCGCACCGATGCAATGCAATTCACCGCGCGCCAAAGCTGGTTTCAAAAGGTTGGAAGCATCCATTGACCCTTCTGAGGCACCCGCTCCAACAAGCGTATGCATTTCATCAATGAAGAGGACGATTTCCCCTGCTGCTGCCGAGACTTCTTCTAAAACGGCTTTCAGACGTTCTTCAAATTCACCCCGAAACTTCGCCCCGGCCACAAGGGCACCAAGGTCAAGAACCAGCAGCTTTTTGTCTGCCAAAGATTCCGGCACATCCCCTTGCACAATCCGAATGGCCAAACCTTCGGTAATGGCTGTTTTCCCCACACCGGGTTCACCAATCAGCACAGGGTTGTTCTTGGTACGACGTGACAGGACCTGAATGGTGCGCCGGATTTCTTCATCCCGACCAATCACCGGATCAAGTTTCCCTTCTGAGGCCGCAGCCGTTAAATCACGGGCGTACTTTTTAAGAGCGTCAAAATTATTCTCCGCATTGGCAGAAGTTGCTTTACGACCTTTGCGCATAGCGTTGATGGCACTGTTCAGCCCTTGCGGTGTCACTTTAGCTTCTTTTAAGGCATTGGCAGCCGGTGTGCCGGAAGCCAATGCGCAGGCGAGCAACAGCATTTCAGCGGTGACATAGTCATCCCCTGCTTTATCGGCTGCATCTTCTGCAGCTTGGAAGAGTTTGGCAATTTCGCTGGAAAGGTACAAATTACCCGCACCGCTGCCTTCCACTTTTGGAATGGCTGCAATGGCACGTTCCGTTGCTTTTTTCGCCGCCTTATGATTGCCGCCTGCAGCTTCAATCAAACCGGATGCACCGCCTTCATCATCATCAAGAAGGATTTTTAAAAGATGTTCCGGTGTAAAGCGCTGATGATTTTCACGCAGCGCAAATTGTTGCGCCGCTTGGATAAATCCTTGCGCACGCTCGGTATATTTTTCAATATTCATGGTCTCAAACCTCGTAAGTAATCGACAATTTTCAATCTTTCGTCCTTCTTAAGAAGCAACTTTATTGAAAACCTCTGTCGGTTTGTTTAACTATTTTAAAATATGGCTCAGGGGCTTAGTTGCGCAAGGGCTCATTTTCTGTCAAAGTTCCATTCTATTTTATAGAAATCCCAAAACATCTTCCAAGAGGCTCAAAATGTTTTCAAAAAAATTGCTCTGTGCCGTTGCTTGTGCAATCGCTTTTTCATCATCACCGTTGATGGCCCATGACGGGGCAACCGGCGTTGTCAAAGAACGCATGGATCTCATGAAGAGCATTGGTAAAAATACCAAAACAATCGCCCCCATTGCCATGGGCTCTGCGGAAATGAACCTCAAAGCCGTTGAAGAGGCCGCCACCACCATTTCCAACGCGGCAAAAGAAGCCGTGACAAAATTCCCAGAAGGTAGCCATACAAAAGAAAGTGGTGCAAAAATTGAAGTTTGGGCAAAATGGGACGAATTCGCAGGCCTGATGAAAAGCCTTGAAACCGATTCTGCCAAATTAGCCGCTATGGCCAAAGCAGGCAAAGAATTTGAACTGATCGACGGTTTCAACAAAATGATCAGCAATTGCAAAAACTGTCACACCAAATTCCGCAACAAAAAAGACTAAACTTTAGAGTCTGATGGATTATAAGATGCGTTTTTTTACCGCCTGTCTCCTGTGCTTTTCTCTATTCAACTTGCCCGCCCTTGCCAGCGGTAATGCTGAAAAAGGAAAATACATTCTGAAGATAGGCGGTTGCGTCTCTTGCCACAAAACACCCAAACAAGACAATGCCAACCTTGGCGGTGGACATGCCTTGAAAACACCATTCGGCACATTCTATGTCCCCAACATCACCCCCGATAAAGACAGTGGCATTGGCGGCTGGAGTGACGATGACTTCATCCAGGCCATGACCAAAGGCATTTCACCGGAGGGAAAACCCTATTATCCCGCCTTCCCCTATACCTCTTACACCAAAATGTCGCGCGATGATTTGCTTGATCTGAAAGCCTATCTTGATACGGTTGAGCCGATCAAAAACGTCGTGCCGGACCATGATCTGTCCTTTCCCTTTTCCATGCGTTTTTTGATGTATGGCTGGAAAATGATGTTTTTTGACGATACCCCTTTCCAACCAAATCCAGCTAAAACGGCACAATGGAACCGGGGCGCCTATATTGTAAATGGCCCCTCCCACTGCGGAGAATGTCATACACCGCGCAATATGTTCGGGGCTTTGGACAATAGTCGAAAATTCACAGGTAACGCCACAGGCGTGGATAAAGATAAAGTTCCCGCCCTGCCAAAAAAATGGGGGAAGCAGGATATCTTCACGGCCTTGCGTATGGGCATGACTCCCGAAGGCGATTTCCTCGGCGGTTCCATGGGTCATGTCATTAAAAACACCACATCAAAAATGACCAAAGAAGACATCAACGCGGTTGTCACCTACCTCAGTGATTTTGAATAATCAGACAAATCAACGAGCACAAAAAAAAGAGGACCAAACGGCCCTCTTTTCTATACTGATACTTTCAGAAAACAGCCCCTTAGCTGGCCTCTTTTTCTGAATCACCACCATCATCTTCAGCGACTTTCTTACGACGAGTCGTTGTCTTACGTGGCGTTGTTGTCGTGGTGCGACGGGTGCGGCGCTTGGGTTTTTCTTCCCCATCGTCTTGCGCAGCAGGTGCTTCTTGTGCTGAAGCCTCTTTTGCATCCCCACTGTCTACATCAACGGGACGTGCCAGAAAATCAGGAACAGCATTGCTGCCACCACCCAATTTCGGCTCATCATCATTTTTACGTTTACGCGGTGCACGACGTGCGGCTGGTGCGCGACGTTTCGGCTTTTCTTCAGGTGCTTTTTCTTCTTTAGCGACTTGATCTTTAGAAGTGTCATCATCATTTTCGATTTCAACATTCACGGAATCATTTGAATTCTCGTTATCTGAAGTCTCGTTTGAATCGTTTTCACTTTCATTCTCTTCCGGCTTCGGCTTCGGCGCATAGAGCGCTGCAATACGACCATAGTGGTCAGCATGCTGAAATAAGCTTTCCGCCAAAAGGCGATCACCTGCAGAAATGGCATCTTTGGCAAGTTGCAAATATTTATCGCAAACCTGCTTTGCCGTCCCGCGAATGCGTCCTTGAGGACCGTTGCTGTCAAAATTTTGACTACGATGACCACCACCATTGTTGTGGCGTCTAGGAGTGTTATGGTTGTGGCCCCGGCCACGTCCACGACGATTTGTTTGATTATTGGAACCTTGTCTCATGGATCCTGATTTTATAAAAGAGGTAAATCCAACTTCCAAAAAACGTGCATAACATACACTGATCACCCTGCCCGACATACGTGCTGTGTGCGATTTTTGGAATACTTTGCTAATTTTACGGAAAATCACCAGCCGCAGTCGTTCTCAAAATGCCTCGAGAGATATTTTCTTCCCGAGCGGCGTAACTCATGTGTCCGTTATTTATCCAACCTATAGGTAAAATACACCTTTTCCAAGCTTTTTTTACAGTTTTTTACGAATAACCGTACAACGTTCCACCCCAGCGAGGTCTTTTGGCTGATCAATCACCATCAAACCATGATTTCTCATAATCTCAGCCACATCCAAGGCCTGCCCAATCCCCTGTTCCAAAACGGCCAAACCATCACTGTTTAAAAGTTGGGGCAAAACTTCTGCCAAACAACGATAATCCTCTAAACCATCTTCACCGCTAAACAAAGCCGTTGCGGGTTCATAGTCTTTGACTTCCGGGTCCAATGTTTCTTTATCACGCAAAGGAATATAAGGCGGGTTTGACAAAATCAAATCAAACGGTCCGCCGATTCCTTCTGCCCAATTGCCTTGTTGAAAATGACAACGTGCAGCTAAGCCAAGATTCTGCGCATTTTGCAGGGCCACATCCAAAGCGGCTGGGCTGATATCCACGCCAAGGCCCGTGGCGTTTTTATATTCTGATAAAATCGACAACAATAAACAGCCGCTGCCCACCCCGAGATCAAGCACAGATAGTTTTTGCGCCACATCAGGCACATGAGTCAAAACTGCTTCGATCAAGGTTTCGCTATCCGGACGGGGGGTCAATGTATGCCTGTTTACCTTAAAGGGCAGGCTCCAAAATTCCCGCTCCCCTAAAATTTGCGACAAGGGCTCGCGTTGTTCACGCCGTTGCAACAGATTTTCTATTTGCACAAAATCTTCAGATGAAACATCGCGTTCCGGATAAGCAACCAAGATCGAGGTATCGACCTTGAGCACATGGCACATCAACAGACGTGCCTCAAAACGCACATTATCAATCCCCGCTTTTTGCAAGCGTGTCATACAAAGATCAAGGATGCTGGCAATACTATGCATGAAGGGCAATAAGGTCAGGAAAGTTCAGCAAGCTTTTGTGCCTGATCTTCACTGATCAATGCATCAATCACTTCATCCAGATCACCTTGCATGACTTCTTCCAAACGATAGAGCGTCAAATTGATGCGATGATCGGAAATACGCCCTTGCGGGAAATTGTATGTGCGGATGCGTTCAGAGCGATCGCCCGAACCCACCTGATTTTTACGATCTGCCGCGCGTTCTGCATCCAGTTGCTGACGTTCATGATCATAAAGCTTAGCACGCATCATTTTCATGGCCTGCTCTTTATTTTTATGCTGCGACTTATTGTCCTGACATTGGGTGACAATACCTGTCGGAATATGCGTGACCCGTACTGCAGAATCAGTGGTGTTAACGTGCTGGCCACCAGCACCTTGCGAACGATAGGTATCGATGCGTAAATCCTTGGTATCAATCTTGATATCCACATCTTCAGCTTCCGGCAATACCGCAACGGTGGCGGCTGATGTATGGATCCGTCCGCCGCTTTCCGTTGCGGGTACACGTTGTACACGGTGCACACCAGATTCATATTTAAAGCGTGCAAAGACGTTTTTACCCGTCACAGTGACTGTGACCTCTTTAAAGCCACCAATGCCGATTTCATTGCAGTCGAGCAATTCAAACTTCCAGCCCATACGTTCCGCATAGCGTTGATACATGCGATACAAGTCCGCTGCAAAAAGGGCAGCCTCATCCCCGCCTGTTCCGGCACGGATTTCAAGAATGGCGTTTTTCTCATCCGCTTCATCCTTAGGCAACAGCATCAGTTGAACTTCGCGTTCCAACTCAGGAATGCGTTTTTTAAGATCATGAAATTCAGCTTCAGCCAGTTCTTTCATATCCGCATCCGTTTCACTGTCTGTCAACATTTGCGCACATTCCTGGATTTCTTCTTGTGCAGCCTGCAAAGTTTTTACAGCCTCTACGACAGGGGTCAGTTCAGCATATTCTTTGGACATTTTGGTAAAATCAGACGCATCCACCCCGGAAGAATCTGACATCAATGCCGCTAGCTCTTCGTGGCGATTGACCACTTGGCTTAGTGTTTCTTGAAAGCTCACGCGTTATTTCTCCTTCAGGAACAGCTTATTGACCAGTTGACTGGCGCGTTCCCATTCTTTCTTTTGATCAAGCGCGGCCAAAGCACGCAGTTCTTCACTGGGGATGTGCAGTAAACGGTTGATCAACAACCGCGTTGCTTTATCCGCATCGTGTCCATGGCTGGCAAGTACACTTTGGCGTTCGGCTTCAAAACGCTCCCGTAAAGCGCTGACGAGCGGGACAGCAACCCGTTCTTCCTTGCCTTTAAAAAATTCATTCAGGTCTTTTTCCAGAATAATACTTGCAGCACGCGCTTCTGCTTCACGTGATGCACGGCCTTCCATAGCGACTTGTTCCAGATCGTGCAAGTCATACAAGAAAGCCCCGTCCACCTCATTGACAGCCGGGTCCACATCACCAGGAATACCCGTATCAATTAAAAAGATCGGCTTGTTTTTGCGCACCTTTAAGGCAGCTGCCACCATCTCTGTCGTAACAACGCGTGAGCGCTTATTCATGGATGTCACAATGATGTCGGCCTCACTGGCCAAACGGTCACGCGCGTCAAAACTTTCTGCATGACAGTCCAGATTGCGCGCAATCATTTTCGCGCGTCCTTCAAAGGAATGGATACAGGTAAAATCATTTAACCCGGCTTCGATCAGGTTTTTGGCAGTCAGTTCCCCCATGTCGCCAGCGCCGATCAACAGACCTTTACAACGTTCCAGATCACCATGAAGTTCCCGTGCAATTTGCACCGCAACGGATGCAATTGAGACCGGACGTTCCCCCACGGCGGTTTCATTGCGCACCCGTTTGGCAGTTCCGTACGCAGCTTGAAAAATACGCTCCAGCTCTGCGCCTACAGTGCCCGCTTCCACTGCCCAGCGATGGGCATCTTTGACCTGACCAACGACTTGGGGTTCCCCCACCATCAAACTATCAAGAGACGCGGTCACCCGAAAGATATGACGCACAGCTTCCTGATCTTGATGGACATAAAGCTGGCTTTTAATGACCGCAACATCCAGTTCAGCACGTTGGGCCAGCAAGGCAATAATGGCATCACTGGCACGATCAATATCATGATCAACCGCATGGACTTCCACCCGATCACAAGTAGACACCACAAGGCATTGTTCCACGCCCGCCTCTTTTAAGCGATCCAGAAAAGGAATGACTTCCACTTCATCCAAAAACAAGCGATCACGCAAGGCAAGAGAACTGGAACGATGGTTCGCCCCAATCACCAAAACCTTTGCATCACTTGAAAAAAGATTGCTCATTTTGACCTTATTAACATTTACGCGTTGAACTGTGCCAGAGTTTCGCCAAGTGCGTCCAGTGATACTTCACTTTGTTCACCACTTTCCAGATTACGCACCGTCACACAACCGCGTGCCAATTCATCCTCCCCGACCAAGATGGCGGCACAGGCATTGGCTTTATTAGCCCGGTTGAGACGTTTTTTCATATTGCCAGAAAAACCCTGATCAATGATAAAGCCTTGTTGACGCAAACGATGCGATAATTTCAACGCTTCATCCTGTTGATCCGCCGACACCGGAATCATCACAATCGGACGGGGCAACTCAACACAGTCTTCCCCTAGCATCAAAGCCAGACGTTCCACACCAGCAGCCCAACCGACACCTGCGGTTTGTGGGCCGCCCATCATTTTAATCAACCCGTCATAACGACCGCCTGCCAAAACCGTGCCTTGGGCACCCAGCGTTTCTGTCGTAAATTCAAAGGCGGTATGGCAGTAATAATCAAGACCACGCACCAAGCGCGGGTTTTCTGTATAAGGGATGCCCAACAAATCAAGTCCATGTTTAACCGCATCGTAAAAAGCTTGCGATGTTTCATTCAGGCAATCACCCAACAAAGGCGCATCTTTGACAATTTCTTTATCACCTTTGTCTTTAGAATCCAGAATGCGCAGCGGGTTTGTTTCCAGACGGGTTTTACTGTCTTCTGACAAATTATCGTAATGGCCTTTAAGATAATCCACCAAGGTACTGCGATAGGCATCACGGCTTTCTGTGTCACCCAAACTGTTCAGTTCCAAGGTCACCACATCAGCAAAGCCAAGTTCACTCAAGAACTGATATCCGGCTGCAATCACTTCAATATCGGCTTGCGGCGTATCAACGCCAATCAATTCCAGGCCGACTTGATGGAACTGACGTTGACGTCCTTTTTGCGGACGTTCGTAGCGAAACATCGGGCCATAGTAAAAATGCTTCACCGGTGTTTCATGCTGCAAAGCGTTTGAGATAAAAGCACGCGCAATACCAGCCGTACCTTCAGGGCGCAACGTGATTTTATCATTGCCTTTTGTCTCAAAAGAAAACATTTCTTTGGTCACCACATCAGAGGTTTCCCCCAAGGTGCGGGAAAAGACTTCTGAAAATTCAAAAATCGGCGTGGTGATTTCGTTAAAGCCGAAACGTTCTGCCGTTAACCGTGCCGTTTCGCTGACTTTGCGATGGATTGCGCGATCCTTCGGCAACAGGTCATAGGTTCCTTTAACGGGTTGTAATCCAGCCATTTTTCTTACTCTTTCTCTGCTTCAATTTGGGCCGCTTTTGTTTCCACAAGCTGCACAATATGGTCAATCATGTCTTCAGTTGATGTATTGTGATCCGGCACACCAGCGACATAAACTTTATGGCTACCGCCCCCGCCACCGGTTAAACCAATGTCGGTTTCACGCGCTTCACCCGGGCCATTTACGACACAGCCAATGATAGATAAAGTCATAGGCGTGCGGATATGGGACAAGCGGTTTTCAACCTCTGCCACCGTTTTAACAACATCAAAGCCTTGGCGCGCACAAGACGGGCACGACACCACACGCACACCACGGGTACGCAACCCCAGCGATTTCAAAATGTGATAACCGACTTTCACTTCTTCAACTGGGTCCGCCGATAAAGACACACGCAAGGTGTCGCCAATACCAGCCCACAAGAGATTACCAATCCCGATGGAGGATAATACCGTACCAGCCTGCAACCCACCTGCTTCGGTGATGCCCAGATGCAGCGGATAATCACAGGCATCCGCCAAACCCTGATAGGCCGCGACCCCTAAAAATGCATCTGATGCTTTGACGCTGATCTTAAATTCATAGAAGTCGTTGTCTTCCAAAATACGGGCATGATCCAGCGCGCTTTCCACCATTGCTTCGGGGCAGGGTTCACCATATTTTTCCAACAGGTCTTTTTCCAGTGACCCCGCATTGACGCCGATGCGCATGGAGCAGCCATGATCTTTGGCAGCTTTGACAACTTCGCGCACCCGATCACTTGATCCGATATTCCCCGGATTGATACGCAAACAGGCTGCCCCTGCTTCTGCGGCTTCAATGCCACGTTTGTAATGAAAATGGATATCGGCCACGAT
>JABXIC010000149.1 GCA_013373265.1 Methylocystaceae bacterium | reverse complement strand
TCATGGAATTCTGTAAAGCGTTTAACGCTGCGACACAAAAAATGGAACCGGGTACACCGATTCCGGTTGTGATCACAGCTTATGCTGACCGTTCCTTCACTTTCGAAACCAAACTTCCGCCGGCTTCTTACTACATCATGAAGAAAATCGGCTTGAAGAAAGGTTCTTCCACACCGGGCCAAGGCTATGTGTCAAAAATCACACAAGCACAATTGGTGGAAATCGCAGAAGAAAAAATCAAAGACATGAACTGTCATTCGATTGATGCAGCTGTCTTGCAGCTTGCTGGTTCTGCGCGTTCTATGGGCGTAGAGGTAGTGGAGTAGGATCATGGCAAAAGTTGGTAAACGTCTTACTGCAGCCCGTAACGGTTGGGACAAGTTGGCACTCTTCGGTGCTGCTGAAGCGTCTAAAATCGTTAAAGAGGGTGCAACCGCGAAATTTGATGAAACTATCGAAATCGCTGTAAATCTGGGTGTTGACCCGCGTCACGCTGACCAAATGGTGCGCGGCGTTGTGGCACTTCCCCACGGTACTGGTAAAACAATGCGCGTTGCCGTATTTGCCCGTGATGCAAAAGCTGAAGAAGCGACTGCAGCTGGTGCGGATCTGGTTGGTGCTGAAGACTTGATGGAAAAAATCCAAGGCGGCGAAATGAATTTCGACCGTGTGATTGCAACGCCTGATATGATGGCTGTTGTTGGTCGCTTGGGTAAAGTCCTGGGTCCGCGCGGTTTGATGCCGAACCCGAAATTGGGTACGGTTACGCCGAACGTTGCTGAAGCTGTTAAAAATGCAAAAGCTGGTGAAGTCCAGTTCCGCGTTGAAAAAGCTGGTATCGTACATGCGGGTATCGGTAAAGCTTCTTTCAGCGAAGAACAAATCGCTGAAAACGTTAAAGCGTTCATCGACGCGATTAACAAAGCCAAGCCGACTGGCGCTAAAGGCACGTATTTGAAAGGCGCAACAGTGTCTTCTTCAATGGGTGTTGGCGTTAAGCTTGACATTTCTACGTTGGTCGGCTAAAAGCCGCTGCAACGTATTTAAGAGATTCTCCGGCCTTGCTTTTGTAGGGCTGGAGTTGATCGAAGGGTGAAAGACCTTTCGTGACTGTCCAAGACTGAAGGTGCGAACTTAGGTTCGTTTAAACTTTGCCTTCATAGACAGAAGTAAAGAATTTGATGCACGCCCATCGTTGGCGGGCCTCTCTTAAGACTGACCTTCTGTGACAATTTGAGACAGTGGAACCGGGCAAGGGAAATGACTTCCTTTGTTCTTTATCCATCGGATATCCGACTTTTCATGAGGTTGGATGTTTTAGAGTATCGGAGACGACATGAACCGTACCGAGAAAGAAGAACTCGTAGCAGAAATGCGTGACGTGTTTGCAAAAAGCTCTACAGTTGTTGTTGCCCACTATAGTGGTTTGACAGTTGCTGAATTGGAAGCTTTGCGCGGCAAGATGCGTGAAACTGGTGCAGGATTCAAGGTAACGAAAAACCGTCTTACAAAACTCGCTCTTGCTGACAGCAAATTCGCTGGTCTTGCAGACATGCTAACTGGTCCGACTGCCATTGCGTATTCGGAAGATGCAGTTGCTGCTGCTAAGGCTTCTGTGGAATTTTCTAAGAAAAACGAAAAACTCGTTATTCTTGGTGGTGCCATGGACGAAACTGCGCTTGACGTTAATGGTGTAAAAGCTCTCGCTGCTATGCCTTCACTTGACGAATTGCGTGGCAAAATTGTGGGCGTGCTTCAAGCACCTGCACAAAAACTTGCTGCTGTTACACAAGCACCGGCTGGCCAATTGGCTCGCGTATTCGGCGCTTACGCAAAAAGCGAAGCATAAGACACGTTTTATTTTTAATTATCTACAGAAGACTTAAGTTCTAGGAGAATATGAACTATGGCTGATCTAGCTAAATTGGTAGACGAACTCTCTACATTGACTGTTATGGAAGCTGCTGAGCTTTCTACTATGCTCGAAGAAAAATGGGGCGTTTCTGCTGCTGCTCCTGTTGCTGTTGCCGCTGCTGCTGGCCCGGCTGCTGAAGCTGCTGAAGAGAAAACTGACTTTGACGTTATCTTGGCTGCTGCTGGCGACAAGAAAATCAACGTTATTAAAGAAGTTCGCGCTATCACAGGTCTTGGCCTGAAAGAAGCTAAAGAACTCGTTGAAGGTGCACCGAAACCTGTTAAAGAAGGTTGCGCTAAAGACGAAGCTGAAGAACTTAAAAAGAAATTGGAAGAAGCTGGCGCTACAGTCGAGCTCAAATAATTTCTTTAAGCTTTCAAGCTTATAAAAAATTGAAAAGAAGCGGTTCCCAAGCGGGGGCCGCTTTTTTTTATGATGGGAATTCTTCGCCAATGGTTTGGTTGCGTCCGTTACGTTTGGCTTTATAAAGCAATGCGTCCGCACGACTAATAAAAGCGTCTGACCATTGCTGTGGTGCATGTGTGTAATGGTTATATCCGATGGATACAGTGAAACGGATTTCTTCACCATCATCACTTTTAAGATGAATATCTTTCACGGAGTTTCTGAAAGTTTCGAGCTTGTTATGGAAATCCTCATGATTAAGGCCAAAACAAATCAAGAAGAATTCTTCACCGCCATAGCGGGTAACCCAATCGTTATCTCTGCGAAAGTTTTTATGTAATGCGTCTACAAATGCAATGAGGCATTCATCACCTTTTACATGACCATAGGTGTCATTGATCTTTTTGAAATAATCGATATCCAGCATAGCGACCCCAAGTGATAAACCACTTCGATGGGCGAGGGTGACTAAACTTGAGGCATGATGTGTTAGAAATTGTCGGCTTCTGGCGCCTGTTAATACATCTGTCTCGTTCATTAAGGCCAGTTCAGTATTGGCAATTTCAAGCTCTTTGGTGCGTGCTGCAACTTGTTCTTGCAATTCTTGCGTGAAGCCTTGAATACGCTGGCTCATGGAATTAAAGGCTTCGATGGCGGGGCGGGTTTCATCGGTTGTTTGGGCTATATCAATAGGACTATACGTTCCATCCTTGATGGCTTTTGCAGCGTGTTCCAAGCGATGAAGGGGGCGGATAATTAAAAGCGATAGATAACGGGCAATGCCAAAAAACAATAGGGCGGAAATAGTATATGCAAAAACAGTCTTGACCAAAAGTTCATGTAAAACTTCTTTGGTTTCCTGTTGTGAAATCAAACTCTGGACGAACCAGTTTTCATTGCCTAATTGTTGGGATGCAAGATATTGTGTGTTTTCAAGGTTGATCACATTATGTCTATCAGGCTTGATCGGTAAAGGGAGCCGTTTAACATTTTCTGCGCTTACAAGCCATGCCCCTTTGTCATTTTCAAAGTAAAGTTTTGTGGTCTTCTTGATCTTATGGGTTCTTAAATGAGTTTGTAGAGCACCAAGGATATCACTGTATAATGTCAGTGTCCCATTCGGCACATTCAGAGCGCGTTTCTGGATGATCCAGCTATCACTATGACGAATTGCTGTGCTTGTTGTGAGATTGATATAGGGTTGATTGTCCTTAGTAAAAATGAAGCGTTGCAGATAAGGATCTTGTTCAAAGAGGGCGTTGACTGTTTTGGCGATAAACTTGCGTCCCATAAAAGATAACCAATCCACTGCATCATAGGCGGATATAAGATCACCATCACGGTCGAGGCGTTCCATTTTCTCTTGATGGTCTCTTAATAGGGTTTTGATTTCACTTTCTACATATTGATTGATTTGTTGGGCCTGTTGGCTTTCTGCACGATTGAGGCTCTCGTTGAAATGAATATAGTAGAACCATGTTGCAAGACCGAAAACACATGTAAAGATCAGGAGAATGGTAAAGAAAATTTGATGTTGTATACGCATTAATTAAACAGTTTAATAAGGTTTTGATAATCTTCGAAACTCATTCCTATGTATTTTTCAAGGCGTTTTGAAAAAGTGCCGTTTGCTTTATCTTCAATAAAAAAATCTGCAATTTTTTTATTTAAGTTTGTATCTTGCTTACGACTGCCCCATGCCAGTTCAGAGCGCTTTTCTTGAGCAGGAAATAACGGGCGAAGGATGTTTTTATATTGTCCCACTTCAAATACACGATAAAGCACGCCGACCGCGTCGTTGATTCCGACATCGGCGAGACCGCTGGCAATAGGTTGATAGGACATCGTCGCTTTGGCCTTGGTGCCTGTAGGGAAGATTAATAAATTAATCTTTGTGGGATCTTTTTTATATCCCTTTGGCAGTTCAAATGTCCCAATTTTGTCTTTCAAGGGAGTTACATAGGTTTGGTTAAAGGGAAGATTGCGTTTGTGAAATTCGTTAATCATTAACTTATAGAAACTCATTTTTTCATAAGTCAGAATGGTTTTACCGACCAAGTCCTGATAGCGCTTTTGCCGTTCTCCTTTTCGTGAAAAGAAAAGTTCGACATTTTCTATGTAAGGGCTCATATGAATTCGGCTCTTGCGTTTGTCGGTTACGGTAAAAATCTCTGCTGCAATATCAATTTTATCGTAAACTTCTGGTGTACCAAGGCCGCTGGATGTTTTTTCTGTATTGGAGGGTGTCCAATAGCTAGAAAAAGATGGAATTTCTACTAAATTGATTTTCAATCCATGCTTTTGTGCAAATGCCTGTGCCATTTCATACATCAGGCCCGGCTTTTCTGAACTGGCAGGGCGATAGACGATTAGAGCGGCTGTGCGCATGCCAACATTTAAGGTTCCTGAGGACAGGATTTCATCCCAATCGCGAGCATAGGATGCGTTTGTCAGGCTGCAACACAAGCTACAGAATAAGAAAATTTTTTTCATAGCACATCCCAATTTGCATGCTCTTTTAAAAGAGTTAAAGAGTTTATGTTAGAATATGGAGTTGATCAAGTTACGGGAAGTCATGTTTATAAAATTTATCTTTACCTTATGGGATGAATATTTTATAACAAAGAAATTCGCTGGGCTGGGTTGAATCAATGATTCAATCCGGCCCGGCTGTCTTTGTCTGTAACGCAGTGTGAAGACGACCTCCGTCTCTAGCCCGGATAGGCCCCGCCGTGGCCGATAAAGTTAGAGATTACTTGGAGTTGGCCTTTTTAGAAGGCTGTTTTGGATAGGTGTTGTGTCAAGGGTTCGGCGACCAGCGATGCAATGTATATCCAGTCACATACAATACCTGAGGAACAAAATGGCGAATCCGCTAATGAACCGCAAGCGTATCCGTAAGAGCTTCGGTCGTATCCCGACTGTTGCCCCGATGCCGAACCTGATCGAGG
>JABXIC010000047.1 GCA_013373265.1 Methylocystaceae bacterium | reverse complement strand
GCACCATTTCCATGGCGATCACATTGGCACCGGACTCTTTAGCCGCTGCCATACCTTCTTCATTCCCGGCAGGGTTAAAGAAGGAAATCAACGTCTTGCCTTTGGCAAGGTACTTCAATTCCCGTGCTTCAGGTTCACGCACCTTTGCAATAATGTCAGCCTTTTCCCAAAGGCCTTTCGCTGTTTTAATAATTTCAACGCCTGCTTCTTTATAAGCATCATCAGAAAAGCCGGCACTGACACCCGCCCCTGATTGAATGGCACACCGATACCCGAGTTTCTGAAGCTGGGTCGCGGACTCAGGAGTCATCGCAACACGTGCTTCCCCTTTTACCAGTTCCTTCGGCGTTCCTATAATCTGTCCGTTATCCATAAATCCTCCAGTGATTCTTCATCGCATCGGTTGAAACAATCAGGCACATGTACCGTGAATGTTTCCCCTTAGGATTAGCGATTATCATTTCTTTTAGGTTTCCCCTAAGTGATTAGTGCGCAAAACGCTCATAGCTTTCTCATCGAAAACTGTGAGCGTTTTGCGCTAAATTCCTTTTCGTATTGCCTTTATGCCTTGGTCATACCACTGCCTGCAACCCTTACATTAGATTAATGCAAAAAAAATTACGCGCCGCAACATGATAAAAGAATGTTTCCAAGGCCATTTTTAAATTTTTCTTAGCAAGAAACTGCGCTCTGTATCATAGAAAAACCAAGGCAATGCTATATTGCCATGCACCATGAAAGAAAAAATACAAAGCATCACCTTCCGTAGCGAAACGGTAACAGAGTGCCGATTCTTTTTTTGAAATTATAGTTTCATTTGCAACTTGGTGACTTTATTTTAAAAACCGCGGGGAAAATCAGTTAAAGAATCGAGAGAATCGGCATGATTTGATTCACAATTGCTCAAGGGTTATAGGCTTATTTCTTCGGCCTGTTCGTATCCATGACAACCACATTGGCTGATTTTTTTGACGGAACAAAACCCAGTTTATTTTTCTTTGCGATATACATATTTTTATCCGCAATCGAAATCAGTTCATCCCCATGTTCACTGTCATGGGGATAAAACGCCATGCCGATGCTAATAGACACTTCAAGATGGGACGCTTTAAATGCGATAGGTTGTTCAATCAATTCAATAATACGCGAACAGACTCTTTCTGCACCATCTTGATAATCATGATCAAAAAACATCAAAGCTGCAAATTCATCCCCACCAATGCGAAAATACAAATCGTTACTGCGCGAGAAATTAGCAAACCTTGCTCCGACAATGCGCAAGACATCATTACCCACATCATGCCCGTATGTATCGTTAATTTGTTTAAAACCATCCAAATCCATAAAATAGACAACCAGAACCTGATTATTTCGATGTGCGTTCGCCTTCCAACGCGGCAACAATTCATCAAACAGATTTTTATTCCCTAACCCGCTCAAGCGATCATAAAGCGCCATTTTTTCAAGGGTTTCACGCATATTCTGAAGCTCGTTCAAAGCGCTATAAATTTCGCTCACTTCTTTGTTGCAGGCTTCAGGCAGAGTGAGTTTGCTGCCTTTAGGGTCATGTAATTGCGATAAAGTATCCGATATTTCTGACAAAGGACGTAATACATGACGGCGCACCGCATAATATAACCCGGCAATAGCCAAGCCCCCCACCACACCACCAAAGGCGCTCATGGCAAGTATGGCTTGCGATGTTTTTTCAATTTCTTCAGAAAAGCGCCCCATATCACGCACCTGCTTAACCGCAAGCTGATCGACACTTTCTTTCAAACGTTGACGGTTCTTTTCCCATATCATCGTATATTTATCTTGCAGCCCCAAAGCCAAGGCATCTTCCCCCAAGGCGAGCAATTTAGCTTCTCGAATACGCTGACGCAAAATCGAAGAAGCGACTTGATAGCTGGTTTCCAAATTTTCTTTTAACTTAGGGTTTTTAGAAAAAGACGGGTGATAAGCCAGCGCTTGAATGGCAACACCTGCTGCCCACCAATCATCGCGTAACTTGGCATTGACCAATTGGTCACCCAAATTAATCACACGTTCCAAATTCTGAACCACCTGCACATCAGACAAAAGGGTTTGAGAAATTTCTTTGCCTGTTTTTTCTGCACGGTCAAACTGGGACAGTGCCCCATAGGCAATAAGCCCAAAAATAACGCCAACACCAACCGTCAACCACATAAAAATCTGAAGTGATACGCGTTTTATAGAACGCGGCTGTTTGTCTATTTCAGTTTTGACCGGTTGCTCTTTATTCATGGCTTTTTACAAAATACTAAATGGAAAATATTTGCGGGTTATCTGTTCATGCAGCCCTTCGTGCACCATCTCCTGTAAAGCAGCATCTATTTCCTTCAGCAACGCGGGGCGGTCTTTGCGTACAATTATATGAACATTACCACCAAGGCCGTGACCAGAAATGGGTTTGCCCAAATATCCAAAACCTTTCCCATTTTCAGATTGTAAAAAAGAAAGAGATTGCATCGTCGGCATCAAAGCAAAACGGCAAGCCCCCTTTTTCAGCGCATCAATTGTCTCTGCTCCTGACTTTGTTGAAATGAGGTGGTCTTGTTTGTCTTCGTTCAAAGATTGTAAAAAGTGCATTTGCCGCGTGTTTTGGATGACACATATTTTGTCTTTTTCCAAAATGCGTTTCGCACTGGAAAAATTATAATCAACAGGCCCGACAAAACTAGATGTAGAGCGCCAGTAAGGTACCGTAAAAGCAACCTTTGCCGCCCGTTCTGACGTTTTCAACATATTGGGCAGGGCAAAATCCATTTTGCCTTCTGCCACCAAAGGCAAAATCTCTGGAAATCGCAGATAATGAAACGTGCAACTGGCCTTGATTTTTTCACAAATGGCTTTGGCAATATCCACATTAAACCCGACCCATTCTCCCGCTTCATTCTCGTAGGAAAAAGGAACAGATGATGACGTTAACGCCACATTCAAAACCTCGGCTTTAACGGAAGTCACATACAGAAGCCCTCCCAAGCACAACGACATTATTTTTATAATTTTCATGGAAGCCATACCTCTAACAAAACCTATTGCCGAGAGTATAAGCGATTCCAACAATCATCAAAAATGAAAAAGTTAAAACCCCTGCAGATGAAAGCCTACAAGGGTTTAAATCAATATCTATGCTGGTATTATTTTACCTAGAATGACATCAGGCAGGGCAGCATATGGAGATTAGATACTTAAGGAAACGCTTCAATCACATGCCCACTGCGGATAAAAGATACACTGTGCGTCCCAGAAATACCAACCATTACAGCTTCAACAATAGGTTTAGCGACCTTAACAGGGGCTGCCCACTTAACAACAAAGTTAGCACCTGACCCACCGCGCATATCGTTCTGTTCAACAACAAACTCCGTTGTTGCCAAGGGTAAAAGTCTATATGGGGCATCCAAATAAACTTCGACTTCCTTACCGTCAGTATCATAATAGCGAACAGAGCTAACAATAATTTCATTATTCATGTCTGTATTTCGAATACTGAGAGTCGTTTCAATCATACGTTTGTTCTTACCGCGCACGTAAATATGAGAATAGACGGGAACATATATTGTTTCCCCGATCAGAAAATCTCCAACACCGCTTGTAACCTTTTGAAAAGATTTACTCTCCTCAGCATAGCCCCAATGACTACATAATAAATATGTTACGACAGTCAGAATGAAATAACGCATGTGCACATCTTCACTTTAAGTTTATAAAAATTCAAATACAAAATAAAAAAGCTAGGAAAGTCAAAGACTTCCCCAGCTATTAGTTATATTTTATATCCGATAATCATCAGAACGGGATTTCATCGTCCAAATCCCCACCTGGGGCGCTGCCACCAGAGTTCCATTCTGGCCCGGTGCTGCCGCCTTTGGGATCGGCACCACCGCCAAATCCACCGCCACCGCTGCCAGATGAAGCCGGTTGTCCATAATCATCGCCGCCGCTGTAACCGCTATCACCGCCACCAGAGCGCCCGCCCAACATGGTCAATTCACCACGATAGCGCTGCAAAACAATTTCTGTTGTGTATTTTTCAACACCACTTTGATCTGTCCATTTGCGCGTTTGCAACGCACCTTCCAGATAGATGGTGGAACCTTTGCGCAGAAACCGTTCTGCGACGTCTGCAAGACGTTCGTTGAAAATCACAACACGGTGCCATTCCGTGCGTTCACGGCGTTCCCCCGACTGACGATCTTTCCATGATTCGGATGTCGCAATCGACAAATTGACGATTTTAGCGCCGTCATTGGTAAAGCGGACTTCCGGGTCACGCCCCAAATTTCCAACCAAAATCACCTTATTTACCGAACCTGCCATGGGATCTCCTTTTACGCTAAGCGGTTATGTTTTCTGTGGGGGCGGACTCTACAACCATTAAACTGAAAATTCCAACCAATTTTGGAAATAGGTTCACAAAAAGCATAAGACTGGTTAAGCTATTTGCCACGACGATTGAATTAGGCACGATTGCACAATGCGACTACAAAGACGTTACTTTTATTTAGGCCTTTTGCTTGCTTTATTTTGCGCTTTATCCGGTTCTGTTCATGCGCAAACTTACAGGTTAGTCACCACTGCGTTCAAACCCTTCACCGACCCAAACCATGCAAAAGGCGGTTTTTTAACAGAAGTCGCCCGCCAAGCATTGGCTCAAAGAGGGCACAAAATTGACGTCACGTACCTGCCGTGGGCGCGCGCCATGCGCGAAGCTGAATCAGGCCGTTATGACGGACTTCTCAGCGCCTTTTACAATGAAGAACGTGCGCAAAAATTCTATTTTTCTGCCCCTTTAAATACAACCAAAATGGTCTTCGTCGGCTTGCATGATAAAATAAAACAGACCTCATATAAATCCTTATCTGAATTAACCTCCTACACCATCGCCGTTGGACATAAATGGGCCTATTCAGAAGCATTTGAAAAAAGTACTATTTTAAATAAATATGGCGTCAATGATGAACCAACTGGCATTCGCATGCTGTACAATGACCGGGTTGATCTGTTTGCCGTCAATCTTGATCAGTTTAATTACGCCATAAAACATATGCCGGAGTTTGACCGCCAACGCACTGTTGTTTTAGAGCCTGAAATTTCCATCAACGATCATCATATTGCCGCTTCACGCCTAACCCCCAGCAGTTTGGATTTTCTGGCTGAATTCAATACCGGACTGGCCGCAATAAAAGCCAATGGTGCATATGCGAACATCAAACACGAATTTTTTGGCTTTTAGCTTTACAATTTCATCATAGCGCACTATCTGTTTTACTCCAAATGTTCTCCTTTTGATCTAATTTAGGTTCTGTTGATGAGTGTTAATGAAATCCAAGTGCGCGGTGCGCGTGAACATAATCTGCGCAATGTGGATGTAAACATTCCCAAAAACTCTTTAACCGTCATCACAGGCCTGTCCGGTTCGGGAAAATCCTCCCTCGCCTTTGACACCATTTATGCCGAAGGCCAACGCCGTTATGTGGAATCTCTTTCTGCTTATGCGCGCCAGTTTCTGGAATTGATGCAAAAACCGGATGTCGATCATATCGAAGGGCTGTCGCCCGCCATTTCCATTGAACAAAAAACCACATCGAAAAACCCCCGTTCCACTGTCGGGACCGTGACAGAGATTTACGATTATATGCGTCTGTTGTGGGCGCGTGTCGGTGTGCCCCATTCCCCGGCAACGGGGTTACCGATTGAAAGTCAAACCGTTTCCCAAATGGTTGACCTGATCATGGAAATGGAAGAAGGCACACGTCTTTACATCCTTGCCCCCATCGTGCGCGGACGCAAAGGGGAATACCGCAAAGAATTTTTGGACCTCCAGAAAAAAGGCTTTCAGCGCGTTAAGGTCGATGGTGAACTCTATGATGTGGACGCCGTGCCGGATCTGAATAAAAAGATAAAACATAATATCGAAGTGGTGGTCGACCGCCTTGTCCTGCGTGAAGACGTGGCAAGTCGCTTGGCCGATAGTATCGAAACAGCGCTTGAACTTTCTGACGGTTTGTTGTTTGTCGATGATGCCAAAACAAATGACCGACGTACTTTTTCAGCAAAATTCGCCTGCCCTGTTTCCGGCTTTACCATCGACGAAGTTGAACCCCGCTTGTTTTCCTTTAACAACCCCTTTGGGGCTTGCCCAAGCTGTGATGGTTTGGGCACGGAAATGTATTTCGACCCGCAACTGGTCGTGCCGGATGAAGCTTTGTCGCTCAATAACGCCATTGCCCCTTGGGCCAATTCATCCAGTGTTTATTATGGTCAAACGCTAAAAGCCATTGCCCAGCATTTTAAAATTGATATTGAAACCCCTTTTGCCAAATTGCCTAAAGATGTGCGCGATACGGTGCTTTACGGGTCCGGTAAAGAAGAGATCACCATTTCTTATAATGATGGCAAACGATCTTATAAAGTGACCAAACCGTTTGAGGGTGTCATCCCTAATATGGAAAGACGCTGGCGCGAAACCGATAGTTCCTGGGTCCGTGATGAACTGTCTAAATATCAAACAGTAACCCTCTGTAGCGATTGCGGTGGTCACCGTCTGCGCCCCGAAGCCTTGGCCGTTAAAATCAATGGCCTGCATATCAGTGAAGTCACAGCATTTTCCATTGATGAAGCAGCAAAATGGTATGGGGCCCTAGAAGAAAAGCTCACCGACAAACAACAAGAAATCGCACGACGCATCTTGCGTGAAATCAATGAACGTCTTGGTTTCCTGGTCAATGTCGGGTTGAACTATCTCACCCTTTCACGTGCCTCCGGAACTTTATCCGGTGGGGAAAGCCAACGTATTCGCCTCGCCTCACAAATCGGATCCGGCTTAACAGGTGTCCTTTATGTCTTGGATGAACCCTCCATCGGTTTGCATCAACGCGACAATGACCGTTTATTAGAAACACTGGTACGCCTGCGCGATCTTGATAACACCGTGATTGTGGTAGAGCATGATGAAGATGCCATCCGCAGTGCGGACTATTTGATCGACATGGGTCCACGCGCTGGTGTGCACGGTGGTCATGTCGTTGCAGAAGGCACACCCGAAGAAGTCATGGCAAACCCGGACAGCTTAACAGGCAAGTATCTCACCGGGCTGGAACAAATCCCTATCCCGACCAAACGTCGAAAGGGGCGCAAAGGTCAATCGATTAAAATCAAAGGCGCAACGGTCAATAACCTGCAAAACGTCAATGCCGATATCCCATTGGGGACCTTTACGTGCGTGACAGGTGTTTCCGGTGGGGGGAAATCGTCCCTTGTGATTGAAACACTCTATAAAGCGTTGGCGAAAAAACTACACGGTGCACGCTATCATCCCGGTGAACATAAAAGTCTGGAGGGTGTCGAATTTATCGATAAGATTGTCGACATTGATCAATCCCCTATCGGGCGCACACCCCGGTCCAACCCGGCGACTTACACGGGGGCCTTTTCACCCATCCGTGAATGGTTTGCCAATTTACCGGAATCAAAAACACGCGGCTATAAAGCCGGGCGTTTCTCCTTCAACGTCAAAGGTGGGCGCTGCGAAGCCTGTCAGGGTGATGGGCTGATTAAGATCGAGATGCACTTCCT
>JABXIC010000028.1 GCA_013373265.1 Methylocystaceae bacterium | reverse complement strand
TTGTTGTCGGACTATCCACAACGGCACTTGCAAATGAAAATACTGATCGTCTTTGGAACGACTTTAACAAAACGATCATGAAAAATGATTGTAAAGCGTCTCTTGTCAAACTCGAACATTTAATCAAAATCGACCCAAATATGGCCTACGCTCAAAAAGCGTTCCTTTATGAAAAGGGACACTGTCTCCCCCGTGACATTGATAAGGCAATACAAAACTATCAGATGGTGCCAAAGGAAAAGATTGATAGCATGTTTGCTCTCAATTTGGCTCATTTGTTGTTTACAAAAGCTCAAACACCCAAAGAAAAAAATGAGGCATTATCTGGTGTTCGTGACATCCTGCTCAAAGAAATTCCCATTGTAAAGACAAGTGCGAAACTAGAAGACTACTTAAAAATTTTGTATCCAAACTCCCCTGATTTTTTGAGTGCCCTTGAGGGTGAGTTCGCATATATAAAATCATTAGAAAAAGATATTAAGCTAAAACTACTCGAAATTCAGAAATTTATAGCTGACGACAGACTACATATTTTGTCAGAGTTTTGGCTTGTTCGATTGAGAAACGAAGGTAATATTCAAGCTTATTTTTTATCTGCGAAATTATTCGAAGCTGATTTAGACAAGCGTAAACGTTTTTTAAGATTCGCAGCAAAAGGGGGACACCCTGAAGCACAGCAGTCACTTGCTAAGATGTATGAGGCAGAGAATACCCGTGGCTCTCTGATGTTTGCCTATTATTGGAATTTAAAAGCAAAACAGAATGGCTTGGACGTTAATAAGCATTTAGCTCGATTAAAACATTCCATGAGTCAAAGCGATATTGCCGTAATGGAAGATGAAGCTTCCAAAGAAACTCCATCCCTACCCTTTTGACTTTAACACCCAAGTTCTTTTCTCTCTCGATACAAGTCAGCCAAACGATTTTTATACATCTTAAAATCACGCTCATGAGGGGCTAAGTTGTTATCGTAATTTTTCAGCCTATACCGAATTTCTCCGTATTTCGTATAAGCCTGCTTCACTTTATTAATTCCGAGCGCTTGAGCACCTGCTGACACTAAAGCTGTTAAAATTGCGTTCCAAGCACCTGTTAAAGCATCTGTGGCTAAAGACAACCCTAGTTCTGCAACAGCCATATGAAAATCGCCTTCAGCTCTTTCTAAGGCCTTTTCATCTCGTTTGCGATTCCTCTTGATCAAACGTATTTGATGCTCAGCATCATCTCGTCCATGTCGAGCAGCTTCCATCATAGAAGCATTTTTCGAACAAGGTGTTATTTCCCCTTCTAGCGGTCCTTTCTTTTTTACCTCCACATGGCCACCTTGACTATTTTCAGATTGCTGATCAACATCTTCGACCCGTTTAGTAAGATGTGGCTCAGTATTCGCTCCCATTGACGTTTCATTTCCGCCCACGTCCATCTCTAACTGTGCAAAAACCTGTTTCACATTTTCAGGTAAACGAGAGACTACTTCTTGATGAAACCCATCAACGCGCTCGCCTTTCCTGTCACTCAGCTGCTGCATGAAATTGGCGTATTCATGGACAGCCTTCTCATCACCATTTTTCAGACTGTCAGCATATAAGGCGGGTAAAGAGCCATTCTTGGAATATTGCAACAGACCATCCATCGTGCGGGTGTTGGCAGAATGGGCTTCATTCTCCACAGGTTTAATCTTTGAAGATATGAACCAAGGATTTGTTTTAGGTTTCTGTTGTTGCGCGACCTGTTCCCACATTTTTGCAGTTGGCTTTTTGAGCTTAGGCATCTTAACTTCAGGCAAGCCTGTAAGTGGGTCAATTTTAGATACTTTCGGTTTCGGCTTCGCAGTTGCCAAGAGGTCTGTGTTGGTTACACCCTGATTTGCCATTGTTTCACCGATTTTGGCTTCAGTGGGGCCACCCGGTTTCATAACACCATCGACTTTCAGACCGTTCTTTTGCTGAAACTTCTTCAAACCATCAATCATCCCCATATCGGGAATATCGGTGATGCCAAAATCCGGTACTTTATAATCACCTGTCTGCGCCAAAGCGGATTTTGTTTTTAAAACATCATCAGGCTGTGTATTGGACGACTGACTGATTGTGTTTCCAACCGAGAAAAAGTTATTCAATTGATCAAACATGCCCATGTTCAATCTCCTTATATCTGAGAGTAAAAACGAAAAAAGCCGCCTCCCAATTCAATGGGAAGCGGCTTCGCTCAAAGGAAAAAGGAGAAGGGACCATCTGGTCGCACTTCTCCTGTTGACTGCGTTCTATATGGCACATCTCATCCGTTCAGTCAAGAACATAATAGGAACATATGGATTGTACTGTTTCTATTTAACCAGAAAAACAGACCACGGATGCAAGCAACGTCCAACTTGTCCCCAAAATCATTCAAACCAAATGCTGCTTGCTTCTCTTTTAAAACACGCATATATTAGAATATTAGTATATTTATAAATATCCACCCCTCTCGCCGCCTGCAGGTTCAAGATGTTTGAGCTTTTCACCCTTTTAGCAAATGTCGTCACCTACGATATTTTACAACTTGCGCCCAGCTCGGGTCTGGCAAAGTCTGTGCATTTTTTTGTGGAAGACACCAGCAAGATTTTCTTTCTGCTCAGCGTGATCATCTTTGTGATGGGGCTTTTCAGAAGCTTGTTGGCCCCGGAAAAAGTCCGGCTTTATCTGGAAGGCAAACCCAAAGGCCTGACCTATTTTCTCGCCGTCATATTGGGGGCGGTGACGCCATTTTGTTCCTGTTCCTCGGTGCCGTTGTTCATCGGCTTTATTGAAGCGGGCATTCCCATTGGCGCGACCATGGCCTTCCTGATCGCTTCGCCCATGATTAATGAAGTGGCCGTTGTGATTTTGGGCACCATTATCGGCTGGGAATTGACAGCCGTCTATGTTGGCACCGGCTTACTGGTCGGTATTTTAGGCGGTTGGGCCTGTGATGTCTTTAAGATGGAACGCTTCGTGGAAGACTATGTCTGGAAAATACGTACCGGACAAATCGTCATGCCGGCCTATGACAATAGTTTAAAAGGGCGTATGACCTTTGCCTGGGGGGAAGTCAAAGAAATCGTTGGGCGGATTTGGCTTTATGTCTTTATCGGCATCGCCGTTGGGGCCGGGTTACACGGGTTTGTGCCCACCACATTTTTTGCCGACTATGCCGGGCCGGATAATCTTTTTGCCGTGCCGCTGGCCGTTCTTGCCGGGATCCCGCTTTATTCCAACGCGACCGGAGTTATTCCCGTGGCCGAAGCCCTGTTGGGAAAAGGGGTGCCCATCGGCACGGTCTTGGTCTTGATGATGAGCGTGGTGGCGATCTCTATCCCCGAATTTGTTATCTTGCGCAAAGTGATCCGTCTGCAAGGGCTGGTTTATTTTGCCAGTTTTCTTGCCCTCGCCTTTATATGCGTTGGCTATCTCTTTAATGCCCTTCAATAAAAGGAACATACAATGAAAACCATTAAAGTCTTGGGATCAGGGTGCAAAAAATGCCAGCAAACGGCTGAAAACATTCAACAAATCGCCGATGAGATGGGTCAGGAAATCACCTTGGAAAAAGTCACTGATACAGCAGAAATCATGGGTTATGGCGTTATGTCTACACCGGGCGTGGTAGTTGAGGAAAAGGTCCTGCATGCAGGTGGCGTTCCCGATAAAGAAAAGATCAAATCCATGCTCAGTCAATGATAGTCATCTAGACAACTGAGGCGCTTGTGTATGTAATATCCTGAACTGTTCATACAAACGTAAGATTTCTATCACGTATGAGTCTTGGATCCTTTTTAAGTTAGCTGTTGTGTATGTTTCATAACAACAGGTAATTTTATGTCCGCAATTCAAGTTCACGGTCTCAATAAAACATTTAACGAAAAGAAGGCCCTAACGAACATCCAATTGTCTATTGAGCCCGGTGAAATGGTCGCCCTCATCGGTGCATCCGGGTCAGGTAAATCAACGCTTATTCGACATATTGGCGGCCTTATACACAGCGACAAAAACGACAGCGAAATCAAAGTCCTTGGTCAAGTGATGCAAAAAAATGGCAAGCTTGGCAGCAATGTTCGCAAAATCCGCTCTGAAGTGGGTGTGGTTTTTCAACAATTCAATCTTGTAAACAGATTATCAGTACTGACTAATGTACTAATGGGCTATCTTGGGCAAATCCCATCCTGGCGCGGCACCTTGGGGCTGTTCACCCATGCGGAAAAGAAGCGAGCCATGGATGCCCTGCACCGTGTTGGTATTGATAAACTGGCCTTGCAACGTTCTTCGACCCTATCGGGTGGGCAGCAACAACGCGCCGCGATTGCACGCACCATCACCCAAGGGGCCAAGGTCATTTTAGCCGATGAACCCATCGCTTCGCTTGATCCGTCCTCATCGCGCAAAGTCATGGATACATTAGAGCGTGTTAACCTGGAAGATAAAGTCACCGTTTTGGTGTCCCTTCATCAAGTTGATTACGCCATGCAATATTGCCCCCGCACCATCGCCATGCGCGATGGTGAAATTGTTTTTGACGGAAATTCAGAGAGCTTAACACCGGATTTCCTCAAGCAGCTCTACGGTGATCATAGTTTGGAGCTGTATGGCAACAATAAGCAGGAAAAACCTGCAGGAAACTACACGCAGAAAGATGCCGCTGCCTTGGCTTCGGTTTAAATCTGGTCGGCTTTTTTCATTATTATATCTGACGCTAACAGGAGTATAGCAAAAATGGTCCGTAAACTTCTTGCATCTGCCGCAATCGCAGTGACTGCCTTTGTTGCTGGCACGGCACAAGCAGAAATGTCTTACAAGCCTTTGGAACAAGACCCGAAAGAAATCAATTTCGGTTTCATTTCTACTGAATCAACGTCCAACCTGAAAGAACAATGGATGCCGTTGATCAAAGACATGGAAGCCGCATTGGG
Organism: Methylocystaceae bacterium; assembly: GCA_013373265.1. Classification (GTDB taxonomy): domain Bacteria; phylum Pseudomonadota; class Alphaproteobacteria; order Rhodospirillales; family Terasakiellaceae; genus Terasakiella. Next base: position 39,892 of record JABXIC010000028.1, on the reverse strand, counting down.
CATGAAAGTGAACCCTTTCTTCGCCCCTGATTATGCAGGCATCATTGAAGCCATGCGCTTTGGTAAAGTTCATGTTGGTTGGTTTGGCAACAAATCCGGTATGGAAGCCGTTGACCGCGCCGGTGGTGAAGTTTTCGCCCAAACGTCTAAAGCAGACGGCACACAAGGCTACTACTCACACATCATCACCAATGTTGCTAACAAAAACATCAACAAGCTTGAAGATATCTTCAAATGCGACAAATCCTTGAACTTCGGTATCGGTGACCCGAACTCCACATCCGGTTTCCTTGTGCCCTCTTACTATGTGTTTGCACAAAACAACATCGACCCGAAAAAATGTTTCAAAACAGTGCGTAACGCCAACCATGAAACAAACCTGATGTCTGTTGCCCATAACCAAGTCGATGTGGCTGCCAACAACTCTGAACAAATCGGTCGCTCTAAATTGAAAGCACCGGAAGCTGCTGCAAAAATCAAAATCATTTGGACATCACCGCTGATCCCGTCTGACCCGATGGTTTATCGCAAAGACATGTCGAAAGAACTGAAATCTAAAATCAAAGCTTTCTTCCTCGGTTATGGTCGTCTGGGTGACGTTGCCCATGCCAAAGACGTTTTGAGCCATATTTCTGATGGTCAAGGTCCTTTCATGGAAAGCAACAACACACAACTTTATCCGGTTCGCCAGCTTGCCCTGTTTAAAAACAAGTTGAAAATCGAAGGTAACTCTGGTTTGGATGCCCAAGAAAAAGCCACCAAAATCTCTGAGATCGACAAGCAACTGTCTGATCTGGCAATCATGGTTGCTGCACAATAAATCAGGCTCACGTGAACGGCACCTCTTATTTCAGGGGTGCCGTTTTCCGTATTATATTCTTTTAAACATTTAGTCGAACGGATTCAGACTCATGTCAACGCAAGCCTACAGCCAATCGACACGGGACATTGTAGTTCCAAATACAAAACGTTCCTTTGCCAATCTCGCCATGTGGGGAATCACCTTTGCGCTGTTGGCTCTGTCTTGGGAAGGTGCTGATATGCGCCCACTCTCCCTCATCGAAAATGCTGAAAATATGAGCCAATTTGTCTCCGGCTTTTTCCCACCGGACATGTCGCAATGGCGCATGTATGTCAACGAAATATGGATCACCATTCAAATTGCCATTTGGGGGACCGCGCTTTCAATTGTTTTTGCCGTTCCCTTTGGTATTTTATCTTCTGAAAATCTGGTTCCATGGTGGGTCTTTCAACCCGTTCGCCGTTTGATGGATGCGTTTCGTGCAATCAACGAAATGGTTTTTGCCATGCTGTTTGTGGTTGCTGTTGGCCTTGGACCCTTTGCCGGTGTCCTTGCCTTATGGGTCCACACCACCGGTATCTTGGCAAAACTCTTTTCTGAAGCGGTTGAATCGATCGACCCTCGCCCGGTGGAAGGCATCCGTGCAACCGGGGCCACAGCCTTACAAGAAGTCATCTATGGCGTTATCCCGCAAGTTTTGCCGTTATGGATTTCCTATTCCCTTTATCGGTTTGAATCCAACGTGCGTTCCGCCACCGTACTGGGGATTGTTGGTGCCGGTGGGATCGGTATGGTATTATGGGAAAATGTTCGCGGTTTTTATTATGCAGAGACCGCAGCCGTCATGATCTTGATTATTATCTCTGTCAGCTTGTTGGACCTGTTGTCACAACGTCTACGTAAGATGGTCACCTGATGAAAAAAGCCGTCATGAAGCACCTCAGCGAAGCCTCGACCATTGATGACACAGCCTTGGTCAAGGATTGTACGCTGGGCAAATGGACTGAAATCGGTGAACGCACCAAAGTCATTGAAACAACCATGGGCGACTATTCCTATGTGGTCAATGATAGTGAGATCATCTACACAACCATGGGTAAATTCGTTAATATCGCAGCCCATACCCGCCTGAACCCCGGGCAACATCCCATGGATCGCCCCAGCATGCACCATTTCCAATATCGCAGTGCCGCCTATGAGTTGGGGGAAGACGACCCTGCTTTCTTTGATTGGCGCCGCGAAAGGCATTTAACAATAGGTCATGACGTCTGGATTGGTCATGGCGCGATTGTTCAAGGTGGCGTCACCATCGGCACAGGTGCGGTGATTGGATCAAATGCCGTGGTGACAAAAGATATTCCACCCTATATGATCGTTACAGGTGTGCCGTCCAAGCCCTTGCGACGCCGTTTTGAACAAGACATTCAAGATGCCCTGATGCGCATTTCGTGGTGGGATTGGACCCATGACCAACTGTCTAAAAGACTCAATGACTTTCGCAGCCTTGATGCCACAGCCTTTTGTAAGAAATACGATCCTGCCAACTAGGGCAAAATGATAAGATACGAACGATACGCCATATATTATGCACCGAAAAGCGATAGTCTGCTCGGTCGATTTGGGAATGCCTGGTTAGGCTGGAACCCTGAAACAAAACGCAGCACGCCCAGACCCAAAGTCATCGGGCTCAGTAGTGACGACATTGAACAGGTTACGACGTCCCCCACTCGATACGGTTTCCATGGTACACTCAAACCTCCGTTCAGACTTGCAAAGAACAAAACCTTTGAAGGGCTGACCCTCGCCATCGAAGACCTTTGTGACACTTTAAAGCCTGTACGCGGTGCCCCGTTATCCTTGCAGGTGATTGGTGGTTTTCTCGCCTTTACACCGCGCGACAGCAAGATGGCAATCTCAGCCCTTGCCGATCAATGCGTTTGGAAATTGGATAGCTTTCGAAGTGCACCCAGCGACGACGAACTGGCCCGCAGACGTCAATCCGGATTGAGCGAACGTCAAGAAGCCTTACTTCTCAAATGGGGCTACCCTTATGTCATGGATGAATTTCGCTTTCACCTGACACTCAGCAATAAACTGTCAGGCGAACGTCTTAATCACGTCCATCAATGCCTAGAAACGGCAAGCGAACATCTTCTGTTATCGCCATTTGAAATCAATGATCTCTGTTTATTCGGTGATCCCGGCCACAATCGGCCTTTTCACTTAATCAAACGCTTTCCCTTACAGGCGGGATAAGAACGATCTAAGCCGATTTTTCCTGCGCGGCAGGTCGGGCGACAACAGCATTAAATATATTAATCGCATCGGATAATGACTTGCTGTTGTTGATCTCAATCACATCAGACCCATGTACCCGAAAGGCCTTGGCCCGATCCAATCGACGCTGGATTTCAACGTCACTTTCACGACCACGCGCACGCAGGCGTTTTTCCAACACGTCCATATCGACTATAACAGATATGATCTTGACCTTGTCATAACGCTCTCTGACAAATTCAATGACGCCGCGCGATACATTAACAATCACGTTGCAGCCAAGCTCCAGATAGCCATCTATTTCACTGGGGATGCCATATTTCAAATCATGTGCGCCCCAATAAAAAGCGAATGCCCCATCCCGCTTGAGCTGCTCAAACTCATCCTCACTCACGGCGATATGGTCTTCACCACCTGCATCTATTGGCCGCGTGATATAGCGCCGTGGAAATTGTAAATGACGGTCCGCTTTAAAATGCGCCCGTGCCGCATCTAAAAGACTGTCTTTACCCGCCCCACTAGGGCCAACCACAAGATACAAATATCCACTCATCGCTTTTATGACACCCTGTTCCCTTCACGCCAGACCCCACGGATAACCGGATGGTGGCGCGAATGATGGACATGAATAAGATCGGCACGTTTACCGATAGAGATTTCACCCCGATCGGTTAAACCAACACTATCGGCTGGTGTTTTGGTCACGCACCGAATGGCTTTCGGCAAATCATAACCGTCAAATTCTTCATACAATTTCATTGCGGCATGCAACAGACTATGCGGGACATAATCACTGGAAATGATATCCAGATACCCTTGATTGGCCAGATCGCCCGCAGATACATTGCCGGAATGTGATCCACCACGTACCATATTTGGCCCGCCCATCATTACCGCCAAACCGCTTTCATGGGATTCTTTGGCCGCTTCCACTGTGGTCGGGAACTCAGCAACAGTCATTTTATCCTGCACGGCCTCATCCACATGGGCCTTAGTCGCATCATCATGACTGGCCAACGCCATGTGTTTTCGATGTGCTGTTTCAACCACATGCTTACGGTTTTTGGCGCTAAACTGCTCTTGGTCATTACGACGTTGTGTGATGAAACCTTCCATCTCATCGTCAGTCAAACCGTACTTGCCTTGATAATAAATATAATAGGCTTCAAGGCTCACAAACTGGCGTTGACCGGGCGTATGATCCATGACCGAAAACATGCGCACCAATTCATTATTTGACAACTGATCTAATGTCGTTGCCATCGCCGGGTAGCTCACTTCACAGCGCAAATGGATCAAGTGGTCTGAACGTAACAGGTTTTCTTTTTTGGTATGGGCCAAACCATCAACCATTTCTTGCAACCGTCTGATACGCGCACTGCCATCTTTCACATCACCGATAGAAATAGCATCAAACACAGTCGTAATGCCCGCGCTGGCAATCTGATTATCATGGGCAATGATCGCTGCCAAAGACGGCCATTCTGTTTTCGGCCGTGGCGTCATATGTTTTTCAAGATTGTCTGTATGTAACTCAACAAGTCCCGGCAGCAACAGGTCACCGCCCATATTGATCGCAACAGGCAAGTCGGAATTGCCATGCGAAATATCATAGATTTTATCATCGCGCAGGGTCAGTGTGCCTTCAACCACTTCATTGGCCATCACGATTTTTGCGTTGGTGAAAATTTGTTCGTTCATCATTTTATACCTGATATTGTGTCACATCAAATGTGCCCGTGCACACGGCATCACGTGCTTCCTGATCGTGAAAAATGCCTAAAACGGCACTGCCCATTGCCTTGGCTTCTTCAATAAAATCCAAAACCGTGCGGCGGTTATCTGCATCCAGTGAGGCGGTCGGTTCATCCAACAACATGATTGGATATTCCACCGCAAACCCGCGTGCAATATTGACACGCTGTTGTTCACCACCAGAAAAGGTTAAAGGCGACAACGACCACAAATGGTGCGGGATGCGCAAGCGCGTCAGCAATGTCTTGGCTTTTTCAATCGCCGTTTCTTTTGCCACCCCGGTTGCGATCAAGGGTTCAGCGACAATATCCAATGTCGCCACACGCGGGATGACGCGCAAAAACTGACTGACATAGCCCAAGGTATGGCGACGCACATCCAAGACTTCATGCGGGGTTGCTCCCACCATATCCAGCCAGCCGTCATTATGACGGATGTTAATCCGGCCTTCATTACAAATATAATTGGCGTAGATCATGCGCATAAACGTACTTTTCCCTGCACCGGAGGCCCCCGTTAAAGCGATACATTCCCCCGCTTGAAGCGAAAAGTTGATCTTTTCAAAGACGGGAATAGTAAGGGCGCCTTGTGTGTGCAATGTAAAGCTTTTGGCGACATTTTCCACGTTAAGCATTTCTGACATTTTAAAGTCCTTACGCTTGCAAAATTGAAGAAACGAGAAGCTGGGTATATGGATGCTGCGGATCATCAAGCACCTGATCGGTCAAACCACTTTCGACCACACGGCCCTGCTGCATCACCATCAAACGATGGGACAACAAACGCGCCACCGCCAGATCATGGGTCACGATCACAACCGATAGGCCCAAGTCCTGCACAAGACCGCGCAGGAGATCCAGCAACTTGGCTTGTACCGACACATCCAATCCACCTGTGGGTTCGTCCATAAACACAAGACGGGGGCTGGTCACCAGATTGCGGGCAATTTGCAAACGCTGTTGCATCCCACCGGAAAAAGTGGACGGCAGATCATCTAGGCGTTCATCAGCAATTTCCACCTTGCCCAACCAGTCTTGTGCGGTTGCGCGGATATTACCGTAATGACGTTGACCGACAGCCATCAGCCTTTCACCAATATTGGCACCGGCACTGACACTCATGCGCAGCCCATCACGCGGGTTTTGATGGACAAAGGCCCAATCGGTACGCATCAAAAAACGTCGCTCCGGTTCGCTCATCCCCGTAAAGAGGTCACGCACCCCATTAGCACGGGTCTTATAATTGATCGCCCCGTGCGTTGGTGCCACTTGACCGGAGATACAACGCAACAAAGTTGATTTTCCGGAACCGGACTCCCCCACAATGCCCAGCACTTCCCCGGGCCAAAGATCAAAAGAGACCTCTTCACAGCCCACGCGCGCACCATACATCATGGTTAGATTTTCAACATTTAACAAAACATCATGTGAACCGATCATTGGGCGGCCTCCATCTCATCTTCACGGTTGGCTTCACCGCGATGACCTTGGGCTTGCCTGTCATTGCAGTAATCTGAATCAGAACAAACAAACATACGATTGCCCTGATCATCCAAAATCACTTCATCAAGGAACGTATCTTCAGCCCCGCAAAGAGCGCAGTTTTCTTCCCACTTCTGGATTTCAAACGGATAATCTTCAAAATCAAGGCTGGTTACTTGCGTATAAGGTGGAATGGCGTAAATCCGTTTTTCCCGTCCCGCGCCAAACAACTGAAGGGCCGGACACATGTTCATTTTAGGATTATCAAATTTCGGGATCGGTGAAGGATCCATCACATAACGCCCGTCCACTTTTGCCGGATAGGCATAAGTGGTAGCAATATGACCGTGGCGCGAAATATCTTCATATAATTTCACATGCATCAGGCCATATTCTTCCAAGGCATGCATTTTACGCGTTTCAACTTCACGCGGTTCCAAAAAACGCAAAGGTTCAGGGATCGGCACTTGATAGACAAGAATTTGATCTTCATTCAACGGTGTTTCCGGTATGCGGTGGCGGGTCTGAATAATCGTCGCCTCAGTCGTTTTTTCTGTCGTGACCACATTGGCGGTCTTGGCAAAAAATTGACGGATGCTCACGGCATTAGTGGTGTCATCACTGCCTTGGTCAATCACCTTTAAGATATCCTGAGGGGCCAAGACAGCGGCGGTAACCTGCACACCACCCGTGCCCCAACCATACGGCATGGGCATTTCACGACCCGCAAAAGGGACTTGATACCCCGGAATTGCCACGGCTTTTAAGATCGCGCGGCGAATCATGCGTTTGGTCTGTTCATCTAAATAGGCAAAGTTATATTCGCTTTGTATTTGTGTCATGACTGTTACTCCGCCGCCTGTTTTTCAGAAATGTTTTTCTCTTCAAGGTCACGGCGCATCCGGCGCACCAATTCCAGTTCAGATTGGAAATCCACATAGTGTGGCAGCTTGATATGTTCGACAAATCCGGTGGACTGGATATTGTCGCTATGGGACAGGACAAATTCTTCATCCTGTACGGCAGCAACAATATCTTCACCCAATTCACGCGCACGCAAGGCCCGATCCACCAATGCCATAGAAATGGCTTTGCGTTCATTTTGACCAAAGGCCAGACCGTACCCACGGGTAAATTGTGGCGGTTCTGTTTTGGATCCTTGAAACTGGTTGACGGTTTCACATTCGGTCAATTCGATATCACCGATATCAATGGCAAAGCCCAGTTCTTCCGGCTCAATCACCAAAGAGGCTTTCCCAAAACGGATTTCACCAACAAAGGCATGGCTTCTGGCATACCCGCGCTGCGTCGAATAGCCCAATGCTAAGACAAAACCTTCATCCCCGCGCGCCAGATTTTGCAAACGGACATCCCGATTGGCTGGAAATTCCAACGGTTCACGGGTCAGATCGCCAACGGCTTGACTATCTTCATCTTCCACAACCGCTTCGCTCTGAATCAGGCCTTCACCTTTGAGCAGATTATCCAAGACGCGTGGCATGTCGTCATCCAAGCCAGCCTCGGACGTATTGGCCTTGGGCACTTGTTCATCGGCTTCCAATGTAAAATCAATCAGGCGATGGGTATAATCAAAGGTCGGCCCCAAAATCTGCCCGCCGGGTAAATCCTTAAAGGTGGCCGAGATACGACGGTCAATATCCATCTTGCTGGTATCCACGGGCACACTATAAGAAAAACGCGGCAATGTGGTGCGATAGGCACGGATCAAAAAGATCGCTTCAATCATATCCCCACGCGCTTGTTTCATGGCAAGGGCGCAAAGGTCTTTATCATAAAGGGAGCCTTCCGCCATAATACGGCTGACACCCAGACCAAGCTGTTCTGAAATTTGGCGCGTCTGTAGTTCATCCACATCGGGGCAACCACGGCGATCTTCCGCCAAAAGTTTGTGGGCATTGGCAATGGCTTTTTCCCCACCTTTTACGGCTACATACATGAGGCGTGCTCCACTTTAATGGTACGGGGTACGGCGGCGATTTGTTCTGCACTGGCAAAGATCACATCCACACCACAAGGAAATAATCGGGTATTTTCTTCAAACCAATACCAAAACTCTTGGGCGACATGTTCTACTTTTAAGGTGTTACTAACTTTTATCCCCGGCCCTTTCAAAGTTATATCGTGATCATTGCTGATATCATCAACCATCATAATCACTGTTGCAGAACGATCTGGATATTCCGCACTGCCAACCTTCAGCTTGTTATAAACATCAATCCCTGTATCGGTATTGACCACCGCAAACTTGCTGTCTTTCGGATCTTCAACCACTTTGCACCCTGTATGAAATTTCAGGTAATTGCGTGCCTCAATACTATCCATTTCAGGGGCAAGCCAAACTTCGGTTTCCATATCAGCCAAAGCCAATAAGATTGCCGAACTGGTTGGATTTAAACTTTCAGGATGGGCAGAAGGCGCTTTGATAGTTTGAATTTCACCGGGGCGGGACATGGCCGACAACACCTTTCTGAAAACGTCCGTTGAATCAAAAATCGGATTACTAAATCCGGGAATTGAAAAACCGGCAACTTGATTTTGTTGAGTGCTCATTCGTCTTCTCCTCTGACCATGGTGAAGAAATCAACCTTTGTAGAGGCGACTTTAGCTTGGCGCTCGTTCTTGCTTTTTTGAAGACGCTCATCAATCGGTGCGATCACATTTTCTAACAGACGCGCTGTCCAATTTTCATTTTGCAATAAAGCATCAAAGGCAGCCGCCATTTCCGCATGGCGTTTGTTGCGACCTGTGACATAGCCGTGACCGACCTCTCCGGTTTCCATGCTGACAGAACAACGTGTCACAGACGCTTCACCAAGATTGAAACGTTGTCCTTTTCCGCCCGCTCGTGCGCGCACCATCACCAGTCCTGTTTCGGGTTGGCGCAACATGCTGTAAGTCAGACCCGGTGAAAGGTCTTCCCAATAAGCACATAATTCATTGGATGAAGACCGCGATAAAACGGATATCCAATGTTGACGTGTCGCGACATCAACTGTGCCATCGGTATTTTTTTCTAAAGTGTCGGTCACTCAATTCTCCTTTCGACAAATTACATATTTGTCTAGACATCTATATCTATTTCTGTTATATATCGGATAAATTCCAAGTGCAACCGTTGCGTGGTGAAGATTTTATGACGGTTAATTTTTAGGAGAAAAATCAATGAAATGGCAAAAGGGTGAAGCCATCTGGAAGCAGATTGAACGGCAATTATTACGTGATATCGCCCAAGGCATATTTAAACCGGGGGAAAAACTGCCCACAGAAAATGAACTTGCCAAACGTTTTGAAGTTAATCGTCACACCGTCAGAAGCGCCATTGCCGCCCTGACAGAAGCCAATGTCACCCGTGTGGAACAAGGCCGGGGGACCTTTGTGCAAGAAGCTCTGCTGGATTATCCCTTGGGCAGCCGCACCCGGTTTTCGCAAATTGTCACCGGGCGTCATCGCCTGCCGGATAAGCAACTGATCAAATCAGAAGTTATTGACGCCTCCAAAGCCATCGCCAAACATCTTGACGTACCGATCGGCAGCGCATTGATTTATCTAGAGTCTATTAGTGTGGCAGATGATATCCCACTTGCCCATTCCATCAGCTACTTGCCGCAAAACCGTTTCAAAGGCATAGATCAAATCTTTATTGAAACAAAATCTTTGACGGAAAGTCTTAAAAGCTACGGTATTTACGATTATACCCGCAAGCAAACGCGCATCATCGCCCAAATTCCTTCTGCCAAAGTCGCAAATCTACTCAAGCAAGCCAAAAACAAGCCCATCTTGCAAACGGAAAGCATTGATGTCGATGTGGTGGGTAAACCAATCGAGTTTGGTATCACAAGTTTTTCAAGTGACCGGGTTCAGCTTCTTGTACAAGGCAATTAATCATTTGACCAAAAGGTGTCGTCGGCGTTCCATACTTTCGATCAATTTCCATTGCACGATTGGAATATCACGCAGGATATCCCCACCCACAGTGCAAAATTCGAAAGCACTTTCCGCTTCAACACGGTAATGGCTGGGACGATCCAATATGATGGCGTCTTCACCAAAGAAATCACCGCGTGACACTTCTTCCAACAACACATCATCACGATAGAGTTTTGCCGTCCCTTCTTTGACAATGGCAATGCCATCATATTCTTGCAAACTGTGGCTCTCACCCTTCTTGATATGATGACACACCATCTCGTCTGCAATTCTGTTTTGCGTGGTATAAGACAATGACTCGCCAAACAACCAGGTTGATTGTAAAAACTCCCGCCCTTCCATCAGGCGCAAGATATCGCCAAAGAGCTTATATTTTTCAACGATATTGTGATAAAGCTTGGTCGGAATACGCAGCGCTTTAATAAAGGTCAGCGCGCGATAGGTTTCCATAGCGGGCAAATTATGTAAGGCGGTAATTTCCCCCACCAAAGAACCGGCTGAAACCAGCGCATGCAGATTGCTGGAGGTTTTGATCATTTCAACCGATCCGGTCAACAGCAAATAAATATGTTCAACCGGTTCCCCCTCTTTCAACAAGATGGTTTCCGGGTTAAACGTCACCATAGATGTATTCATTAACGTGCGCAGCGCATGTGTCGGCACTGTCGGGAAATATTCGCGCAGATATTCAAACGCATACCTACGGGCATTGTCCTGATAGGACGGGATCAAAATATCGCTGGTTCCAAACGGTGCGCCAGAACCGATTTCACGCTGGTCTGCACGCAAGGCCAAGGCCGTATGGGACAAAATGATTTTGCCGGATTTATCAGATTTAAAGTCAGCTGAATCCCCATGGATCAAACCACCGCCCACGTCGATTTTCTTCACATCCATCGTTTCAAGATATTGTTCGCGCGTACGATCAAAAAAGGCTTGAGACACACCCGGGGCACTTTCGTCTTCATTGATCATCCCTTTCAGGACACTCAACGAGACAATATCAGCATAATGCCCGTAGGTTTTATATCCATCAGGGCCCAGGGCTCTAAACTGCAAGATCGCGGTTTCCACCGGATGAGGCGACAAACGCGGGCGCACTTCAAGGCCTGCAACATCGTTCCATTCATCAACTTTTAGATCATTGATATTGAAAAAGTCTTCAAAGCGCTTTTCATCAATGGACAATAAGGCCGACAATTTTTTCGCAACAGACGCACGCACATAAGGTGCAGCATAATAATTGATTTTACGATCCGAACGGATAAAAGCCGGCAAGCCGGCAAAATGGTCATCATGGGAGTGAGTGTGGAAAATACCATCCACTTCACTGATACCTATGCCCAGAGATTGCAGTGTCACGCGCACATTTGGTCCAGCATCCACAAGAAAGATTTTGCCTTGGTAAAAAATGACACTGGACATGGTCGGCCGATTAACGTCCCACCCATCACCATCACCGGAATGGATGATTGAGAAACTGTCTCTGTTTACCTGATGATAGCCCAACGGATAGGACGGAACGTAATGTTCCAAAGGTTCAAGGCGTAAATCCACATCGATGCTTTCGCCTTTATAAGAAACTTCAAACTGATTAAGCGCAAGACGTTTTACAAAGACACCGTTTTTAATCTCGACAGCTTCATCCTTCACCACACGACTATCTAACAAGGCGCTGGGATGATGAATGGCACCAAAAGCAAAGCGTAACTTCATACGCATCATCACTTTGGCTTCTTCAGGAGAGACACCGCCTGCAATTAATTCTTCTTCATTCACCAGACCATAATTACCGCGATGAATATATTCCATCTGCGCATTAATCTGGTCTTGCGCACCGATCAAAATCGGTTTGGCACCCGTGTTGTTGGGGTGGTTTGGAATTAAAGTCCCTTGGCGATAGAGCATTTGCAGCACCGGGAATTCTGCCATATTGGTAAAACTACCATTTTGCAAAATCACATCGGACAATAAAATTGCATTGGGTCCCGTTTCAAATTTCCAACCTTCACGCTCGGTCGGAATAATCAGACCGATTTTCATCAAATGCTTGACGCTATCTGGTGGACAACCACATAGAATGAAGACCCCCGCCTCCGGAACTTCCACCCATTCTATGCCTGTCGATACATTTACTTTACGAATATGCGCCATGCGCCCGTTTACCTGTTATTGTAATTTGCTTATTTTCTCAGATACTTAGCCGAAAACCCTAACCTTCTTTCCCACTACGTCTATTGAAGATACCACCAGTTTATTAACAAAAGTCAAACAACCGCAATATTGTATTTTAAACACAAGCAAGAACGTACTTATAATACAGAATAGACGCAAAAATATAAAAAAGCATATAAGTAAATACACTTACCGACGATTAATTCCATTGCGAAACATAGGCGTTATCTTGCAAAATACCCTAAGATTATAATGAAGGCGGGCCAGAGCAGGCATGAAATCACGGCATTCCATTGCATATAAAATGACACGCACGGTCGTGTTGCTCACCCTATGTCTGGGATTGGCTATTGGTACTATTCAAGTCATCTGGGATTATCAACAGCGTCTCGACAACCTGAATAACCGCGTTCATGAAGTTGTAAAATCAATCGAACGCTCTGCGGTCAAAGCTGTCTATTCATTCGATAATGAACTGGCTGGCGAGGTTGCTTCCGGCTTATTTGAATTTGCCCCTGTCATCGGTGTCAGCATTTATGATGAAAACAACGAATTGATGACAAATTTAAATAGATACAAAGGTGATCTGCCATACCAAATGATCACACAATATCTCTTTGCCCCCCAATATGATTATTATTTTCCATTATTAAGCAATAAAGTTGATGCGCGAAATATTGGTGCCTTAACCATAAAAGTCGCCCCGCATGAAACCGTCAATGCCTTTTTAGAGCGTGCTATCTCCATCTTAACCGCTACCATTCTACAAAGTTTTGTCGTTTCCATCGTCTTGCTCTTCCTGTTTTACAAACGGGTGACCCGTCCTTTGCAAATTTTAGCCAGTGATTTCACGAAGATTGATCCGCAAAAACCGGCACAAAGCCGCCTGGAATTAGATTCATCACTGGATCAAACAGAATTTAAAGAAGTGACAAACGCGTGTAACAATTTACTACGCGTTATTGGCGCACACCTCAACGCACGTGATACGGCGGAACAAGAGCTCAAACGGCAAAAAAACGAAACTGAGCAATATTTAAAAATTGCCGAAGCCATCATCCTGCGACTGGATAAAGATGGCACGGTCATCATGATGAACCAACGTGGCCTGGACCTGATGAACTATAAAGAACATGAAATTGTTGGGCACGACTGGTTTGAACTCTCACAAAAACCAGAAGCCAAATCAATCCATCGCCAAATCTTTGATCGCTTATTTGAACCCAGTGCTCAGAACACGACCCAAAACAGAACCACATATTATGAAAATGATCTCCTGACAAAAGACGGCCAAGTAAAACATATCTTCTGGCACACGGCGATTGAATATGACAACAAAGGCACCCCCATTGGCGTATTGAGTTCCGGCCAAGACATCACGGCCAACAAAGAAGCAGAACAAGCCTTGAGAGAACGCGAAAGCAAGTTCCAAACCATCATTGAGGCTACCTTGGAAGGCTTCGCCGTTGTCGATCTGACAACTTTAGAAATGCTCGACACCAATTCCGCACTCCATAACTTATTAGGCTATACGTATGAAGAAATGATCGGCCAACCTTGTCGTGATTTTGTATCTGAAGAAGATCATGCGATCCTTTTGCGCCATGCCGAAGCCGCCAAAGCCGACTTGCATCAAACATACGAACTGCGACTTAAAAGAAAAGATGGCAAAGTCATTCCGGTTGAAATTAACTCTTCGGTTCTTCCTGAAAGTTTAAGCGAGAAACCAATTGCAGTTGGTTTCATCACCGACATCACCGTGCGCAAACGTCAGGAAGAACAACGCCGCCAATTGGAAAAACAACTGCGCCAAGCTCAAAAAATGGAAACCATTGGCACGTTAGCAGGCGGTATTGCACATGATTTTAATAACATCCTCACCCCGATCTTAGGATATGCTGCCCTATTGGAGCTTAAAATTCCACCAGATGATCCCAATCATGAACGCATCAAAAAGATTGAAAAATCTGCCCGGCGTGGTGCTGATATGGTTGCCCAGATTTTGACCTTCTCCAGAAATAGCGATGGTGAGATGAAAAGTATCAATCTTGCCCCCGTCATTGAAGAGGCCATGGAACTGGTACAAAACACAACACCTGCAAACATTCAAATCAACAGCGACATTCCCGAAAAGATCGCCCCTGTCATTGCCGACAGTACACAAATTCAACAAATCATCATCAATTTATGTACCAATGCCAATCATGCCATGGGCAGCAAAGATGCCACTATGACTGTTAAGTTAGCAGAAGTAAAAGTAACAAATAAAATTGCCGCCCAGACCACTAATTTAAAGCCCGGTCCCCATGTAAAGCTGACCATAAGCGACACCGGTAGTGGGATGGATGAAGATGTCTTAACCCGTATCTACGATCCTTTTTTCACTACGAAAAAAAGTGGAGAAGGCACAGGATTGGGGCTGTCCATGGTGCACGGGATTGTCAAAAATCATAATGGCAGTGTTCTGGCCCACAGCCAGGTCGGTGTCGGTACAACATTTGAAATTTATCTCCCCGTCACCAGCATCGCCCCCGTTGAAGAAATCGATAACTCCCACATGACAAAAGGTAATCAAGAACTTGTCCTGATTGTCGATGATGAAGAACTCAACACGAACTTTCTCACTGAACTTTTGCAAACTGCAAATTACAGGGTTGAATCTTTTAATGACAGCGTAGAGGCCTTTAATGCTTTTCAAACCAATCCGGTTAAATATCAAATGATTATTACAGACCAATCCATGCCCCATATGACAGGCGACAAATTGGCACAGAAAATCCTCAAGATCAAAAACGATATCCCGATCATCATGATTTCCGGCTATGACAAAAACATTCACCGCGAAAATGCCCGTGAATTTGGTGTCAGCGCCTATTTACAAAAACCGGCATCCATTGATCAACTGACACGCCTCATGCACAATTTGCTCAATCAAAAATAGGAAAGAACCGATGTGCCCTTCCCTATCTTTATCGTCGCTTATAAGCTGCCTTCAACGACCGTAAGACCCAACGCATGCCATGCTTGCACGCCACCGCGATAATATTTGGTCTGACTTGCCGGATAACCTTCACGCAACATGGTTTTAATAGCCATAAGCGATTGCCCGCACCACGGCAATAAAGAACGACCTCTTTGGCTTTGGCACAATCCCATTTATCACCTGCTTTGAGACACGTCGCCGATCCTTGATTTTCCAAACATATTCTCGACTGTGTGGCGTTGCTTATAGAGCTTGCCATTAAACTGTATTTTTGATTTCCGGTTTTTCTTTGGTGGTATGCAGGCTTTGATACCTTTGTTTTTCAAGGCTTAGCGGAACCAGTCTGCATCGTAACCACGATCGGCCAATAGCCATTTTGCAGGAGGGAGGGCATTGGCATATAATCACTCATCTGCCCTTCAGATAATAACAAGATGATTGGACGACCGTGACCATCACAAACGGCATGAAGCTTGGAATTCAGTCCACCTTTTGTTCGTCCGATGCGACGGGGAACATCCCCTTTCATCGTTTCTTCGAACGAAGTAAGGGAGATTGAGCAGGCTAGTAGCCGTACGATGAGCTTTGAGATGTGTTGCGTCGATTTGAAGTTACTCAGGGACACCTTCATCAACCGCAAGACCCGCGGATATCTTATCGAACAACCCATCTTGCTCCAACGAACAAAACGGTTATAGAGCGTCTTATGCAGACCATATTGCGATGGAACATCACGCCATTAAAGCCCTCGTTTCAGCACATGAATAATACCCGAAATGACTCGTTGGTCATCAACACGAGGAACGCCGTGAGACAAAAGAAAATAGGGTTTGATACGATTTAATTGTTCTTCACTTAGCCAGAAATGATCATTCATAGACAGGTCTTCCTGCCATCATGAATCACAACATGGATGGCGACGCTACAAAATTAATAGGTCCTGAGCCGAGCTTCCCCTCAAAATAAAACGAATATTACAATAATCTAAAACTCAACACATTTTTGACATATTCCTAAATTTTCCTGGAGCGCATTGATTTATAATGTCTTTTATAAAAAAAGCATCCTCTGCCGTTGCGGAGAATACCTTTATTGCATGCATAACACCCTTTGAAATCTCGTTCGGTCGCTCAGCTAAACCAACAAAATGAGCATCGCTTTCACGTGGATCAATCTCACAAACCTTCTCGTCTTTTACAACACTCAGACCAGAATGCAGTAGGCCT
Source organism: Methylocystaceae bacterium (assembly GCA_013373265.1). Taxonomy (GTDB): domain Bacteria; phylum Pseudomonadota; class Alphaproteobacteria; order Rhodospirillales; family Terasakiellaceae; genus Terasakiella. Next base: position 23,245 of record JABXIC010000028.1, on the reverse strand, counting down.
CTCAAATAACCTGTAATCGGGGCCAAAATGGTTTTTTCATCCAAAAGACCAATAACGTCCCCTTTGTTCACATGCTGGCCAATATCGCGTTCACTTTCAAAACGCCCGGCCTGTCCTGCACGTACAAATCTTTCCCAACCGACACCGTTTATTTCTGGCGGGACAGAAACGGGTTCGCTTGCACAACCTTGCGCAATGACTTGGCCAAGATTATCGCCCCAACAACTTTCAATCACAAAATCAACATCTTGTCCGGCGACAAAACTTGGACCGACCGCTATTGTCAACGGAGCTTGTTCGGTCATATTTTCAACCTTGGCAAATTTTTGTATCCGGCCATCAACAATAATGTCGGGACAAACCGTTTGTACTAATGCCCCATACGGCCCCGCATATAGAGCAATGCCTTTTTGTGATTGAGCAATGGGTAACACATCTTCCATACGTTCAACCCTGACCGCTTGAACCCCCTCCAAAACAGCCTCCCCATCCCACAAAGCATCACAAAACGACATTTTACGACGAATAGTTCTGGGTTGACGGTTTTCGTGACTGATCACACTGAAGCCAGCTTTAAACAAGCGCCACGCGATCGCAGAGCCCACGTCCCCAACACCGCGCACAAGTGCGACAGGGTTGTGATACCTTTTCGTTTCAACTTTCAACTTACTTCTTCGTCCCTGTTATTAACGTTCATATGCCTTGTTTTTTTACATGACAGGCGTTTCTAACACTATACCCTTAATATATGTAAAAGCTAAAAACCATTGGTCATACCAGATTCGCTTTGACTCTAATTTCTGTTATGACCTCTTGTTAATAAGTAATGTCTGGATATAGCTTAACAAGTCTAGGAACAGGATTTATTCATTTAATGCAGCACTTTCCATAGATCATCATTGGCCACATGTCCCCAAGGCAATTGCCGTCATTCACTTGCAGTAATTAAGTGCATTTATACACCTCGGAAGCGTGTTTTTCGCACCCGCACATAAGCCATGACCGATAAAATACAATTCTTCAATAAAGATTTTTTAAATGAAAACCAGAATCAAGTTGTAGTTTTGCCCAAAGACCTTAAACTCTGTATTTAAACGTAAAGTACTAGGCGGAGATAAAAAGCCCCATGGCGAATAGCAAGCGGACATGGACCTTAAGAACGAAATTGCTCATGACTTACCTACTTGTGGTAGGCGTTAGTATGATTGTGCTCTTTACGGCTTTCGAATATCGCAACTACTACAATGCGAATAAACGTCTCCAACAACAAATCAGCGAAATCGCGGATTTCCAAAGTTCGACCCTATCCGTCCCGGTCTGGAACTTTGACGAACAATCCATTCGCCTTGCCATGAGTACCTTGACCAATAACCCTTATTTCATCAGCGGTACCTTACTAGATGACTATGGACATGTGCTGGAACATGTTGGCCCCAAAGACATCAAACCCAATTCAGAAGAACTACAAGTAACACGTGATATCGTTTTCTCCGGATCAGAACGCGATGAAGTTGTGGGCAAACTCATTTTGATTTTTGATGATAATCAAGTTCAAAACCAAGCCCTTGAACGCCTGATTTTCGATAGCTTTATTCTGGTGCTATTGGCAGCCTCTCTGGTTGGCGGAACGTTTGTCTCTTCACAAAGATTGATCGGCAAACCACTGGACCTTTTGCTCAAAGGGATTCGCCGCGCCAAAGCAGCTGATGATTACGAAGCCGTCAAATGGCAATCCACAGATGAAATTGGTCAAGTGATCACCGCTTTCAACGACATGATGCATCATCAGGTGGAAACCGACGCCGCGCTACGTTCTGCCCGCAATGCGGCAGTGGAAGCCGAAGCACGCCTGAAAGATGCGATTGAAAATATTTCTGAAGCCTTTGTCCTATTTGATAACCAACAGAATCTGGTTTTGTGTAACACACGCTTCAAAGACTTTTATGAATATAGTGAAGACGATATCGAACCAGGCATTGATTACAACCGCTTGATTGAAATGGATATTGAACGTGGTGTTGTACCGGCTGTCGACCATTTTGGGCGCTCCTACCACGACCTGCGCAGCGCCTATAACTGGGACACCAGTGGTTCGATTGAGGTCGCCCTAACCGATGGGCGCCATCTCCTGATCCGTGAACGCCCCACCCATGCCGGTGGTCGCGTAGGCATCCAAACCGATATTACCGAGATCAAACGCGCCGAACGTGAATTACGCCGCGCCCGTGACGAGCTGGAACACCGCGTTGAAGAACGTACCCATGAACTGCAAGCCGCCACTACAGAAGCCAAAAAAGCCAACCGCGCCAAGTCCGAATTCCTGTCGCGCATGAGTCATGAATTACGCACACCTTTGAACGGTATTTTGGGTTTTGCACAGCTTCTGTTGATGGATCAACGCCATCCACTTTCAGACAAGCAATCAGAATATATAGAACATGTTTTGAAAGCTGGTAATCTGCTATTAGAACTGATTAACGAAGTTCTCGACCTCGCTAAAATCGAATCCGGCCGGATCAGCCTTTCAATTGAAAATATTGATCCGAGTTCAGTTATTAACGAATGCGTAGACATGATTGAAGCCTACGCCGCCGATCAAAATATCACCATTGAACGCACAGGCGATGAACTACCTGATCATTATGTCGTTGGTGATTTCACACGTTTAAAACAGGTTCTGTCCAACCTCTTATCAAACGCCATCAAATACAACGTAGCCAATGGTCAGGTTAAACTTGATAGCTCCCTCGGACCAAAAGGGTTCTGGCGCTTTACCGTCACCGATACGGGCTATGGTATTGAAGCAGAAAACCTCGATCAATTGTTCCAGCCCTTTAATCGTTTGAATGCAGAAAACACCGATATCGAAGGCACAGGGATCGGCCTGACCATTACCAAACATCTTATTGAAATTATGGGTGGGGAAATTGGGGTCGACAGCACCTTGGGAGAAGGCAGTACTTTCTGGGTCGATATCCCGCTATCAGATGACAGCATTCAACGCGATAAGCCTCAAGTTGGCACAGATTCCCTACACACACCGAAGCGTCTGGACGGCATTAAAACCATCCTCTATGTCGAAGATAATCCCGCCAACATGCGCTTGATGCGGGAGCTTATAACGCAACTTCCACGCACCAACTTTGTCGAAGCTGGCACCGCCGAAGAGGGTCTGGAACTCATTCACCAAAACAAACCCGACCTGGTTCTGATGGATATCAATCTGCCCGGCATGGATGGGTTTGAAGCCTTTGAAGTCTTGCGCGATGACCCGCAAACTTCGGATATTCCGATTATTGCCTTAACAGCCAACGCCATGCCGCGTGAAGTTGAACGTGGCAGAGAACTGGGCTTCAAGGCCTACCTCACCAAACCAATTGATGTGGCCTCAACATTGGCTGAAATCACACGCGTGTTGGAAGAAAGCGAAGCTTGAAACAATCACTCATTCACATAAAAATTCGTGAACGCCTTTAACCGTTTCGGCCAACCCGGTACGGATAATTTCCACCCCTTCGGGAAAAGCACCCAACATCCGGGTTGGCGTTTGACGGTCCAACATGACAAAAACACCCCGATCTGTTTTGCGCCGCACAAGACGTCCGAAAGCCTGTTTCATACGTAATCGGGCAATCATTTCATCATAAGAGCGTCCGGGAAAAGACCGCTTCCTAGCCTTGTGCAGAATCGTCGGTCGCGGCCAGGGCACACGATCAAAGACAATAAGATGCAGCGAATCACCCGGCACATCGACCCCGTCACGCACCGCATCGGTCCCTAACAAGCAACTATTTTGTTCGGCGCGGAAGATATCAATCAACGTACCGATATCCATGGCATCCATATGTTGGGCCAACAGATGAATGCCTGTGCGGTCCAAAGGTTCAACAATCTTTTGATAAACAGTTCGCAATCTGTTCACCGCCGTAAACAGCCCTAGTGCCCCACCACCGGCAGCGATAAACAGTTCACGATAAGCACTGGCGATTTGATCCATATTATCTTTGCGCACATTATCGACAATATAAACGCGGGTTTGCTTAGGATAATCAAAAGGTGACTTTACATCATGCAAGATCGCAGGCCGAGCAAGATGGGAGACGCCCGTGCGGGCTGCTGCCACTTTCCAGTCGGCTTCTTCATCCCCACTGCCATCGCGCAAAGTGGCCGAGGTAATCGCCACCCCATGAGATTTTTCAACAACTTCCTCAACGAATGGGATGGTGGGATCAACCCAATGGCGATGCATGCCCACATCCATATCGCGCCCATCGATACGATCCACACTAAACCAATCGACAAACTGCGTCGGCGTTTCACTAAAGAGGCTATCAAGCATGGCCGACCAGGCTAAAACATGCTGAATGCCGCGACGGTCCAAACTGGCACAAACCGCTTCAATGCGTTGGCGGCTTTGTGTATCCATATCATCGGCCTCTTCATCCATCAAAGCCATCAACCCCTTTATCAAGCTTTGCATGGGTATGCGGATTTTCCCAAGGGCTTCTTTTAATTTTTCTGATGTCTCCAACAATCCTTCCACAGGGGGATGAATGGTTGCTTCCAGACTAAAGGCAGACCCATTATTGATATCACGTGCATAAACCTGCTGACGCACCCGTGCCAAAAAGCTTTCAAACGGACCAACGGGTTCCCCACCAGAAATGCGTTGATGCCAACTGGGCCCCGGCAGGATATGGGCATGGTGCAACACGTCATCCAAGGCTTCTGTCATTTCCTGACCTGCCACCAGATCTTCAATGCGCGCTTTTAAGCCCCGCGCACGTGATCGGCTGGTTTCTTCCGCCCCTAACAACCAGCGACGCAAGTCTGCCCCTTCTTGACCCGATAAATGGGCTGAAAATGCTTTATCAGCAGCATCAAAAACATGATGGCCTTCATCAAAGATATATCGTGTCGGCAGCATGGCTTCTTCCACCCCACCCAAGGCCGCTTGGATCATCACCAAGGCATGGTTGGCAACAACCAGTTCGGCACGCCGTGCCCGGCGTACCGTCTTTTCAATAAAGCATTTGGAATAATGACTGCAGCTTGAATAAATACATTCCCCGCGTGTATCGGTCATATCCACGGTAAGACGCGCACCCAATAACTCTTTAAGCCACGAGGGAAAGTCACCGCCGATCATATCACCATCACGACTGGCTAGTGCCCAACGTGCCATCAGTCCCAAAGCCGGTGCATCATCTGCGCGCTGACGCAAACGAGAAACAGCTTCTTCATAATTCAGCAGGCAAAAATAATTTTCCCGCCCTTTACGGATAACGATCTTGCGTTTTTTCTCATTCTGGTCAGGATAAAGCCGATCAAGCTCTCCATCCAGCTGGCGTTGCAAATTGCGCGTATAGGTACTGATCCAGACCACACCTTGGTTTTTCTTCGACCATACACTGGCAGGCGCAATATAGCCCAAGGTCTTGCCAACACCCGTTCCGGCTTCGACCAAAGCCATAGACGGTTCACCCGGTGCGTTGGGCGCTTGAAAGGCTTCACTGATGGAAGCGGCATAATCTTTCTGTTCTTCACGCACTTCGGCATTAAGACCCAGCAATTGGTCCAATCGTGCGCGCGCTTCAACAGGTTCAACGGGTAAATGCCCCGGTTGCGGCGGGGGCGGTCCTTCGACCCATTCTTTTAATTTGTGCCAAATTTGTAAGGACCGTAAAAGCGCACCACTATGGGGGGCATCCTCAGATGTACCACCAAGTGCGTCCAAAACGATACGCCCCCAAGACCAGCCGCCCGTTTTCATTGCCCATGCAATGGTTTGAATCTCTTTAGATGGCCTGTTTCTTAGTTCCTGCAACAGCTTTACACAAGCCGTGCGCAATGTTTCGACTTCATCTTCCAATGTCACAGGGGTGGGCAGATCCAAAGCTTGGGCCATCCCACGCACGGTCGGTAAACAGAATTGGGCAGGTCGCACAAAAGCAAACAATTCCAAGATGTCGAGGCGGGGAAATGGGCCACAGCGCAAACGCCGGGCCGTTGCAAGGGCGTGAACGACCAAGACGGGAACATCACTGGTCGACAGTCGACGTGCGCCTTCTTTCAGCGATAAGGTTTCAATCACTCCATCCAGACTCAACCACGCGCAACTGCGCACATGAGTAACCAAGACAGGGGTTACCAATGGGCGAATCGGGGATGTGTTTATGGGTATGGAATCGATATCTGCTTTCATAAGCACACAATACTGTCAGATTCCATCGAACACCAGTGCAAGAAACACAACATCCCATTTTTATGTATAAGACATGCTTATAGAGCGTCGAGTCTGAGACTTGACGCTCACCATTTTCGTTAACTATTTTTTTAAATGTAAGACCTTATTCAGACTGGTCTTGGCCATCTACGCTCAGCGTTTTATTTTCACGATTAATCGGATCAACTTCTTTTTCGCGAATTTTATCTGCTAAACGGGCTTCAAAAGCTCTAAAGACAACAACTTCATCATCATTATCCACTTTTCCGGATAACATATCGATCACGACTTCCCGCACAGCATCAAAAAGGTAATCTTCTTTACCCATCTTTTCGCCAGGAAGTTCTTGATAATGTATGCCAACCAGTTCACGAGCTTTTTCTTCATCAATGCCGAGAGCTTTCATCAGCTCGACCTCGTCTTTGGCATCTCTAAGTTTTTCTGCAGTAGATAAGGCGACACCAATACTTACAATGTCTTCAACTTCATCGGCATGTCCGCCATTGCGTTGAAACCCTTGGTTGTTATTGCCGCTTTCTGCTTGTAATCCTTCAGGTGCATGTACAACGTCCACGCGCCCATCAGAGGACGTGATTGTCATGTTACTAGCCATCGGAGTTCTCTCCTAATATAAAGTGCATTCTGTCGCAGACAGTATGGAATCAATCTAAAGAAAAATCAAGTTTTCATTCTATTTCCCCGTCTATAATTATTTTATAGATGCCCAAACGGCTAACTATTGACGTTTTCCCTTCTTCTGCGTAGGTTTGCCAGCCCTGTACACGGGGGTTTCTTTTAAAATGTCACTAAAGATTTAAGGATTTTTGCAAAATGCCGTCCGATGCACCTGCACTTATTGCGCGTGAAGCCGCGCACCATTCAAAAGCTTGGCCCTTTCAGGAAGCACGCAATATCCTTAAGCGACTCAATGGTAAGCTGCCCGAAAAGGGCTATGTTTTATTTGAAACAGGCTACGGTCCTTCTGGTCTGCCGCACATCGGCACATTCGGTGAAGTTGCGCGCACAACCATGGTCATGCGTGCGTTTCAGATACTCTCTGATGGTATGCCGACAAAACTAATCGCTTTTTCTGACGATATGGATGGGCTTCGCAAAGTTCCAGATAATATCCCGAACAAAGAAATTATCGCCCCACATTTGGGCAAACCGTTGACCGTTGTGCCCGACCCGTTTGGTACGCACCCCAGCTTTGGCGAACATAACAACGCCCGTTTGTGTGCTTTCCTTGACCAATTTGGCTTTGAATACGAATTTCGCAGCGCCACCAAATGCTACAAAGATGGCATTTTTGATGAAACGTTGCTTTCCATTTTACGCAACCATGAAAAAGTTTGCGACATCATCCGCCCCACATTGGGCGAAGAACGCCGCGCCACTTATAGCCCGCTTTTACCGGTTGATAAGGAAACAGGTCGCGTCTTGCTGGCAAAAGTCGTTGCCACCAATCCTGAGGCCGCAACGATGGTCTACCTCAATGAAGACGGTAAAGAAGTCGAAACCAGCATCATGGGTGGTGCGGTCAAATGCCAATGGAAAGCGGACTGGGCCATGCGCTGGGCTGCCTTGGGTGTCAATTATGAAATGGCGGGCAAAGACTTAATAGAATCGCAAAAACTCTCCGCCAAAATCTGCCGTGCCATTGGCGGGAACCCACCGGTGGATTTCACCTATGAACTGTTCTTGGATGATAAAGGCGAAAAAATTTCCAAATCCAAAGGCAATGGTTTGTCTATGGAAGAATGGCTGCGCTATGCCCCACCGGAAACCCTGTCTTATTTCATGTATCAAAAACCAAAAACAGCCAAACGCCTGTATTTTGATGTCATCCCCAAGGCGGTAGATGAATATATCAGCCATATACAAAACTTTGACACTTTGGAAGATGCCAAAAAACTGGATAGCCCGGCGTGGCACATCCATAACGGTCATCCGGTGGCAGATGCCCATTCGTTGAGCTTTAACATCATTTTAAACTTGGTTTCTGTCTGTCACACGGAAGAAAAAGACGTGATCTGGCACTTCATCAAGCGTTACAACCCGGATGCGTCTGCTGAAAACAGCCCGATGTTGGATAAACTTGTTGGTTATGCCATCACCTATTACAAAGATTTTGTCAAACCCAACAAAAAATACCGCACCCCCACCGATGGTGAACGCGCAGCCTTGCAAGACCTTAAAGCCAAACTGGAAAGCTTGGCGGGGGATACCTCTGGTCAAGACGTTCAGACCGAAGTCTATACAGTCGGCAAAGAGCACAATTACGAAAACCTGCGTGACTGGTTTGGGGCGCTTTATGAAATCCTTCTCGGTCAGGAAACAGGCCCCCGCATGGGCTCTTTCTTTGCCCTTTATGGCTTGAAAGAGAGCTGTGAGCTGATCGACAAAGTATTAGCCGGGCAAAGCCTGGACGACTAATAAACATGTGTTTAGAGAGGGGATCCCCTCTCTAAAACTTACTGTGAAAAAGCAGCCACCATCGGCACACTTAAATTAGACTTGCTTTCATTTTCTTTGGCATGTTGTTCTGCACGCTCTTGAATCTCTTGCGCAATCGTCTGTTGAATAGTTTCCTCAATTGCTGCACGTTGACCCGGTGATAATTTGGCCAAATCTTCTTCTGACAAACCCAAAGCGTTCAGGATTTTCTCTCTAATTTCCTTTTCCAGCTTTTCTTGCTGCATATCGGAAACATATTTACCAAATCCCTTATCAAGAATTTCAGACTTAACCTTATTTTGCTCTTCCACCATAGCGGCAAAGTCTGTGCCTTGACCTTTTGGTTTACCGATATCACTCAGTGCCGGCATCTTGATGTTTACAGCAATTGTTTTACCATCGACAACAATGTCCATCTTCTTAATCCCTTTAAAGTTAGATTAAGACTTCATTAAGCAATTAATGGGCCAGATAGAAACAGGTTATTTGCGTTCAAAAACCACAAAGCTGTAAGCCGGTTTTTCAGCGCCATCGCCTGCATGTGTTTCGCGCGAGACCTCCTGCCACAACGCTTTATCCAGTGCGGGGAAAGCAGCATCATAGTCATAGCTACGATGGACTTCTGTATAGTAAATGCGGTCCGCTTTTGGCATGGCTTGTTGATAAATTTGTGCCCCACCCACAATCATTACTTCATCGGTATTTTTTGCACGCGCCTCGGCAAAAGCTGCCGACCATGCGCTCTCAAGATCATGCACAACCAGCACGCCGTCACAGGACCAGTTTTCATCACGCGTCACCACAATGCTGAGACGACCGGGCAAAGGCTTGCCGATACTTTCAAAGGTCTTACGCCCCATGATCATCGGCTTACCCATGGTCACGGCTTTAAAATATTTAAAGTCTTCAGGGATATGCCACAGCATCTTGTTGTCTTTACCGATGGCGCCGTTTTCAGCCACCGCAACGATCATGGAAACATTCATCAAACAGCCACCGGTGCAGAAATATGGGCGTCAGGTTCATAACCCACCAGTTCAAAGTCATCAAAGGTGAAGTCAAACAAGTCTTTAATGTCCGGGTTCATCTTCAACGTCGGCAACACTTTCGGCGTGCGCGACAATTGCAGCTCAACCTGTTCCATATGATTGGCATAGAGATGGGCATCCCCAAAACTATGAATGAATTCCCCGACGTCAAGATCGCAAACTTGGGCAATCATCATGGTCAGCAATGCATAAGAGGCGATATTGAACGGCACACCCAAAAAGATATCGGCGCTGCGTTGATAAAGCTGACAAGACAGTTTGCCCTCTGCCACATAAAACTGAAACAGGCAATGACACGGTGGCAGGGCCATCTCTTCAATGTTGGCGACGTTCCACGCAGAAACGATCAAACGGCGCGAATCCGGATTGTTTTTAATCTGGTTCAACAGGTTTTTCATCTGATCCACATGCCCGCCATCCGGTGTAGGCCAAGATCGCCATTGATACCCATATACCGGGCCGAGGTTACCGTTTTCATCAGCCCATTCATCCCAAATCGACACTTTATTGTCTTTGAGATATTTGATGTTTGTATCCCCTTTTAAAAACCACAGCAGTTCATGGATGATGGAGCGCAAATGGAGCTTCTTGGTCGTCACACAGGGAAAACCCTGTGACAAATCAAAGCGCATCTGATGGCCGAATACACTATAGGTCCCCGTCCCGGTCCGGTCACTTTTGAACACACCCGTGTCGCGCACATGGCGCATGAGATCAAGATACTGCTGCATGCCGTCAATTCGCCTTCAACATCATTATTATAAGTCAAAGCAATGTAGAATGTAATCCGCCCTTAAACAAGATTTGAATCTGCCCATTTTAGCGCGTCAATATGGACAAACACCATTTGGCCGTCTGTGCAATCACCGGATGGTCATCATCCATCAGATTAGCCACCTTCGGGCTTAAATCTATCAACTTGGCATTGGCAACCGCAATCAAGACATTACGGATAAAACGATGGCGCTTGATGCGTTTAATGGGAGAAGCCGTAAAGAACGCCCGAAAAGCCGTATCATCCAGTTCCAGCAAGTCCCCAAGACGCGGGGCTTGAAATTCCAATCGGGGTTTAAAGTCTTTATGCCCCGTTGGTTGGGTGAATTTTGTCCAGGGGCAAACCGCCAGACAATCATCACAACCATATATACGATTGCCCATTTTCAGGGCGAGTTCTTCTTCGATAACGCCATCATATTCAATGGTCAGATAAGAGATACATCTACGTGCATCAATCTGGCCTTCCCCGATAAACGCATCGGTGGGGCATGCCGTCATACAGCTGCTGCACGAACCGCAATGATCGGTTTCTGCGTCATCCGGTGCAATCTCCAGCGTAGTATAAATTTCTCCCAAAAACAGCCACGATCCAAATTCACGCGACACAATGCAAGTGTGTTTGCCCTGCCAACCCAATTGGGTTTGCGCTGCCAGTGGTTTTTCCATCACGGGCGCGGTATCGACAAACACCTTTAACTCACAGTCAAAACGGTTAACCATCTCACGCGCCATCTGTTTCAGGCGCTTTTTGACCGTGTCGTGATAATCCCTGTTTTGCGCATAACAACTAATCAAAGCACGATCCGGGTGAGATAGCATTTTCATGGGGTCTGCTTTTGGGCCGTAATTCATTCCCAAAACAATCACGCTTTTTGCTTCAGGCCATAAGACCTGAGGGTCCGCGCGACGCTCTTGCGTGGTATGCATCCACTCCATCGTGCCATGAAAACCGCGTGCGTTAAATTCTTGTAAGTCTGATTTATGTTGAGGCAAGGTCTCGGCACGGCAAAAACCAACGCTATCAAACCCTGTTGCCAAGGCAAGTTCCCTAAGGTTTTCTTTTAAATCTGCGCCCACGTTTTCTTCCGCTCACGTTTTATTGAAGAACTATTCGTTATAATGGGGGTTTCACTTGGTGAAAACAAAGCTTATCTATCCCGTAAGTATTTTTAGAAAGGTAAGAAGGTCATGGCAAAAGAATATCTCAAAGCCACATTCGCCGCAGGTTGCTTTTGGGGCGTTGAAGCACGCTTTCGCGATGCAACGGGCGTAGTGGATGCCGAAGTCGGTTACACCGCCGGTCATACAGAGAACCCAACCTACCGTGATGTCTGCTCCGGCACCACGGGGCATGCGGAAGCGGTGCAACTTGTCTATGACCCGGACCGCATAAGCTATGACGACCTCGTCTATTTGTTTTTTGATCTGCATGACCCAACAACGCTTAATCGTCAGGGACCGGATGTTGGCAGCCAGTACCGATCCGGCGTTTATTTTCATAATGATGATCAGAAAGAAATTGCCACACGCATTATAAATGAACTGGGCAATCAGCAAAAATTCACCAACCCCATTGTGACCGAGCTTCTCCCAGCAAGCAAATTTTACCGCGCCGAAGAATATCATCAACGTTATTTCGATAAAACCGGGCGTCACGGCAGCTGTCATTGATGTTAACTTTGTCATAAAATGGCAAAAGAACAACCACGAGGAAAATAAGAACCATTCGCACACGCTCCTACGTAGAGATTATGCAAAATATATCCCTCACAGAAAAGTTGATAGTTGCCTGAACACGATTTCCTTCTTATGATTTCATGTGAATGGAATTAATAAAATAGAAATCATATGCCTGAGAACAAGCACATCCTTATTGTAGAAGATGACCCGGAAGTCTCCGAGGTCGTTGCCGCTTGTCTTGAATATGGGAATTTCCAGACCAGCGTGACATCCTCCGGGCAAGCTGCTTTAAACATGATTGCCGACACCGATATTGATTTATGCATTGTGGATCTGGGCTTGCCTGATATGGATGGCCTGACCCTGACGCGTGAAATAAAAAGCCGAACCAATATCGGCATTATTATTTTAAGCGGGCGTGGTGAAACGACAGAACGTATTATCGGCCTGGAAGTCGGTGCCGATGATTATCTTGGTAAACCTTTTGAACCGCGTGAGCTCTTGGCACGCGTCAGAAGTGTCATTCGCCGTACAGAATCCAATGAAAGTCCACCAACTAAAGACATACCTGACGGCAGCCAACACACCAAAAGCGGTACCTATATCTTTGAAGGCTGGCAAGTTGATCTTTCTGCCTTTGATGTAGTTGATCCTGACGGTAATCACCCGCAGCTTTCAAGTGGTGAGTTTAATCTGCTGCAAGCCTTTATGGAACATCCCAACCGCATCTTATCACGCGACCAGTTGCTTGATCTTGTCCATGGCGATAACACACCCGCGTTTGACCGTAGCATTGATGTGCAAATCACGCGTCTGCGCAAAAAAATAGAACAAGACCCCAAAGCACCCAAATTTATTAAAACCATCCGAAACCGTGGCTATATGTTTACACCCAAGGTATCGCGGGCTTAAAGGACCACCCCGTTAACCCCACCACCGGGGTATGGTTCTTTGCGCTTCCACCATAATAAATCACCACGCAGAAAAGCCTGCGCCAGATCATTTTCTGGCCCTGCAAAAAAGTCTTCTGCACGCGCGCGTTCAAGAAGACGCCCGCGATGCATAAACATCACGTCAGTACCCAAACGTTTGGCCTGCCCCAAATCATGTGTTGTCATGATAATTGTTGTGCCACCATTGGCAATGGCATCAATGGTCTGTTCAATTGAATATGTCGCACTGGGGTCAAGGCTGGCGGTTGGTTCATCCAAAAACAGCACCTCCGGTTCAATCGCCCAAGCCCGCGCAAGCGCCAATCTTTGTTGCTCCCCAAAAGATAAAACACGTGCTGGCTGGTTGGCCAAACGACCCAACCCCACTTTTTTAAGAACGTCATAAGCGTGCTCTTGCCGTTCAGCCTTAGGAACGTTGCGCAGTTTCAAGGCATATTCAATATTAGCCAGCGCGCTACGTCTCAACATCACCGGACGTTGAAAGACCATGGCTTGCCGGATACGCACAGAGGATGAAAAACTATCATCCCCATTCCAATAAACCTGACCCGCATGAGGCGTCAACAAACCGTGGCACAAGCGTAAAAGCAAGCTTTTACCTGCCCCGTTTGCGCCTAAGATCATGGTGCGTGTGCCAGCCTCAATGGTGAAGCACACCTCTTTCATCAAGCGCTTACCTCGGGCTTCAAAGGATAAATCCTGCACTGTCAGCGGTAAAATCGATTTATCTTGTGTCATGCCCCCATCCTTTTCTTGGCATAATCGCCCAACACATAGGCGGCGGCATTGATACCAACAGATAAAGACAGCAGAATAATGCCCAAGCCCAAAGCCAAGGCCAAATCCCCTTTACTGACTTCAAGGGCAATGGCTGTGGTCATCACGCGGGTCACATGATCGATATTACCCCCGACAATCATAACTGCGCCGACTTCTGCACTGGCGCGACCAAAGCCGGCTAACACAGTGGTGACCAGACTAAAACGTCCATCCCAAAGCAATGTAGGGATTGATGACGCCGGTCCACTGCCTAAAGAAAGAAGCTGTTCTTGATATTCTGTCCATAATTCTTCAATCACCTGACGCGTCAGAGCAGCGATGATGGGGGCAATCAGAATGACTTGAGCGATAATCATGGCTGTCGGGGTAAAAAGAAGCCCCAAAACCCCAAGCGGACCAGAGCGTGACAGCACCAGATATACAATCAACCCAACCACCACAGGCGGCAGCCCCATCAACGCGTTGAGTAACACCACAACAACACGTTTTCCCCGAAAAGGCAGCAGCACAAGGGCAGCCCCCACAGGTAACCCAATGACAGCCGCCAAGGTCACAGCAGACAAGCTCACCTGCAAGGACAGCGCGACAATATTGTACAAATCAGCATCAAAATGCGCAATCAGCTGAAAAGCTGCCGCAAATGCCTCGCTAAATTCAATCACCTGTCTTAGCCCCCGCCACGTTGGAAATATTTTGCCATACGGTTATATTCCTTATGGGCGGTTTCTTCATCAACATTATAAAAGCGGAAAGTCACATGAGTCACAGGCAATGCCAAAAGGGCGATGCGCCTTTCGCCCACACGAGACAAATCCACCTCAATGCGGCCAAACGGGGCGTCTTCAATAACAACTTTTGCGCCTTCATTTTCATCACCACTGGTGTGAATCTGCGCATCAGGGACCGATTTTGGCAATAGACGCAAAAAATCTTTATGATTGGTCCCCATTTCACGGGTGATTTCAATAAAGTCGCTCACCCGTTAACCCCCGGCAATCGGCGGCCAGACCGCTAAATGGTCATGATCTTCCAAGATATGCACCGCGCGACTATCCGGTGCAATGTAAGACCCATTCACCAATACCAAATGACACATGTCCAGCGGAACATTGAACTTATTTAAAACATCCAGAACGCTTGTTTGCGCGTTAATCTCAATGCTTGCTTCATTAGCGCTTGTTCCTTGCGGCAAATATTGTCCTAATTGGGCATAGAGTTTAAGCGTCAATTTCATTGTGGACCCGGTGCCCCCTTATTACTTTTGTGTACAGGCAATATAGGCCTCCATAATGCGATGCGGATCTTTCATCAATATCTCTTTCCAAGACCCCAAAGCAATACGACTTTGGATCAATCCACGCAAGACACCAATATGATCTGTACGACCCAACACTTGCGCCCCGACCAGATAATCACCATCAAATTCCAAGCGGATATAACGATATGCCTCCTGATCAACGTGCTGGACGCTATCGCCACCTTCCACACCATCCCATAAACCGAAAGAAGCCGAGATCAGCCCCAAGGTATCCAGCACGTTCATGACGAGAGAGCCTTGATAAATGGAATTTTGCCCCAGCATATTCAACGCGGCGACCCGGCCATGCTCTGTCGCCGTCGGTTGAATGGCATGAACCGACATGCCACCTGTTGAGAAGTCATAGCCTTGAGCCACATCACCGGCGGCATAAATATCTGATGCTGTGGTCATCATATGACGATCAACCACCAAGCCTTGTTCCATCTTGACCACATCTTTATCGACAAAATCAACGTTAGGCGCCACACCTGCAGCCACCACCACCAAATGGGCAGGAACTTGCTTGCCGTTATCCAAATCAGCCAACAAGGAATCTTCCGCAAATCCGGGGTTTGGTTCCAGCTTCGTGATCTTGGTGTTGGTATGAACCGTCACACCTTTTGCCTCGCACCAGTCTTTCAACATGGTCCCGGCGACTTCATCCAACATGCGCGGCACCATCCGGTCGCCCATTTCAATCACGGTTAAGTTTACTTTACGCAAAGCGAGTGCTTCAAGAATGATACAGCCAATAAACCCAGCCCCGAGCAACACAACATGGGAGCCTTCTTCCGCCAGATCAATGATATTACGGGCATCTGCCAAGGTCCAGCAATGGTGCACACCAGGCAGGTCCAGACCTTCAATCGGCGGTTTGACCGGGCGTGACCCCGTGGCAATCAGCAGCTTATCAAACGTTTCAACATCACCATTGCATAAAGTGACCTGTTTGTTTGCAGCATCCACTTTATCAGCACGATTCTGACGCACGGCAATACGATTTTCGCTATAATAGCTTTCCGATCGCTTTAAATGCGTGCCTTCTTCTTCAATACGGCCGACCAAAAGATAGGGAATGGCCATACGGGAATAAGGCAATTCCGGCTCATCACCGACCAACACAATTTCACAATGAGGATCATTCTTGCGCAAAGTTTGTGCAGCACTTACACCACATGGCCCTGCGCCCAATATCACATGCTTCATCTAACGCTTTCCCTGTTATATTTTTATATTAAAGAAGCCTATGCTTTTAGGGAGAAACAGACAAGAAAAACTCATACCGCAACGCAGCATTAAAAAACAAAAATCATGATGACAGCTTATGGACTCTTATGAAAATTCTGCCGCGACTTGGTGTAAGCCCCAATCAATCCACGGGGTCAGTTTTTCCAGATCACTTGCTTCCACAGTCGCCCCACACCAGATACGCAAGCCTGCCGGGGCATCCTTGTAAGACCCAATGTCGTAAGCCGCCCCTTCTTCGGCCAAAATGGCGACAAGACGCTTAAAGGCTTTTGTCTTGTCAGCATCACTTAAAGACACAAACCACTTAGCCGTGATTCTAAAACAAACCGATGTGTTGGAACGGGTTGATTTATCTGAGGCCAAAAAGTCGACGTCGGCGCTACCTGCAACCCAATCTTCCAGCACTTTTAAATTTGCCGTGGATCGTTTTTGCAAAGCCGCGAGCCCCCCAATGCTTTCTGCCCATTTCAAGCCATCCAAGGCATCTTCCACGCACAACATAGAGGGTGTATTGATGGTGGAACCTTCAAAGATTTCCCCCATCACTTTACCGCCTTTGGTCATGCGGAAAATTTTTGGCAAAGGCCATGCAGGGGTATAACTTTCCAGACGTTCAACCGCACGCGGGGACAGCACCAACATACCGTGCGCGCCTTCCCCGCCCATGACTTTTTGCCAAGAATAGGTCAGCACATCGATTTTCTTCCAAGGGATATCCATGGCAAAAACAGCCGAGGTGGCATCACAGATGGTCAAACCTTCACGATCATCTGCAATCCAATTTCCATCAGGGACACGCACCCCTGATGTCGTGCCGTTCCACGTAAAGATCACATCACGGGTAAAATCCACTTGTGACAGGTCCGGCAAGTCACCATAGCCTGCCTCCAACACACGTACGTCATCCAGTTTGAGCTGGGTTTTCACATCGTTGATCCAACCTTTGCCAAAACTTTCCCACGCCAGCATATCTACACCGCGTGCCCCCAGCATGGACCACAGGGCCATTTCAACCGCCCCGGTATCAGAGGCTGGGACAATCCCGACCAGATAATCAGACGGGATCCCCAGTACATCTTTGGTGCGATCAATGACTTCCTTCAGTTTATCCTTACCAATCTTGGCACGGTGCGATCGACCAAGGGCCGCATCTTTCAACGCCTCAAGGGTAAACCCCGGGCGTTTAGAACACGGACCGGAAGAAAAATTCGGGTTTACAGGTTTAACTGAAGGTTTGGTCATGTGTACTTACTCTTTACCGAAAACGCGTTCGAAAATCACATCGACACGCTTAGTGTGATAGGAAACGGAATCTTCATCCAACAGGCTGGACAATTGTTCAACCGACAAATGTTCGGTCAGGCCTTCATCTTTGGACAAGAAGAAGAACAAACGGTTATCATGGTTTTGCGCTTCTTTTTCAACCGCATCCATTTCAACAGCGCCATCGGGATTATCCGGGTCAATGCCGTAAGATTTCCACACACGCATGGCGTTGCGTTGTACGATACGATAGCTGTCTTCACGGCTAACACCATTTTGCGTCAAGAACAACAAAACGCGTTGGGCGTCATGAATGCCGCCAAAGTTGTTCATGTGATTGAGCATATTTTGCGGATAAACAACCAGTTTCTCAATAGTGCCTGCCAAACGCCCCAAGGCAAAATCAAGGGTCACGGTCGCATCCGGGGCGATCATACGTTCAACAGAAGAATGTGAAATATCGCGTTCATGCCAAAGCGCCACATTTTCAAGCGCCGGCACAACCGCCATACGCACGGTACGCGCCAGACCCGTCAGATTTTCTGTCAAGATCGGGTTACGTTTATGCGGCATGGCACTGGAACCTTTTTGACCCGGTGCAAAATATTCTTGGGCTTCGCGCACTTCGGTGCGTTGCATGTGACGAATTTCAATGGCGATATTTTCAATGCCGGACGCAATCACACCCAAGGTGCAGAAATAATTGGCATGACGATCACGCGGGATCACTTGCGTGGAAATCGGCTCCGGCGTCAGGCCCATTTTTTCAGCGACATATTCTTCAACGCGCGGGTCAACGTTAGCAAATGTGCCGACCGCACCGGAAATCGCGCAGGTAGCAATTTCTTCACGCGCTTGCAACAGGCGTTTACGGTTGCGATCCATCTCTGCATAGAAACGGGCAAACTTAAGACCCATGGTCACCGGTTCAGCATGAATGCCGTGAGAGCGACCAATACAAACCATATCTTTGGTTTCTTTTGCGCGTTTTTTCAAAGCTGCCAATAAACGATCCAGATCAGCCAGCAACAAATCAGCCGCTTGCATCATCTGAACAGACAGACATGTGTCCAAAACGTCAGAAGACGTCATACCTTGGTGAACAAAGCGCGCTTCATCACCCACATTTTCAGAAAGTTCCGTCAAAAAGGCGATCACATCATGTTTGACTTCCAATTCGATCTCGTCAATGCGCGCGATACGTTCCGGCGTATATTCCTTTTGGCCTTTGGACCAGATGACCTCTGCTGTGCCTTTCGGAATCACATTCAGTTCTTCCATCTTGGTCACCGCATGGGCTTCAATTTCAAACCAGATACGGAATTTATTGGCAGGCTCCCAAATGGAAGTCATCTCTTTTCGGGAATAGCGCGGGATCATGGCACTCTCTTTTTTGCGGATGGAAGGGATAAAGATTTGCGCGGTTTATGGCAGAAAAGAGTCACTTTTGGAAGAAAAATTATGGATATTTTCGTCTCAAATCACTTTCCGTCTCGGCCAGACAAACCAGACATAGGCGACCACCTGCAACCCCAAAAACATGCCGAAAGCTGCGCGATAGGCTTCGGCTGCATATGATCCATCCGCCCCCACAGGCCAAAGGCCGATGACCTGACCGCTGAGTGATTGCAGGATAAAAATATTCACGAAGACCAGCAAGTTAATGGCCGTATTCACCCGTCCGGCTAAAGCGACTGGAAAATGTTGCGACAAGACGGCATATTGCAAAATGCCTGTCGTGCCGAAACAACCAAAGGCAAGCCAGATCACAGGCCAGTCAGCCGCCCATTCCATAATGATGGCAATTTGGGTGAGGAGAAAAATAAACATACCACATCCCGCCACATAGATGGTTTTAATACCATACCGTCCCAAGCGCTCACTTAAAGCGCCCAAACCCAAGAATCCGGCAACCATGGCTGCGGCAATCCAGAACAGGCTGTTGGCCACATCTGTGCGTTCCAGATGTGCGATATCGCGGTGCCACGGCCCGGACCACAGGCTTTGGATAGAAATAAACGAGGCTTGCGACATCATGGTAACCGGTGCAATACGCCAAAAGAAACGACTGGTAAACACTTCACGCACGCCGACCAATTGTTCCTTGATTGTGATTTTATGTTCCGGTCTTTTGCTGTGCGGCACCAACAGATACACCAATAAAGAACTGACAAGGGTCAGCCCCGCCAGCGCCCAAAATCCACCGCGCCAGCCAATTTCCTGCACCACCAGTTCCGTCGGGGCCGTCCCGGCCAAAGCCCCCATGCCACCAGCCGCCATAATAAAGCCATTGACCAACGGCAGCTTGCTCGTTTCATAAAATACAGTGAAGGCTTTAAAAGAAGCCATCAAACAGGCGGAGACACCAAACCCGATCAGCGCGCGGGCCCCGATCAGAGCCGTCGCATCTTCGGCCATCGCAAACAGGGCAGCCCCAGCTGAGGCAAACACAAGCAAAGCGGCTTCCACCTGGCGTGGACCAAAACGATCCAGCAATACGCCCAACGGTATCTGGAATGCTGCGAAAGTCAGAAAATAGGAGGCCGTCAACAGCCCCAGTATATCCGGCCCCAAGCCAAGGTCTGCCACCAAATCCGGTGCAATCACCGCATTGACGACCCGAAACAGATAAGACAGAAAATATCCGAAAGCAAAGGGGGTAAAGACCCGAAAAACCATTCCCATAGGGCTATACGTCATTGCTTTCTCCTGAAACTAATTTCAGGTGAATATGCACATCATCCACCGTTTCGACAATCCCCATAATTACTTAGAGGCAGAATTATCCCGGCAATCCATCAACCCGTGGCTTTAATAAAATCGGCACATAAACAAGAGCAAACAGGCCAAAGCCCAGCACCCACAACAAACCTGAAACTATAATCCATTCTGGCGACAAGACCAAAACCCGTATAATGGTTGCGCCCAAGACCAGTATATAGGCAAGCACAGTTCCGGCTGAAACTCTTAGCTCCCGGCCCGAATGCCCCAATGCCGCCCGTGAAGCTATAGCCAAAATCAACATGCCGATACCGCCAACAGTCAAGGCATGTAGAGCCGAATTGCCATCAATCAATCCAGTCAAATCTGCCACGGCTTTTAACCCATAGCCAATGGGCAACCATATATAAGCCGCATGTAACACCCAAACGATAGGGTCAAAAAAGCTGTTTAAGGACCGCCAGCCCAACATACGAATGAAAAGAAGAACTGCAACAAGCGCTGCCAAGACCCCGGTGATCCTTTGATCCATATCCAAGCCTTGGGCAATCACCAGCAGGAACATACTGATCAAAGTCACCTTATAAGTCCATGCCGGGGTGGTACAGGCCACGGGTTGCCCACTGTAAAGCTGTAATGCATTTTGCGTAAAAGCTGGAATGACGCGCCCGCCAATCAAAGCCGCCAAAATCGTCACCACAAAAATCCCGGCACGTACGCCTGCATAAGAATCGTAAAAATGATAAACCAAATCGGTCATCATTAAAGCACCAACAATACCCACCACAACATAATTTCGCGTATTTTTGGCTCCCATAATCATACGCGCCACCACGACAATCATCACCGGTAAAAAGATCAAATCCAGATAAGCCAACGCCGCATACGAAGGATAAATTTCCGCCACAAAAACCCCGATCCGCCCCAACAGCCAGAGGCCACAAAGCCCCATTAAAGGCACACCTTTCGGGCTTTGAGCGTTGGTCCAATGAGGGACAGCCGCCAACAAAAAACCAGATATCGCCGCCACAGCAAACCCGTACACCATTTCATGGGCATGCCACGATGATGACAACGCCAACCGCCCTACATAAGCCACCAGCCAAAGCGTTAACAACACGATAGCCGACAGGGCAGTCAATAAAAAGAAAGGGCGATGTCCGGCACTCAACAGTACAAACCCCGAGGGTTTTGAGGTCGGTTCACCGATATCCAGAAATATTTGGGTCATGTTTTTTTCGCACTAACTTTAAAGGGAGTCTACAGCGTCAAATTATCCATCCCGACACAGGCAGACATTGACTTCCATCAAGGCACTTCCCATACTGCCCCTCATCAACATTCACCTTCCACGTCACACGCAGGGATTTGCCAACAATGAAAGCCACCATCATTCCCGTCACCGCTTTTGCGCAAAACTGTTCCCTGATCTGGTGTGAAACGACCATGAAGGGCTGTCTGGTTGATCCCGGTGGGGATGTGGACGTTTTGATGGAAGCCGTCAAAAAAGAAGGCGTCACCTTAGAAAAGATTCTCTGCACACATGGTCACCTCGACCATGTGGGCGCTGTTGCAGAAATTGCCAAAAAGAATGACCTACCCATTGAAGGCCCCCATAAAGACGATGGTTTCTGGATTGATGATCTGGTGCAACAAACCGCGCAGTTTGGCTTTCCACCGACAGAAACATTCACCCCGACACGCTGGCTAAACGACGGTGACGAGGTCACCTTTGGCAATGTCACTTTGCAAGTCCTCCATTGCCCTGGACACACACCGGGCCATGTGGTCTTTTTTGACACAGAAACCCGTGTGGCTATTGTTGGCGATGTATTATTTCAAGGCTCCATAGGGCGTACCGATTTCCCTAAAGGCAACCATGCTGACCTGATTAACGCCATAAAAACCAAACTCTTCCCCCTTGGCGATGACGTTGTCTTCATCCCCGGCCATGGCCCGCTATCCACCATCGGTGATGAAAAACGCAGCAACCCGTTTTTACAATAACCTTAAGTGCGGATAGCCCCTGTACCGATCTAAAGATTAGAGCAATCCTGTACTCTTAAAACTGTAAAAACCTTTTCGTCCCACAATAACGTGATCATGAAGTTCGATACTTAAAGGGCGGGAGATATCACGGATGTGTTTGGTCACCTCAATGTCGCTGCGCGACGGAGTGGTGTCACCGCTGGGGTGGTTATGCACCATGATCAAAGCGCTTGCATCCAGTTCCAGTGCGCGTTTAATCACTTCACGCGGATAAACCGGGGTATGGTCAATGGTGCCGCGCTGTTGTAACTCGTCCGCGATCAAGACATTTTTGCGGTTCAGGTAGAGGACACGAAACTGTTCCACCCCATGATAGGCCATACTGGCGCGGCAATAATCCAACAGCATTTGCCAAGAAGATAACACAGGCTTGTTCATCACCTGCTCTTGCAGCAATTTTTCGGCCGCAGCTTGGGCGACTTTCAAGGTGCAGATGGCGGCCTCGCCCAATCCAACTTCAAGGGCCAATGTTTTGGCATCAGCACTGACCACATCGGCAAAACTGCCATAGGTTTCGATCAAGCGTTTTGCAAGCGGCTTTACATCCCCGCGCGGTTTTGCCCCGAACAAGAGAAGTTCTATTAATTCATAATCATGCAATGCGCTTGCACCCGATTTTATAAACCGTTCACGCAAGCGTTTGCGATGTCCAAGATAATGCGGTTTATCCGTCACAGCCCAGATCTCCAGAATGGATTTCTTCAGACTATGAACGGATCAGGACGCTTTTATTGATAAGGGG
>JABXIC010000192.1 GCA_013373265.1 Methylocystaceae bacterium | reverse complement strand
GATCAATGGTGTGGAAAACTTGGGCAAATATGGCAATGGCAACCATCATGGAAACAGGAATATGCCAGCTGATAATGCGCATTGCCAATAGGAATAGACCGCCCAACAAAATCAGAATGGCGGAGGTTTCCCCCATGCTGCCCGGTACGGTCCCTAATCCATGAACTAGGGGATCAAAGCCTTTTTGAATTAATTCAAGTGCGCTGTGACCTAAGGAGACTTCGGTTTTGATATGTCCCAATAAAGAGGCACTGGAGACCGCATCAATCGCATCGCTATGACCGAATGTAATTTGTGCAGATTCAACCAAATCCGGTGCTTTATGATCAAACATATGCAGGGGTGAGGTGAACTTTGTCATTTCAACGGGAAAGGAAATCAGCAAGGCAACACGTGCGACCATGGCCGGATTAAACAGGTTTTGGCCCAATCCCCCGAAGACATGTTTGCCGATGGCAACCGCCAAGATCGCACCGACAACGCCGATCCACCAAGGCGCCCAAGGCGGCAAGGTCATTGCCAAGAGCCAACCCGTCAGGATCACGGACCCATCAAAGGCAAAGCTCTTGATCGGTTTTCCGGCCAGCTTTAAACAACCGACTTCTACAATCACGCAAGCACCGATGGTGATGCCAAACAGAAATAAGGCTGGCAAACCAAAAAGGAAAATACCGTAGGCCGTGGCGGGGACCAAGGCGGCAATCACCAGAAACATGGTACGTTGTACACTGTTTCCTTTATGAATGAAGGGTCCGGCGATCAGCGGGAGTGTTTTCATGAGGCACTCTTCTTTCTTTTTGCAGCCATGGCGGCTTTTTTGCGCATCATGGCTTCACGTTTGGCTTTTGCTTCTGCTTCCATGCGGATGGTGCGCGCTTCAGCCAGACGTTTGGTTTCTTCTTGGCGGTGTTGGGTACGTTGGGTTTCCGTCAATTTACCTTTGGCATAATTGAAACTGTGTACCAGCGGGATATGTGACGGACAGGTATAAGAACAGGACCCGCAAGAGATACAGTCCTGTAACCCCAGTTTGACGGCCCCTTCTAAATCGTCATTCCGAATGAAGGCTGCCATTTCAAGCGGGACCAAGCCACAAGGGCAGGCCGTGACACAACTTGCACAGCGAATACAGGGCATTTGGTCGTCTTGTTTGACGTCTTCTCTATTCAGTGCCAAGACACCGTTGACGCCTTTTACAATCGGGATAGAGGTCGAACGTAAAGGTTGTCCCATCATCGGGCCGCCGCTTAATATTTGCTGCGGGATTTCATCTAAGCCGCCGCAAAATTCGATCAATTCCTCAATCGGTGTGCCGATCAGAACACTCAAGTTGCGTGGTGTGTGAATGGCACGCCCCGAAACGGTGACAACGCGTTCGATCAACGGTGTGCCTTTGGTGACACCTTCAAAAACAGCTTTTGCAGTGGCGACGTTATGAACCACCACACCAATATCGGCCGTTAAGCCCCGTGCCGGTGTTTCTTTACCCGTTAGAGCTTGTACCAAGTGTTTTTCTGACCCCATGGGGTAGCGTGTCGGTAAGGCAACAACGCTAATCGTATCAAATTCTTGTGCCGCCATTTTCATCTTTGCAATGGCTTCAGGTTTGTTTTTTTCAATACCGACAAGGGCATTTTCAACGCCAAGCGCTTTGCTCATGATGGCGATGCCGTTGATAATCGCTTGGGCTTCTTCCTGCATTAAGCGGTCATCGCAGGTCAGGTAAGGTTCACATTCAGAACCATTGATGACCAGTGTTTTCAGGTCATAGCGATTGCCAAGATTAAGCTTTACCGCTGATGGGAAAGTCGCACCGCCCATACCGACAATGCCGCAGTCAGCCACCCGTTTTGAAATTTCTGCAGGTGTGGCTTCTTGCCAATCTAATGGTTCTGGCAGTTCAGCCCATTCATCTTTCCCGTCGGCCTCAATGGTGATGGTGCGTCCTTGCAGACCAGAGGCATGGGGGGCAATGTAAGGGCCGATGGCAGCGATTTTGCCTGAGGTTGGCGCATGGATGTTGGCAGAGATCATGCCGCGACCAGCAGCGATCAATTGACCTTTCAGCACATGGTCACCAATTTCGACTTCCGGTTCAGCCGGGGCACCAATGTGTTGCTGCAACGGAATGTGATACAGGAAGAATAAAGGCAGCGGTGTGATCGGCTTATCTTCAGTCAGATGCTTATTTTCTGTCGGATGAACGCCACCGCGAATGCGAAAGAGTTTCATAAATCTATCTCCTTCCTAAGCTGCTTGTTCGGGTTTGGGCCAATACCAAGTTTGTAAGGTGACGGGCAGCGGTTTCATAACGATGCATTCTGTGGGGCAGATGTCGACGCATTTTTTGCAACCCGTGCAGGCGTCTTCAATGACGACATGCATTTGCTTGGATGCACCGACAAGCGCATCTGTCGGGCAGCGTTTGAAACAGCGTGTACATCCGATACAAAGTTCTTCATTAACGAAAGCAACAAGTGGTCCGCTGTCTTCAATGGCGGATAAATCAACCGTAACGCCCATTTTATCGGCTAGCGTTTGGGCAAGTGATTTGCCACCCGGTGGGCAACAGGTCACATCTGCCGTCCCTTCTGCAATTGCAGCAGCAGCAGGGGAGCAGCCAGGAAAACCGCACTGCCCGCATTGAGAACCCGGTAAGAGGCTTTCGATTTCCTCTACCAACGGGTTGCCTTCGACTTTAAGTTTCTGGGCAGCGTACCCGAGCAAGATGCCCATGCCACCGCCGAGAATTGTTAAGCTGCCGATTGCTTCCAACATGGATACTACCCCTTATCCTCTAATTCGTTACAAGACCGGAAAAGCCCATAAAGGCCATGGAAAGAAGTCCCGCCGTGATAAAGCTGATGGGAACTCCTGAA
This sequence comes from Methylocystaceae bacterium, assembly GCA_013373265.1. Taxonomy (GTDB): domain Bacteria; phylum Pseudomonadota; class Alphaproteobacteria; order Rhodospirillales; family Terasakiellaceae; genus Terasakiella. The sequence continues at coordinate 38,795 of JABXIC010000192.1, read as the reverse complement.
AAAGTTTTCGGGACAGATGCCAAGGCGAGACGTTCACGTAGACCTGCGAACAAGGCCATTACCAAGGTAAAGCCGACGGCTGATCCAAAACCATAAAGCAAGCTGTCCAAAAAACCGTTTTCTTCTTGAATGTTAAGAAGAGCCACGCCCAAAACGGCGCAGTTTGTTGTGATCAAAGGCAGGAAAATACCCAAAACCTGATAAAGGCTTGGAGAGATTTTGCGAATTGCCATTTCTGTAAATTGTACAACCGCTGCAATGACCAGAATAAAGGTCAGGATGCGCAAAAACTGGATACCAAGAGGTTCCAGAACAAAATATTCCAATGCCCAACCGGCAACGGAGGCCAGTGTCAACACGAAGGTGGTGGCAAATCCCATACCGATGGCGGTATCCACTTTACTGGACACACCCATGAAAGGACATAACCCCAGGAATTTAACGAGTACCACGTTGTTGACGAGTACGGTACCGATCAGAATTAACAGATAGTCGTTCATCGCAGATTTCGCCTTCAATTCAATTTTTTGAAATTGTGCACTGCATACTTCGTACCAAGCTTAAAAAAAAAGCTGAAAAGCCAAGGTGTGCTTATTATTCGGGCGGTTTTGTCGCATTTCATCCCTGTTGCATTGCCTACAATTAAAAAGAGGCGCTTTTTAAAATTGTAAGGTTTGCAACATTCTAAAGGCCGGAAAATCCAAGTGTCCTAAGGTTTTTAGGAATAGGCACAGTCTTTGCGTGGGTATTCCCATAAGACATACGCGAAAAGGAGGTGTCATTGCAGCCGACATCGAATGTAGCGAAAGAGCGAATGGCGGAAGCCCTGAGTGCCTTTATGGAAGCATTGCCGGAAGGCGTGCCTCAAGAAGTATTGGACGCATTGGGGGGAAGCATTCTAACGAGGGACGGCATTCTGCCACCCCGGCTCTTTTACGAAGTGGTTGAAGAACTCGCCGTGGCAATATCCATTGCCGATGCGAATGGTTATATTTTGTATTGTAATCCGACTTTTGAAAATCTGTCGGGGTACAAAATTCTTGAACTTATTGGTAAGCAACACTCGCTTCTTTCTTATAAGAAGACGCCTGTCGAAGTGTACCATGATCTTTGGCATAATATTACCAGCGGTAAAAAGTGGAACGGTACGCTTTTAAATAAGCGTAAAGACGGGTCGCCCTATCTGGCGGATTTGACCGTTGTTCCTGTCTTCAACGGTAGTAATGAAGTTTCTTATTTTATCGGAATCCACCGTGACGTTACAGAAACGATGGAACTTAAACGCAAGCTGACAAATCAAAAGAAACTTTTGGAAAGCATCATTGATGATGCCCCTTTGATTATGTCTGTTTTGGATGAGAATAAAAACGTCATCGTAGAAAACCACGGTTATAAAGTTCTGATGGCTGATTTGGATAGTCAAGAGCCGGCAGAATTCTTTTTAGATGCCGTTTTTGAAGCCATAGACAGTGACTTTGACACACTCAAGCAAAAGCGTCGTAATTTCGATAATGTGGAAGTACGTGTCGATTTTGAAGGAAACCGCACACCTAAATGGTATTCCTGCTCTGGGACATGGATTGAAAGTATCAGTGATAAGGTCGATCATTACTATGATGCAGAAATGACCAATGGCCTGTTGTTGATTTGTAACGACATTACCAAACGCCGTTATCATTTTGAACAAGCCAAGACGAATGCCATTAAGGCGCTGATGGCTGAAAAACAAATGATTCAAGGCATCAGTGAAGTTTTGAATGGCGCTGTTTTTCAGTTGCAAGGACCTTTGAACCTTGTCTCTGCGGCCTCTTCCATGTTGGAACGCGGTGCCAGTGATCCGCTGACTTTGCGCACCATGTTAAAGCAGGTACAGGAAACCGGCGAAGAAGCGCTCGCCAAGTTGAAGGCCTGCATTCCTCATGTTTCAAATGAGGCAAAATCGTCGATCAATATCAATGAACTCGTCAGAGAAGTTCTGGATATAACCACCGAGAAGTTTTTGACTGAAGGGGTGATGTTAAACTGGCAACCGATACCGGTTGTTCCGTCCATAACAGGGCAGGGAAATGCTTTACGTTCATTGGTGAAAAACCTTCTGGACAATGCGATTACCGCCATTAATGAACCCGGTGCCTCGGGGCGCGAGATTACCATCGCAACCGAAGTGCTGGAGGATGACGTGGTGGAATTGATTATTACAGACAATGGTCCGGGGGTTTGTCCGGAAGATCGCCATAAAATATTTGAACCGTTTTTTACCGATTGGAAAAAAGCCAGCGGTAAATCCGGTATGGGGCTTGCCATCGTACAGCAAGTCCTGACCGAACATGACGGAACGATTGACATAACACCGGGCTTTGGAGGAGGGGCGCGTGTGCGTATTTGCCTTCCGGTCGGTGAGAACGGGGCTTTTTAAAGAAGCCTTTCGCATGAAGAAAATAAAAGCAATGAGCCGGATTGTCACATGGATACAAAACGACACTTAAAACGCGGAGAATTGATTGAAAATCATCTGGAAATTCTGTTTCTGGTGAGTCAGGTCTTAAGTCGCGCGTTTCACCCGAGTGAGACCCTCAAACAGGTTTTGGGGCTCTTGCATGAGGTCGGGGGCTATCATTTCTGCTTTGTCACATTAGATACAGGCCAATCCGGAGAATGTCATCTTAGCATTGCGCATAAGGAAATTCCGGTCCCAGCTGAAAATATTACCTATAAACCGGGTGAAGGCGTTATTGGTCACATTTTGCAAACGGGTGAAACCGTTTTGCTGCCGCGCGTGAAAGACGAAGGTAAATTCCTTGACCGTTTGAAGGTGTTTGATCCTGAATTACCTTTTATTGGTGCGCCTATTTTAGGCCATGAAGGTAAACCGATTGGTGCATTGGCGGCACAACCGCCAGAAGACCGCGCCATGTTGGGGGAACGTACCCGTTTCTTGGAAATGATTGCCAATCTAGTTTCACAAACGGTGCGCCTGTTTGAAGATGTGGAAACGCAAAAACGTGAAATCCAAGATGAACGTGACAGCTTACGTCGCAGTGTTAAAAAGCAACACGGTTTTAAAAATATTGTGGGTCGCAGCAATGTGATGAAGGCGGTCTTTGAACAAATCCGTCTTGTTGCAAAATGGAACACGACTGTCTTGGTGCGTGGTGAATCTGGTACGGGTAAAGAACTGATCGCCAATGCCATTCACTATAATTCACCGCGCAGCAGTGCCCCCTTTATTAAACTGAACTGTGCCGCTATTCCCGATAACTTGCTGGAATCAGAATTGTTTGGTCATGAAAAAGGGGCCTTTACCGGCGCGGTTGGGATGCGCAAAGGCCGTTTTGAACTGGCCGATGGCGGGACGATTTTTCTTGATGAGATCGGTGAGATTTCCGGTGCCTTCCAAGCCAAGCTGTTGCGTGTCTTGCAAGAAGGTGAATTTGAACGTATCGGTGGGACGCAGACCCTTAAAGTTGATGTGCGTGTGATCGCTGCGACAAATCGCGATTTGGAAGAAGGCGTAGAAATTGGCGAGTTCCGTGAAGATTTATATTATCGTCTGAATGTAATGCCGATTACGCTGCCTGCCTTGCGTGAACGCTTGACCGATGTGGCGGACTTGTCGCGCTTTCTTGTAGATAAAATTTCTAGATTGCAAGGGCGTGAACTCAGCATTTCCGAGGATGCGGTGCGCCAATTACAACGCCATAACTGGCCCGGCAACGTGCGTGAATTGGAAAACTGTCTGGAACGTTGCGCCATTATGACAGAAGGTAAAGTGATCGAAAAAGATGTCATTGATATGATGGGCTTTAAAGATCGTGGAAGCTTTAAACCATCTGCACCCCAGTCCAGTGCCGCGCGTGTGGAAATGGTCGAGGATGGTATTGAAGATATTGATCTCAATGATGACAGCATTTCAGAACGCGACAAAGTGATATGGGCGTTGGAAAAAGCCGGATGGGTACAGGCCAAAGCTGCACGATTGTTAAACATGACACCGCGTCAAATCGCTTATCGCATTCAAACACTGGATATCAAAGTCCAACAATTTTAGGGTTGAAACCTGCCATTTGTCGGTTTTGCGACAATGGTATTTCAAATAAAAACAATGACTTAGTAAAACGGCACAGCGTTTGCTCTTTCCCTGTTAAGTTTTTGGATAATAAGTTCGGAGAGTGACAATGACGGATATGGCCCCCCAAAATCAAGCGCTTGAAATCCCCTCTGGTGGATGTTCGTCCGGTAGCTGTGGTAGCTCTGATGATGCGATGGCGCATTTGCCTGAAAGTATTCGTGAACGTGTGAATAACCACCCGTGCTATTCAGAAGAGGCACATCATTTTTATGCCCGTATGCATGTTGCTGTTGCACCTGCCTGTAATATTCAATGTCATTACTGTAACCGTAAATACGACTGTGCCAATGAATCCCGCCCCGGCGTGGTTTCTGAGTTGCTGACACCCAGTCAGGCGACGAAAAAAGTTTTAGCAGTTGCTGCAAATGTGCCGCAAATGTCTGTGGTTGGTATTGCTGGTCCGGGTGATCCGTTGGCCAATCCTGAAAAAACATTGGAAACGTTCCGTGCCATCTATAAAGAAGCACCAGATATCAAGTTGTGCGTCTCCACAAACGGTTTGGCTTTGCCGGATGTTGTCGATGATCTGGCTGAATTGAATGTGGACCATGTGACCATTACCATCAACTGTGTTGATCCGAAAGTTGGTGCGAAGATTTATCCGTGGATTTATTGGGAAAATAAACGTATCCGTGGTGAAGAAGCAGCTAAAATCCTGATTGAACGCCAACAGCTTGGTCTTGAAATGCTGGTTGAACGCGGTGTTTTGGTGAAAGTCAATTCTGTGATGATCCCGGGTGTGAATGACAAGCATTTGGAAGAAGTCAGTAAAATCGTTAAAGCCAAAGGGGCCTTCCTGCATAATGTGATGCCTTTGATTGCTGAACCTGAACACGGGACGTTCTACGGTGTGATGGGCCAACGCAGCCCGAACAAAGCTGAATTACAGGAATTGCAGGATAGCTGTTCCGGTGACATGAACATGATGCGCCACTGTCGTCAATGCCGTGCAGATGCGGTTGGCCTGTTGGGGGAAGACCGTGGGCATGAGTTCACCATGGATAAAGTGGAAGCCATGGATATTGATTACAAACAAGCCATGGAATTTCGTGCCGAAGTCCATAGTTCGATTGAAGAACAACGCAATGCGATGAAAAAAGTTGCGACGGTTTCCTTGGATGCCATTGGTGGTGTGAAACAAGCGCAAAAGAAAACCCGTCCTGTTTTGATGGCCGTTGCCACAGAAGGTCAAGGCGTGATCAACCAACACTTTGGTCATGCAACGGAGTTTTTGGTCTATGAAGCTTCCAGCGATGGGGTGCGCTTTATCGGTCCGCGTAAAGTGGATCAATATTGCATCGGTTCGAGTGAATGTGATGATGGCGAAAGCAAATTATCCATGAATATTCGCACATTGGAAGGCTGTGAAGCCGTGCTGTGTGCCAAGATTGGTCTGGAACCTTGGGGCCAGCTTGAAGAGGCCGGTATCGAACCCAATGGGGAACATGCTTATGAACCCATCGAAGAAGCCATTGCCGCTGTCTATCTGGAGATGGTTGAAGCTGGTAAAGCCGATATCGAAGTCGAAACAACCCAAAAAGCAACAGCTTAAGATAAGGAGCAGCCCTGATGTCTTATTCGATTGTCGATCTTTGTGTTAATTGTCATGCTTGTTTTGACGTTTGTCCGAACGATGCGATTTACAAAGCGTCAACCCAATTCATGATCAATAAAAACAAATGCACGGAATGTGTGGGGGACCATGAGGATGCGCAATGTGCCAGCATTTGCCCCATTGAAGGGGCCATCCTGACCCCTGCCGGAGAACCAGCAAACCCGGCAGGGTCTTTGACGGGGATTCCGCCACAAAAATTACGGGAAGTGATGGCTGAAATTCAGGCACGCTAATGATTATCTTTTATGAAAAACCGGGATGTATCACCAATACGCGTCAGAAAAAACTTCTGATGCGTGCTGGTTTTGACGTGGATGCCCGTGATATGCGCACAGAAGATTGGGGCGGGAACGATTTGCGTTCTTTCTTTGGGGATATGGCGGTTGTGGATTGGTTTAATAAAGCCTCTCCCAAAGTAAAGTCCGGTGAAGTTGATCCAGAAACCATCGACGAGACACAAGCTATAAAAATGATGATCGAAGACCCGCTCTTGATCCGTCGTCCGTTGTTAAAGACGGATTTAGGGCGCGGGTGTGGTTTTGAAGCCGATACTTTGCAACGACTTGGTCTTTCTAATGTAGATGCCGATGTCGGGCGCGAGGGGTGCTCTAACAATCATGCCCATCCCTGTCCAGAACCGAAAGAGGCATAGTCTATGGATGGCGCAGCAATCACAGATTTAAACGCCGTCTCAATTGGTCATGATGTCTATTGGGTGGGTGCATTTGACCCTAACTTGCGCACGTTTGACCTGATCTTAAAAACGGCCAATGGCACCAGCTACAATTCTTATCTTGTACGCGGGGAAGATGGCGTTTGTATTGTTGATACAGTCAAAAAAGAATTTCAGGACACGTTTTTTGCGCGGTTGGAAAGCGTCTGTGATTATAGCGAGATCAAGTACATTGTCCTCAATCACATGGAACCGGATCATACCGGGGCCCTGCCTGAGCTGTTGAAACGTGCGCCACATGTCAAAGTCTATCTTTCTTTTCAAGCTCAAAATATGTTGAAAGGTTTGTTGAAAGAAGGTGTTGAAGATCTGGATGTAACCACGGTAACAACCGGGGACTTTATTGACCTTGGCAATCGTGATGTTGCGTTTTTGAATACCCCTTTTTTACATTGGCCGGATACACAATGTACCTGGTTGCCGGAATGTGGCTATTTATTGTCAGGTGATTTGTTTGGGTGTCATTTTTGCGACACACGTCTGTTTAACGATCTGGTCGGTGATTTCCGCTTTTCTTTTGAATATTACTACGCCCATATCATGCGTCCTTTTAAACACCATGTGTTGCAGGCGTTGGATTTGATTGAGCCACTGGACTTTAAACTCATCGCCCCGGCCCACGGCCCGATTTTGCGTGAACATCCGCGTGAATATGTACGGCGTTATCATTCTTTGTCCGTACCGCGCATGCGCAAAGAAACAAAGGTCAGTGAAAAAACACTGTTGATCTTTTACATGAGCGCCTATGGCAGCACGGCTGAAATGGCACGCGAGATACATGCCGGTGCCGAAGGCGTACCTGGTGTGCGCATATCACTATATGACCTTGAAGGCGGAGAACTGAAACCCTTTGTCGATTTGATCGAAGAGGCCGACGGTTTGATTTTTGGCAGCCCGACCATCAATGGTGATGCGGTGAAGCCAATTTGGGATTTGTTGTCGTCGCTCTGTTCTATTCATACACAAGGCAAGCTTGGCGCGGTCTTTGGGTCTTATGGCTGGACCGGAGAAGCCATTGCAATGATTGAAGACCGTTTGCGCGGATTAAAGTTCCGTGTGCCTGTGCCGGGTAAGAAAGTCAAACTTATTCCCACAGATGAAGAACTTGAAGAATGCCGTGCTTTCGGGCGTGAAATCGCGGAAAACCTAACCGGAACGAATGCCCCCAAGGTGATCGATTTTTCCGATTTATTATAAGGAGCCTACAAAATGGCTAAAGCAAAAGTAACATTTTCCGATATCGGTTTATCTGTCATGGTTCCGGTCGGGACACGGATTATTGAGATTTCTGAAAAAGTCGGGTCCGGCATTGTTTATGGGTGTCGTGAATGTGATTGCGGGACCTGCATTATGCATGTCAAAGAAGGCATGGAAAACTTGTCAGAACCTTCTATGTTGGAAGACCGTGTATTGCGCGAAAATATGGCGGGGAAAGAATTCCGCTTAGCGTGTCAGGCACAAGTGCTAGGTGATGTGACCATCGCCCCAGTCTAAGAGGAGTTATTCATGCAGCCCAGAATAAAAGACTCTTATAAAAACAAAATCCTTGCCGGTGCACGTGGGCATGTCAATGACGGTCCGCTTTCGTCCATGCTGGCAACCTGGATGGATGGTGATGATAAAATGCCCAATTGGTTGGGCTTGGATCGTCTGACTTTTAGGAAATTGGTTCGTTTTCAGTTTCCCACACTTACCATGCGTAAATTTCGCCCCGCCCAACGTGGGTTGGAAGTGGACCGCGCGATGGAATGGGGGGATTTAAAACGTTATTTGCTCAAAAATCGCGCCTGGAAATGTGCCTCTGAAGTCTGGATCGCTGAAATGATTTCCAGTGCGTGTATGGGGCAGAACCACCTCTGGCAGGACTTAGGTCTTCAAAACCGCACAGAGCTGACTGCTTTGATGGAAAATAACTTCCCCAAAATGGCCAAACGCAACATTCACAACATGAAATGGAAAAAGTTCATTTATCGGGATCTTTGCCAGATGGAAGGCATTTATGTCTGTCGTTCCCCCAGTTGTGAGGTGTGCGTGGATTATGATGAATGTTTCGGACCGGAAGAATAAGGTGCCCTATTTAAAACAACGTGCCATTGGGGCGTATTTGGGGCTTGCCATTGGCGATGCGCTTGGTGCGAGCGTTGAATTCATGACACCGCGTGAGATTGTGGCTCAATATAAAGTTCATAACAAAATTATCGGGGGTGGCTGGCTGTATCTAAAAGCCGGGCAAGTAACCGATGATACAGAAATGAGTCTCGCTTTAGGAGATGCCATCATAAAGGCTGGCAAAGTCGATGCCCCAGTGATCGCGCAATCTTTCAGTGACTGGATGGCCCGTAAACCTGTGGATATGGGCAATACGGTCCGTCGTGGTATTGTTAGATTTAGACAACATGGTATCACGGAAATGCCTGAAAGTGAACATGACGCGGGCAATGGTGCCTGTATGCGTACCTTGCCGATTGCTTTATTTGGTTTGGGGGAAAGTCTGGAGGTTGTGCGTGATTGGTCACAAGCACAGGCACATATCACGCATCATAACAAAATCTCTGATGCGGCAATCCTGTGCGTGATTGAGATGATACAAACATCTTTAATGGGCACGGTCAGTTTGGCAGATTTGCAACACACTGCCGATCGTTTGATTGCTGACTTCCCGATCTTTGCTTTTGATAAAAAACGTGAAGAAAATCCCAGCGGTTATATTGTTGATACCATAAAGGCCGTCTTTCAAAGCCTGTTTGAAACAAATGATTTTGAAAGCTGTTTAATTGATGTGGTTAATCGGGGTGGCGATGCAGACACCACAGGCGCCATTGCCGGTATGATTGCCGGTGCCTTTTATGGACGCGCTGAGATACCGCAGAAGTGGCTGAAAGCACTGGATGATGTGGTTAAGAAACAGTGTATTGATCAAGCCGAAACCCTTATAGAGCAATCGGCTTACTACCGTTCACTTTCTTAATATGTGCGGCAAGGGCACTATCGACTTGGCGAATGTGATTTTCCAGTATTTCCGGGAGTGCATTTTTGAAAAACTGACGGGCAAAGTTGACTCGTCCACGTTTTAAGGCGGATTGAAATTGGATGATATCGCCCAGAAGACGGGCATGTTCTGTTTCATGTTCACGATAGGCCGGGAAATCGGTCTCCAACATGACAAGACGTTCTTGTTCAAAATGTTCTTTGGTATGATCAACAAAGACCTCCACCATAAGAAGGAGATCTTTGTTGTTGGATTGATTGATATTGTCAATCAACTGGAATGCCTTGGCATGGGTTGCATCCATGGTCCAAATGGCAAGTTCCGGATATTGAGCCGAAGGCTTGGGCAAATTCATGCCGCAGCCCCCATGATTTCCGGTGCAACAACGCTGAGGAAATCTTCGATGCTGGTTTCAATGACCTCAATGCCATTTTTCTTACAAAAACGTTTTTCTTTTTCACTGGCACCAGGCAATAAGGCCCAGCCCGTGAGTTTTGCAGATGAATAGACAATGTCGCTCATGACCATACGTTCTGTGTCCCGGTTAAAGCGGACACCCATAAACAGATATTGTTTTTCTTTGCGATAGTCTTTAAGCGGGGCCGGAATAGCAAACCCGCCCATCAATTCGGTGATGTAATCCACATAATCGGCATCGGAGGCGATATATGTTGCCGGTTCGGGAAACGGTGATCCCATGGGTTTAAACAAAACAGGCAAGGCCATATCCACATCTTCTTGGGTAATTTCTTTATATGTCTTACCGTCATAAGCATGGATGATAAAACGATAATCCGTCCCACCCAGACGGGCACAACCACGCACCAATGTATGCGGTGTGTCTTTATAGCTGTCTTGCAGTTGCAAATCGCGATTGATATCGATGACATAAGGCAGTTTCAAGCTGGCCAGCCATTCATGTGTAGTCGCGCGTGTCCATTGCTTTTCCCCATAGGTTTTATTTAAAAAACGGGTAATGAAGCTACGGCCTTTTTTAAGTTCCAGATTCATGGCCGCGCGGGCAAATTCCCACATGAGTTTTGGTGCCATGGGGCGACCGTCATTCATTGCGATGATCAAGCTGTCACTATCTGCCGGGATTGGGGATTGGTCTTCTACACTGACAGAGCCATCAAGGGCGGCTGCTCCGAGATAGGGAACGATTTTACCTTCGACGATACCTGCAATGATTTCTTTAAACTGGTCTTGCGACATTGACTTCTCTCCAATAGGTGATTTTTGAATGAGTCAAAGCAAGAAGCGAACCAGTTTTTAAGGTATTGTTTTATAAGTATAAAATTTAGAATTGTCGGGTATGCGACATTACATGTAGGACATTGTCGTGCGATAGAGGCCGCCAAGGACCATATATTCATGTTCACTGGCAAATTGGTTTCCAAATAGGCCGGGGCAACACATAATCTTTTCTTTTGGCACCTTGACCTGAAGGATCATATCGCCAAAAGCAGCGGCGGTTTCACGTTCTGTACTGAAGGAATTGAGGTTATTAAAAAGAAAGACGGCCTCTTCTTTATTGTCGCGGCGTAAAATATCGAATTCTTCCAGGCGGTTGATCCCTCTATATAAAGTATAACTTTGTGCACCTAAAGCCAGTTCGTATTGCACATAGCTGTATAACAGGTCCAATTGGGCCTCCAAGGCGTTGGTGCTGTAGATGCCTTCGGTGCGTATTTTCATGAAGCGAATATAGGCGGCAGAATTTTTGTCGGAAATACGCGCATTGTGATAACTCGGCGACAGGCCGAAACGGCTTTCCACCCAGCCTTTTAAAACGGCGGCTTCTCTACCATCTGAATCGAAGAACCAACCGCGCAACAAGCGCAGATATGTGGCTTTTTTGCGTTTTGTCGTTTCTGTAGCACCGGCACGAGTGATGTCTTCCAGTAAAAAATGGACACTCATGTAATCCATAAATTGTCGGGCGCGGTCTTCTTTGTTGGATAACAGGTCCAGTTTTTGAAACAAATCCTGATGTATCTCTTTGACACCGTCCAGTTCAAGCGGGCGGGGGTCGTGCTGAAACCCAAGGCTACCAATGATTTCAGCAGGTAGATTGCACCTGTTGATAGGGAGCTTGGCCCATTTTGGTAAGGGAGCAGACAAAATGTCGGATTTCATGTTTTTAACCATACAAAAATTATGGAATTGTTGCATATGTCACGTCAACGACAAAGGCAAAATAAAATAAAAATTAATATAAAACAATGGTTTATTGTTTCAAATCGAAGTTGGCACAGCCCTTGCGGAGAAGGTCAGCGAGTAACTCGTTTTCAACCTAACTGTACGCCAGTGCAAGGAGAAATACAAAATGGCTCTTCGTCAATGTGCTATTTATGGTAAAGGTGGTATCGGTAAATCCACCACTACACAAAACTTGGTTGCTGCTCTCGCAGAATCAGGTAAAAAAGTCATGATCGTTGGTTGTGACCCTAAAGCGGATTCAACTCGTTTGATCCTTCACTCTAAAGCTCAAAACACCATCATGCAGATGGCTGCTGACGCTGGTTCTGTAGAAGACCTGGAACTGGAAGATGTACTTAAAGTCGGTTACGGCGATGTACGTTGCACAGAATCTGGTGGTCCTGAGCCAGGGGTTGGTTGTGCCGGTCGTGGTGTTATCACTGCCATCAACTTCCTCGAAGAAGAAGGCGCCTATGAAGAAGATCTGGACTTCGTATTCTACGACGTTCTTGGTGACGTTGTTTGCGGTGGCTTCGCTATGCCGATCCGTGAAAACAAAGCCCAAGAGATCTACATCGTATGTTCCGGCGAAATGATGGCAATGTATGCTGCCAACAACATCGCTAAAGGTATCGTGAAATACGCGAATTCTGGTAGCGTACGTCTTGCTGGTCTGATTTGTAACTCTCGTAACACAGACCGTGAAGATGAACTGATCGAAGCTTTGGCTGCACGTCTTGGCACGCAAATGATCCACTTCGTACCGCGTGACAATGTTGTTCAACGCGCTGAAATCCGTCGTATGACTGTGATCGAATATGATCCCACTGCTAAACAAGCTGAAGAATATCGCCAGTTGGCTATGAAGCTTGTTGACAACAAAATGTTCGTTATTCCGACACCGATCGAAATGGAAGAACTCGAAGAACTTCTTATGGAATTCGGTATCATGGAAGAAGAAGACGAAAGCATCGTCGGTCAAACGGCTGCTGCTGAAGGCTAAGGATATATGGCGCGTTGAAGCGCGCCATAATCCATCCCCCCTTTCGTTATTTTTTCAACTATTCGTCAAAGGAGAAGGCCTATGTCTTCTATGACACGCGAGGAAACTCAAGCGCTTATCCAAGAAGTTCTTGAAGTTTATCCTGAAAAAGCAAAAAAGGATCGTGCAAAGCACTTGACTGTCAACGATCACGAAATCGAACAGTCTAAAAAATGCATCACGTCCAACCGTAAGTCTGCACCTGGTGTGATGACTATTCGCGGTTGCGCATATGCCGGTTCCAAAGGTGTGGTTTGGGGTCCGATTAAGGACATGATCCACATTTCTCACGGCCCTGTTGGCTGTGGTCAATACTCTCGTGCAGGTCGTCGTAACTATTATGTGGGTACAACAGGTATCAATACATACGGTACGATGAACTTCACTTCTGATTTCCAAGAAAAAGACATCGTTTTCGGCGGTGACAAAAAGCTTGAGAAATTGATCGACGAAATCGAAACACTGTTCCCGCTGAACAAAGGCATCTCAGTACAATCTGAATGTCCGATCGGTCTGATTGGGGACGATATCGAAGCCGTATCCAAGAAGAAGAATGCTGAAATCAACAAACCAGTTGTTCCTGTTCGTTGTGAAGGCTTCCGTGGTGTTTCTCAATCACTTGGTCACCACATTGCAAACGATGCGGTTCGTGACTGGACTTTGGGTGCCCGTGACGACGACGATACATTCGTTCAAACTGATTATGACGTTGCCATCCTTGGTGATTACAACATCGGTGGTGATGCTTGGGCGTCACGTATTCTTCTTGAAGAAATGGGTCTGCGCGTTGTTGCACAATGGTCTGGCGACGGCACCATCTCTGAAATGGAATTGACACCAAAAGTGAAGCTGAACTTGCTGCACTGTTATCGTTCCATGAACTACATTTCTCGTCACATGGAAGAGAAGTACGGTATTCCTTGGATGGAATATAACTTCTTCGGCCCAACCAAAATGGCTGAATCTCTTCGCAAAATCGCTGCTTTCTTCGATGAATCAATCCAAGAAAAATGTGAAGTGGTTATTGCTAAGTATAAGCCGGAAATGGACGCTGTTATCGAGAAATACCGTCCGCGCCTCGAAGGCAAACGCGTTATGTTGTACATCGGCGGTCTGCGCCCTCGTCACGTAATCGGTGCTTACGAAGATCTCGGCATGGAAGTTGTCGGTACTGGTTATGAGTTCGCTCATAATGATGACTACGATCGTACCATCAAAGAAATGGGCGATGCGACCTTGATTTATGATGATGTGACTGGCTTTGAATTCGAAGAATTCGTCAAGCGCGTGAAACCTGACCTGATCGGTTCTGGTATCAAAGAAAAGTACATCTTCCAAAAAATGGGTATCCCGTTCCGTCAAATGCACTCTTGGGATTATTCAGGCCCTTACCACGGTTACGACGGCTTTGCCATCTTTGCCCGTGATATGGACATGACCCTGAACAACCCGTGTTGGAACAAGCTTAAAGCACCTTGGCTCGCATCTGACGATGACGAAGCTTCTGTCGCCGCAGCTGGTGAATAACCAACTCGTGTAACCATCTGCCCGTACTGTTCACATTATTGTGGCGCGGGAGGAGAAAAGAAATGAGTCAATCTATTGACAATATCAAACCGAGTTATCCGCTTTTCCGCGATGAGGACTATAAAGAGTCACTCGGTAACAAACGTGCACTGTTTGAAGAACGTCATTCAGACGATAAGATCGCTGAGACATTCGAATGGACCACGACTGAAGAATATAAAGAACTGAACTTCCAACGCGAAGCTCTGACTGTTAACCCGGCGAAAGCCTGTCAGCCTTTGGGTGCCGTTCTCGCTGCTCTGGGTTTTGAAAAAACACTGCCCTATGTGCATGGTTCTCAAGGATGTGTGGCTTATTTCCGCACATACTTTAACCGTCACTTTAAAGAACCGGTCGCTTGTGTATCTGACTCTATGACAGAAGACGCAGCCGTGTTTGGTGGTCAGAAAAACATGTTTGACGGCTTGGCAAACGCCAAAGCTTTGTACAAACCTGAAATGATCGCGGTTTCTACAACTTGTATGGCTGAAGTTATTGGTGATGATTTGAACGCATTCATCAACAACTCTAAAAAAGAAGGCCATATCGAGCAAGACTTCCCGACACCTTATGCCCATACACCTTCATTTGTTGGTTCCCACACAACTGGGTTTGACAATATGTTGGAAGGCATCATGCGTTACTTCACGCTGAACTTCATGGATGACAAAGAAGTTGGCTCCAACGGTAAGATCAATATCGTTCCCGGCTTCGAAACATATCTTGGCAACTACCGTGTTATCAAGCGTATGCTCGAAGAAATGGACGTTCCTTACAGCATGTTGGGTGATCCGAGTGAAGTCCTTGATACGCCTGCAGACGGTACATACCGTATGTATGAAGGTGGCACAACTTTGGACGAAGTTAAAGATGCACCGAACGCGATAGATACGTTGTTCCTGCAATCTTGGCAGTCTACAAAAAGCCGCAAATTGGTTAAAGACATCTGGAAGCAACCGGGCACAAACATCGAACTACCGATGGGCTTGGAAGCAACCGATCAGTTCTTGATGACTGTTTCTGAACTTACAGGTAAGCCGATTGCGGACTCCTTGGTGAAAGAACGTGGTCGCCTTGTTGATATGATGACTGACTCTCATGCTTGGTTGCACGGTAAAAAATTCGCTGTTTGGGGCGATGCTGACTTTGTAATTGGTATGGTTAAATTCCTTCTTGAAGTTGGTGCAGAACCGACCGACGTATTGGTCAACCATGCTAATAAACGTTTCAAGAAAGCTTTAGATGCGATCTGTAAGGCATCTCCTTACGGTCAAAACACTGAAATACATATCAGTAAAGACCTGTGGCACATGCGCTCTTTGGTCTTCACCAATAAGCCTGACTTCATGATCGGCAACTCTTATGGCAAGTTTATCCAACGCGATACTTTCCATAAAGGTAAAGAGTTCGAAGTTCCGTTAATCCGCATCGGTTTCCCGATCTTCGATCGTCACCACTTGCACCGTTCTACAACGCTCGGCTACGAGGGTGCGATGCAAATGTTGACTACTCTGACCAATGCTGTGTTGGAGAAACTCGACGAAGAAACGAAGATTATGGGCGAAACAGACTATAACTTCGACCTCGTTCGCTAAGAATGGGACTTCGTGTGGACCGGAAAAATGACTTCCTAAATTTTCCGGTTCACACACTCTCTTCTACCTGATTAAGGAGAATAACCCATGCCTAGCGTAATGATCCGTAAAGGTGACGGTAACGAACTCTTGTTCTATATCGCCAAAAAAGACCAAGAAGATCCCATTGAAACAGTTGAAACAGATACTGAAGAAGCTTGGGGCGGCTTGGTTACTCTTACAGACGGCTCTGAATGGTATATTGACCCCATTAGTCCTCGTCCGACTTTCCCGACGACTTTGCGTTTTAAACGAGCTTAATTATTATCAAGGAGAAGTATCATGGCAGTAGCTATCGATGGATCTATGTGTACAGCTTGTGGTGATTGTGAATCTGTATGCCCGACCACTTCAATCTTCCCTCATAAAGGCGTTTTCGCCGTGAAAGAAGAAACGTGCACAGAATGTGATGGTGAATCCGATTTTCCGAAATGCATGGAAGCCTGTATGGATGATTGCATTAGTTACGTCGAGAACTGATTTTTCGCTTCGTCGGTTTGTTGCTGCACAACGAACCGACGGACGTTTCCCCCTTTTAGCAGCCATAAGGTGGACCTAATTATGAATGCCCCAGTATCTAATGATATCGCACTACGTATTGGTTTAGCCGCGCGTGAACTCCCAGAGACAACGCCAGCCGTGCTTCTTAACGTTCTTGAAGATATCATCGGTTTGCCACCGACCCCGGCAAAACTTAAAAAAGTTTCAGTCAAACATTTGAAAACGGCCTGTGACGGTAAGTTAGCAGAGTTTTCGATGGCTGAACTTAAAGAAGCTGCAGCTTATTTGCGCGGCGAAAAGAACATTGATTTTGATGATGGCGATTTGCCCAAGCCGGTGGCCTATGTCGAAGGTGATATGCCTGAGTCTATTCGTGTTGCCCTGTCATCTAATTCAGGTGAAAGCCTTGATGGACATTTTGGATCTTGCACACGTTTCCTGATTTATCAGGTATCTGCATCAGAAATTCGTTTGATAGATGTGCGCACCGGCACAACAGATAGTGATGACACAGAAGATAAAATGGCTGCGCGTGCCGATGCGGTCAAAGATTGCCAATTGCTCTATGTGGTTTCTATCGGTGGTCCTGCTGCGGCAAAAGTTGTTCGCCGCAACGTCCATCCGATCAAACGTCCCACAGGCGGTGAAGCCTCGCAATTGTTGGCAGACTTGCAAGAAAGTCTGAAAGGTTCACCTGCACCTTGGTTGGCAAAGGTTATGGGGCAGAATGCTGAAGATCGTGTCCGTTTTGAACTGGAAGAGGCAGACGCATGATCGAAGAAAGCACTGTTCAGAAAGTGGCGTCACTCGTGCAACAAAAAGGGCCGAGCGAAGAAACGGTGAAAGAGCTTCGTACGCTCATACCGGAAGTTCACTTCACATACTGTTTTGACGATGACGTGTGTGGTCCCAAGCCAGCACATGAAGATGAAAAATTTAACATCTATCTGGTGGATGGCACCTCGCATTGCGCATCGTTTACATCTTATCTGGAAGCGGCAAGCGGATTGGTTATTGCTGAACTGGGCGATTTTTGTGCCTGACGGAAGGCTGCACCGTTGGGTATCTGGGGGGGACGGCGGAAGCGAAGTTGTTCGTTTTCGCCTCTCTCCCCTCCCAAGATTTGACTATGAGGGGTAGGGGACAGCCATGATTTTGGATGAAGACGCTTTAAAAAAAGCATGTGCAGATACAATTGTACGCGAAGGCCATGAAGCATTACTTCAAAGCATTGCTCATGTGTTTCAAGGTAAACAAGTCACTTTGGCTTACACTGATGCCCACTGGTATCGTGTCGGCGGGCTTGTGGATGAAGACAACAAACGCCTTTCGGATAATTTGAGAGAATGGGTAGAAGGTCAGGGGGCTGACGATGTTCTTGGATTATACGAAAAAGTCGGCTTGTCGCCATTGTTTGTGACCCGCATAGAAGGGAAAACCCATTTTATCGTGATCCCAATCGGTGGCGACCCGCTGAGCTTTATTCAGTTGGAAGTCGATGAAGTGAGAGAAATCGTTGACCGTGCGCTCTTTGATGATGAAGAGATGGCGGACGATTTTGAAGATTTGATTGATCCGATGGAATATACCAAGCTGGCAGCCAAACAGGTTTCTGCACCACGATATGTATTTCGTGCTGTACGTAATATGTTTGATCTTAAGTCCGAAATGGACGATGAAAGTATCTTTGGGCGCTTTTATAAGGAATGGAAAGCTTCCAGTGCGGAAGCTGCCGGGCATTTTAGTGATTTTTGGATACTTAATTCCTTTAAACACAAAGGGGCATTTGGGGAAGTCACGACCGAAATCATGCCAATTTCGCGTCAACGTTATATGGCCCCGGATATTGATGTCGATACACTTAAACGTGGCCAGCCTTTGGCACGCGCGATTCACAGCTTTGACCGTGAAGTCGGTTATCCTATGGCATGGTATTTCTTCATGCTGACGTCACGCAAAAGCTTCCACAAAATGGCGGAAGCTGTGCATGACGATTTGATGGGGGCTTATGCCTATCTGCCTGCCAAGGATTTGAAAATTCTTAAAGGCTGGATTGCGGATCCTTATTGTTTCTAAGACAGTTTTTTTAGAGCGTTATCCCCGTGAAAACGGGGATCCTGCCCAGGGACGAGAGTTTCTGGGTTTCCGCTTTTGCAGGAATGACTGCAAGGTAGGTAAACCCTCATTGTCGCATTCCCTACAAAGTTATAATTATTTAATATCAATAACTTAATCATGGCATGGCGCTTGCTACACGTTTGTAAATGTCAACAACAAACAAAGTGTAGCCACTATGAAATCCAAGGACATCCAAGCTCTACTCGATGAACCGGCTTGTTCACATAATGACAAGTCAAAGTCCGGTTGCGCCAAACTGAAACCCGGTGCGACCGCTGGCGGTTGTTCATTTGATGGCGCGCAAATCGCGCTTTTACCCATTGCCGACGTTGCCCATATTGTTCATGGTTCTATCGCCTGTGCGGGAAGTTCCTGGGACAATCGTGGGACAAAATCGACAGGCCCGACCATGTATCGCATCGGCATGACGACCGATTTGACTGAACAGGATGTGATTATGGGCCGTGGTGAAAAACGCCTGTTCCATTCCATCAAACAAGCCATCGACACTTACAACCCGCCCGCTGTTTTTGTGTATAACACCTGCGTTCCGGCCTTGATTGGCGATGATGTGCAGGCTGTTTGTAAAGCGGCATCAGAAAAATGGGGTCGTCCGGTGATTACCGTTGACGCCGCAGGTTTTTATGGGACCAAAAACTTGGGGAACCGCATTGCTGGTGACTCCATGTTGAAGCAAGTGATCGGCACACGTGAACCGGACCCGGTTGTGGATGATGGACGCGGCCTTAAAGTGCACGATATCAATTTGATCGGTGAATATAACATCGCAGGTGAACTGTGGAATGTCCTGCCCTTATTGGATGAGTTGGGCATTCGTGTTTTATGTACCTTGTCCGGCGATGCCCGTTTCCGTGAAGTGCAAAGTATGCACCGCGCCGAAGTGAATATGCTGGTCTGTTCCAAAGCGACCATCAATGTGGCGCGCAAATTGGAAGAAGATTTTGGCACCCCTTGGTTTGAAGGCAGTTTCTACGGTGTTGAAGATATGAACTTCGCGCTGCGTAAAATTGCTGAATTGATCGGTGATCCTGATTTGACAGAACGTACAGAAGCGCTGATTGCGCGTGAATGTGCACAAATCGATAAAGATTTGGATGAATGGCGCCCGTTACTGAAAGGCAAGCGTGCGCTTCTTTACACAGGGGGTGTTAAATCCTGGTCTGTTGTATCGGCCTTGCAGGATTTGGGCATGACCGTTGTTGCCACAGGTACCAAAAAATCCACAGAAGAAGATAAAGCCCGCATTAAAGATTTGATGGGCGAAGACGGGGTAATGATCGAAGACGGTAACCCGCGCGGTTTAATCGATAAAGTGAATGATCTGAAAGCTGATGTGCTTATTGCCGGTGGTCGAAATATGTACACCGCGATTAAGGCACGCATCCCGTTTCTGGATATCAACCAAGAACGTGAATTTGGTTATGCCGGATATAGCGGCATGACAGAACTGGCCCGTCAAATGGTTTTGACTATCAATAACCCGGTTTGGGCGCAGGTACGTGATGTTGCCCCGTGGAAAAAAGCGAAGGAGGGTTGAGCAATGGCTGAGATCATCAAAAGAAAAAAAGCTTTGAGTGTAAGCCCGCTGAAATCCAGCTCTACCATCGGGGCGGCGCTGGCCTTTATGGGGGTCAGTCGCACAATCCCGATGTTGCATGGCTCACAAGGGTGTTCTGCATTTGGCAAAGTCTTTTTTGTCCGCCATTTCCGCGAACCGATCCCGTTGCAAACTACAGCGATGGATCAGGTTTCTGCTGTGATGGGCAGCTATGAAAACGTTGTCGAGGGTGTAAAGACAATCTGTGAAAATTCCGCACCGCATATGGTGGGGGTGCCAACAACAGGCCTGTCAGAGACACAAGGTGTCGATATCAATATGGCGGTTAAAGAATTTCGCAAGAAATACCCTGAGTATGATCACATTCCTGTCGTTCCGGTTAATACGCCTGATTATAGCGGGTGTTTGGAAACAGGCTTTGCCCAAGCGGTTTTAGCAATGCTGAAAACATTGGTTAAACCGCGTAAAGCTGCAGTGCGTAAAAAACAGGTCACCGTTTTGGCCGGGTCGCATTTAACCCCGGGTGATATTGAAGAAATCAAAGACATTGTTGAAATGTTTGGTCTGCGCCCGGTGGTTTTCCCCGATCTATCAACGGCGCTGGACGGGCATTTGCCGGAGTTCGACTTTTCTCCGTTAAGTGTGGGCGGGACCCCGGTCGATGAAATTTTGTCGATCAATGCATCAGCGGCAACGTTGGTGGTGGGACGTTCGTTAACAGAAGCGGCGGATTGGTTGCAAGAAGAAACGGGGATTGTTGATTACCGTTTTGACCATCTGTTCGGCCTGCAAGCGGTTGATGAATTGATCATGGCCTTGCGTGAAATTTCCGGCAAAGAAGTTCCTGAAAAACTGGAACGTCAACGTGCCCAATTACAAGATGCCATGTTGGATACCCACTTTATGCTGGGCATGAGCCGATTGGCCTTTGCGGGTGATCCTGACCTGATTTATGGCATGAGCAAGTTTTTGGAAACCATCGGCGGAGAAACCTGTGTGGCGGTTTCCCCCATCAATGCGGACATCTTGAAAGAGATACCGACCGATTTTGTCAAAATTGGTGATCTTGAAGATTTGGAAGTTCTTTCCGCAGATAAAAATCTGGATGTGATCATCAGTAATTCCCACGCCGTTGATACAGCCGCGCGTTTGGGTGTGCCGATCTTGCGTTGCGGGTTCCCGCAATGGGATTTGATCGGTGGCTACCAAAAGACATGGGTTGGTTATCGTGGCGGGCGCCAGGTGTTGTTTGATCTGGCGAACCTGCAACTGGAAAACCACAAAGGTGAGGTCAAACCTTACAAGTCCATTTATGGGCAGAAACCGGAATATACAAAGGGGCAAGATAATGGCACAACCGAGAAAGTTGACCATCATGGATACTGCCACTGATATCCAATGGCTGGACACGGCTTTGCGCGTGGCTTTTTGTTCAACAGACATGAAGCATGTGGATCAACATTTTGGGTCGGCATCCGCTTTTGTGATTTATGCGGTGAACATGGATCATGCAAAGTTGATTGAAGTGATACAGTTTGGCGATCTGGCTCAGGATGGCAATGAAGACAAGCTGGTCACCAAGATCAAAGCCCTGGAAGGTTGTGTGGCGGTTTATCTGCAAGCTGTGGGTGCTTCGGCGATTAATAAGCTTACGTCGGTCGGGGTGCAGCCGGTTAAGGTCAGTCATGGTGCCCCGATCAATGAATTGTTGGATGCCCTACAATGTGAATTGCGTGAAGGGCCGCGTTCGTGGTTGGCACGTGCCTTAGAACAAGAAAAAGATATGGGCCGTTTTGACGATATGGAAGCGGAAGGCTGGGATGGATAAGCCACAAGCTTGCAGCATGTCAGAAACTGTTCAGGTCGTCGCTATCGATGGGGCATGGGCATGGGTAGAAGCCCAGCCCAAAAGCGCGTGTTCAGGCTGTGCGGCCCATAAAAGCTGCGGCAATGGGGCTGTTGTCAGCATGTTACAGCAAAATAAAACGATCCGTTTAAAGGTGCGTAATGATTTTGGCGCACGCATGAGAGAGTGGGTTGTGATCGGCTGGACCGGAGGATCGTTCTTGAAAACCGTGGCGAATGCTTATCTGGTCCCAAGTATTTTATGTGTTTTGCTTGCTTGTATTGGTGGGCAGTACAGCGAGGGCTTAAGCGCTTTGGGTGCGCTGTGTGGCATTGGCATCGGCCTTGCGTTGAATGCCGTCAAAACACCCAACAATAAAGATTTTGAAATCATATTTTTACACCGTGTAAAGGAACCTAGCTATGAGTGAAGCCGCCCTAGAAATTGAAGCGGGTGATCCGCTTTTGAAATCAGATTTTGTGGTCGAAATCCTGCGTCAAATGCGCGCCTTGGATACATATGGCCAATACGACGGTGTCGGCCCGGAAACCATTCTTGACCCGTTTATTCTGACCAAAGAAAGAAAACGCGAAATTCCGATCATTGGCGATCCAGATGAAATTACGATTTCCCGCGTTAAAGCGTTTTATAATGCGATTTCTTCGCTCATTGAAAAAGAATGCGGCTTGATGGCCGTACCGTTGGTGAACTTAAGCCACGAAGGTTTTGGCCGCGTGGTGATTACCGTGGGCAAACTTGTCTGTCTTGATCGTTCTTTGCGCGATGTGCACCGTTTTGGTTTTCCGTCTCTTTCAAAAATGAAAGATGAAGCCGACAAATATTTGTCCGTTTCCCTCAATCTTATTGGCACCCATAGCGAAGTTGCCGGCCTGTAAGGAGAAAAAAATGACAGAAGAAGAACTGAAAAAATTAAGAAAAGCAGCACGTAAAGCAAAACGGATTGCAACGGAACATGCCGGGGAACTGCATGATCTGGTCGAAGACCGTCTGCCGGCTGCTTATCGTGAATTGCCTGCGATCGCAGAAGCAACGTTAAAAGCTTGTGAAGCGTGGGAAAAAGCCGAAGAAGAACTTAAGCAGGCTGAGGAAGCAGCAGCCTAATTTTTAAAACGTGGAGTTAAGATAATGTCTCAAATCACCGGTGTAACCCTGGGCGGCGTGGAATGGACGCCCGAATTTATTATGGAACTCGATCAAGCCAATTGTATCGGATGTGGCCGTTGTTTCAAAGTGTGTCCGCGCGACGTGTTTGACTTGGTTGAACGCGAAGCTTCTGACGATGACGACGATTATGATGATGATGACGATGATGGTTTTTCTGATGATACATCCATGGTTATGAGCTTGAAAAACAAGTTGGACTGTATCGGGTGTAAGGCTTGTTCTAAAGTCTGTCCGAAAACTTGCATGAGCCATGCGCCCAGTGCCGTCGCCGCTGAATAAAACGATTATTTGAGAAGATGCCGACCATGACTGATGCCCGTTTTGTCTTTTATCACAAGCAAGCCACAAGTGCGCGTATGCGTTTTATGGTTTTTGATACGGGCTCAGTCCTGAGCGGTGCACCCTTACCAACGTTAAGTGTGTTGGAAGAGGTCGAACGTGACTATGACGAGGAAACGATTGTTGCCTTCCCGGCAAACGGTTTGGGGGCCGTTGTCGATGGTATGGGTATCGACAAAAAAGACGTCGCTATGAAATTTCCCGATGTTGCCACGGTGCAAACACCGCAAGCAAATTTGCCTGTCCATGGGGTGCAATTCACAAATATCGATCCGCCCTTTGATGAAATTGAAAAAGCCGGTGGTAAATTCATTGAAATGACACAAGCACGCCAATTGCATCATGTGGATATGGAAATCGTGCGTCGTATTTATGTGCATGAAATGGGCGGATGAAATTGTCAGCTTTATGACAATCCTGTATAAATGAGTCCTCGCTTTTGCGGGGATTCTTTATTTATGTGCATGATTTTTATAGGTTAATTCCGCAATTGTTGTCATGGTATGAACTTTGCGACATCTCCACATAAATGAATTTTTAGTGAGTTGCAGCCATGTTGAGAACAATCCTGATACTCTGTGCCTTTGCCATTGGCTTGGGGGCTTGTCAAAAAACGGTGCCAGAATATCGCGCGACGGTTTATGTCTTTGGCACCTTGGTCGAAATTATTTTGCGTGATGTTGAAGAAGATGAGGCAAAAAAGATGGTGGCCTCCCTTCAGGAAGATTTTCAACGTTTGCACAAAGACTGGCACGCTTGGAAACCAGGGGAACTCAGCCGCCTGAACGCAACCTTTGCCCAAGGCGGTACACAGAAAGTCAGTGACCTTTTGCTACCTGCCATCATCAAAGCCAAAGAATTTGAAGAGATGAGCGATGGGTATTTTAACCCGGCCATTGGCAATATCATTGCCGCATGGGGGTTCCATTCTGACGAATTGCCCAAAGGGTCTATGCCACCATTAGATAAAATCAAAGACATGGCGGCGGCACACCCAAGCATGAAAGATGTGGTCATTGAAGGTCATATGGTTCATTCAACCAACCCGATGGTCAGTCTTGATTTTGGTGGCTTTGGCAAAGGACTGGCCTTGGATATGGCTGAAGAAAAGCTCAAAAAAATGGGTGTGAAGCATGCTGTCTTGAATGCGGGTGGAGATATTAATACCGTGGGGGATCATGGCGATCGCCCGTGGGTGATGGCGATCCGTCATCCTTTTGTGAAATGGGATGTCATCACATCGGTGGAACTGGCCCCGGATGAAGAATTATATACTTCTGGCAATTATGAACGTTTTCGCGAACATGACGGGATTCAATATTCCCATATCATTAATCCCGCCACAGGGATGCCGGTCAACCATATCGTTTCTGCCAGTGTGATAGATACCAATGGCGCTTTGGCCGATGCAGCGGCAACCGCCTTGACGGTTGCTGGGGCCGATGACTGGCACCGGATTGCCAAGCGGATGGGGCTTAAGTATGTTCTGCTGATTGATGAAAAAGGGACTTTTTATGCCAACCCGGCGATGAAAGACCGTCTAAAAATTCCGGAAGGTTTAAACCCTACATTTGTTGTGAGTGCGCCGTTGTAAGACGTCATTGTCACCTATGCGACAACGCTAAAACCATTCTAAACCAACGAATTACCACTTGGCACAAGCTTTGCTTTTTACCTGATCAGTCCGTGTCGTTTTCCCAGAGACGATGCATTTGAAGATAAGGAGCCAGCCATGTTGAAAATCACCCATGATGCGAAAGCAGCCATTCAAGAATTATTGGCCGCGAATGACCGTCAAAACGGCGGTTTACGTATTTCCGTCCAAGCCGGTGGATGTGCCGGATTGCAGTACGGCATGAAATTGGAAGAAAGCCCGAACGAAGATGATATCGTTTTGCAGGCTGATTGGGGTGCCATTTATATCGAACCGGAAAGCGCAGCAAAGCTGGACGGAACGACTGTCGATTTCACAGAAACTGTTGCCGGTAAAGGCTTCAACTTCGAAAACCCGAATGCTGAAGGTAAATGCAGTTGCGGTAAATCCTTCGCCTAAAACTTTATGCAGCCAAATAAAAGGAATTAAGAGTCATGTGGGACTATTCAGAAACAGTAAAAGACCATTTTTACAATCCGCGTAACGCTGGTGCGCTTGATGATGCAAATGCGACAGGCGATGTTGGTTCGATCAGCTGCGGCGATGCGCTGCGTTTGACATTGAAAGTGGACCCGGAAACGGAAATTATTCAAGATGCTGGTTTCCAAACATTTGGATGTGGCTCTGCCATCGCGTCTTCTTCGGCTTTGACAGAAATGGTTAAAGGTAAAACGTTGGATGAGGCCTTGGCCATTTCTAACCAGGATATTGCGGATTTCCTTGAAGGTTTGCCACCGGAGAAAATGCACTGTTCTGTTATGGGGCGTGAAGCGCTTCAAGCTGCTGTTGCCAACTATCGTGGTGAAGAATGGGCCGATGACCATGAAGAAGGTGCCTTGATCTGTAAATGTTTCGCTGTTGATGCGGTCATGATTGAAGACACAATCCGCGCCAATTCATTAAAAACCGTTGAACAGGTCACTCATTACACCAAAGCGGGCGGCAGCTGTTCTTCCTGTCACGAAGGCATTGAAGAAATCCTGACCAAGGTTTTGGCTGAAACAGGGGAAGCCTTCGATCCGGAAACACCGATCACCATTGATCCGGCTGAAGTCAAACCGGCAGTGAAAAAAGGTAAGCTGACGACTGTTCAACGTATCTTGAAAATCGAACAAGTTATTGCAGAAATTCGCCCGCAAATTCAAGCAGATCGTGGCGATATCGAATTGGTCGATGTTGAAGACAAGAAAGTTTACGTGAAATTGACAGGCGCTTGTTCCGGTTGCCAAATGGCGACAGCAACATTGGGCGGTGTACAACAACGCATCATTGAAGAATTGGGTGAATTTATCCAAGTGTTGCCAGCTGAACTTCAAGCGGCATAAGGGAGGGGATAGATCATGACAAAAGGTATTTATCTTGATAACAACGCAACGACCATGGTTGATAAACAGGTCGTTGATGAAATGATCCCGTACTTTACGGAACAGTTTGGTAACCCGTCTTCCATGCATCAATTTGGCGATAAAGTCGGTCGTGCGATGAAGACTGCCCGTGCGCAAGTACAGGCCTTGATCGGTGCTGAACATGAAAGTGAAATTGTTTTCACCTCTTGCGGGACTGAATCAGATTCAACGGCGATCCTGTCTGCCTTGAAAGCACAGCCCCAACGCAATGAAATTATTACAACGGTTGTTGAACATCCGGCTGTTTTGTCTCTATGCGAGTTTCTAGAAAAAGACGGTTACACCGTTCATTATCTGAAGGTTGATAAAAAAGGTCGCTTGGATCTGGAAGAATATAAAAAGCTTTTGGGCCCGAAAACGGCAATCGTTTCCATCATGTGGGCCAATAACGAAACCGGGACTTTGTTCCCTGTTTTGGAAATGGCTGAATTGGCACATGCTGCGGGTGTTATGTTCCATACAGATGCGGTACAGGCGGTGGGTAAAATCCCGATGGATTTGAAAAAGACCAAAATCGACATGTTGTCTTTGTCCGGTCACAAACTGCATGCGCCCAAAGGGATCGGCGTTTTGTATCTGAAACGTGGTACACGATATCGTCCGTTGCTTCGCGGCGGCCATCAGGAACGTGGACGTCGTGCGGGTACAGAAAATGCGGCTTCTATCATCGGTCTTGGTTTGGCCTGTGATATGGCGAAGAAACACATGGAATATGAAAATTCTTGTGTAAAAGCCATGCGTGATCGTTTGGAAGAAGGTCTGCTTGAAGCTGTACCAAACTGTTTTGTGACAGGTGATCCAGACAACCGTTTGCCCAACACATTGAACATTGCGTTTGAATTTGTTGAAGGGGAAGCCATTTTGATGCTGTTGAACAAACAAGGCATTGCCGCTTCGTCCGGGTCGGCTTGTACATCCGGTTCTCTTGAGCCCAGCCATGTGATGCGGGCCATGGATATTCCGTTTACGGCAGCACATGGGTCTATTCGTTTTTCATTTTCCCGCTACAATGTGATGGATGAAGTGGAAGAAGTGATCAAGGCGGTACCGCCAATCATTGAGAAACTGCGCAAATTGTCACCTTATTGGAGCAATGGTGCCCCTGTGGAAAATCCGGAAGCGGCATTCGCACCGACATATTCTTAAATTTGTTTATCCCGGTGTCCCCTGGGGTTTGGGCGGCGGTCAACTTTTTGGTTGGCGGCCGCCATTTTTTTGTTTGTCGTATATGTGACAATGTTATGTTTGTCATTATTTAAGTATTTGTTTTTAAATAAAAAATAAATTGGCACAGGCTTTGCGATACTGCTTTTATTAAAGGAGTATTGTCATGCAGCAGCCAAATTTAATTATTGATGATACGACCCTGCGCGATGGCGAACAATCCGCAGGTGTTGCGTTTTCGCTAGAAGAAAAATTATCGATTGCCCAAAAACTCGATGCATTGGGTGTGCCTGAGCTTGAAGTCGGTATTCCGGCCATGAGCGCACAGGAACGTGAAGCGATCCAATGTATCGCGAGTCTTGATCTGGCCGCCGACCTGATTGTTTGGTGCCGGATGTGTAATGCAGATTTGTTGAGTGCGGCCAGTTTGAATGTCGATATTGTTGATCTTTCAATCCCGGTATCAGATCAACAGATCGAGAAAAAACTCGGCTCAAATAGAAATCAGGTTCTAAAGACTATCCCCGAAATGGTGGAACGCGCCTGTGCGCTTGGTTTTGACGTGATTGTTGGGGGCGAAGATTCCTCACGTGCCGATATGGATTTTGTTTTACAAGTTTTGGAAGTTGCGCAGAAAGCAGGCGCAAGACGTTTTCGCTTTGCCGATACGATGGGCTGTATGGAGCCTTTCGGTGTGCGTGCCGCCTTTGAACGGATGCGCAGTCATAGTGACCTTGAGCTTGAAATCCATGCCCATGATGATTTGGGTCTTGCCACAGCCAATACCATTGCCGCAGTCCTCGGTGGGGCCACCCATGCCAACACCACGGTTCATGGCTTAGGGGAACGTGCCGGTAATGCCGCGATGGAAGAAGTGGTTGTTGCCTTGCAATATCTTCATCAGATCGAAACGGGCGTTAACTTATCAGCCTATAGTGATGTATCCAATTTGGTTGCACAGGCGTCCGGCCGTGCGGTTCACTGGCAAAAAAGTATTGTGGGCGAGGGGGTCTTCACCCATGAAGCAGGCATTCATGTGGATGGTCTGCTGAAAGATCCCAAAAATTACCAAACCATCGACCCTAAATCATTTGGGCGCGAACATCGTTTGGTTTTGGGCAAACATTCCGGCACCAATGCTGTCTTAAGCGCATATGAACTGATCGGCATTCATCTGGATAAAGTGGAAGCCTCACGCATTTTGGAATTGGTGCGCGATTTTGCCACCAAAATGAAGCGCTTGCCTGAGAAAATTGATTTAACGGACTTTTACAATCAGGTGCATGGCAATGGCTAAAACGATTATTTCCGAAGATATCGAATGCGTCTTTGAACGTGACCCGGCAGCACGCACCAAGATGGAAGTCTTGCTGACCTATCCCGGTGTACATGCCATTTTGTTTCATCGCTTGGCCCATCGTTTGTGGAAAAAAAACTGGCGTTTTAGCGCACGCTTTATATCGTATTTTAGCCGCTTTTTGACGAATATCGACATTCATCCCGGTGCGACCATTGGTCGGCGTTTGTTTATTGACCATGGTGCGGGTGTTGTGATTGGTGAAACCGCTGAAATTGGTGATGATGTGACCCTTTATCATGGTGTCACCCTTGGCGGTACGTCATGGCGTAAAGGCAAACGTCACCCCACACTTGAAGATGGCGTTGTCGTTGGCGGTGGTGCAAAAATTTTAGGCCCGATCACGGTCAAGGAAAATGCTAAAGTGGGGGCCAATTCGGTTGTGATCGAAGATGTACCGGCTGGGCGCACCGTTGTTGGTATCCCAGGAAAAGTGGTCAATGTGAACAACGCTAATGTTGGTTTTGACCCCAACCCTTATGGGGTGGATTTAAACCACCACCTTATTCCCGATCCTGTGGCAGATGCAATTTCTTGCCTGATGGAACGTATCCGCATTTTGGAAAGTGAAGTAGCCCGCGCAAACGGAATTGTCGGTCTGGGGGAACCCGGTGCCTGTCCCGAATGCGAACTGCCAGAATGTATCAGTGAAGACCAACCCCAGAAAAAGACAAGGATGAGCAGCCATGTTTAATTATGATGGAGAACTTGAAGATGATATGCAAGATTTGGTCAGTGCCGAAGACTTTCTTCAATTCTTCGATATTGAATACGACCCTTCTGTGGTCCATGTGAACCGTTTGCACATTTTGCAGCGCTTTCACAACTATCTAAAAGAAATCACCAAACTTCCGGATGATGAAGACGCACGCAAAGAGATTTATGGTGGGTATTTGGCCCAAGCCTATAACGACTTTGTAAATTCCGACGCCATCACCGAAAAAGTATTTAAGGTCCTGCAAGATGCATCGAAACCAGCAGGTTTTGTGTCGTTGGACATGATTGCCAAATAAGAAAAGAGGAAATGCAGCTATGATCTCAGAATTTCAAAATGGCGATGAAGTCCGTGTCATTCGCAATTTGCGCAATGACGGGACTTTCCCCGGTAAAGAACGTGGCGACCTGTTGGTGCGTCGTGGGTCTGTTGGCTATGTGCGCGATATCGGTACCTTCTTGCAAGACCAAATCGTTTATACGGTTCATTTTTTGGATCAGGATTATGTTGTCGGATGTCGTGAACCTGAACTGATTGCCGCAGATGCACCATGGACACCCAGCAAGTTTGAATCACGCGAAAAAGTCTCTGCCAAAGTGCCGCTTGGCATTAACGGTGAAGTGATCGTTGAACAAGGTGCGGTGGGGGACGTGATGCGCGTTGATCGTGATAACCCCAATGGTGTTGCCTATGAAGTGAACTTCCCGGGGCTTATGTTGCTGGTTCCGGAAACAGCACTGGAAAGTGTTGGTGAACCGCCGATCTACGAAGATGAAGATGATTTTGCTGAAGAGACGGAGGAGGAATATGTTAATGTCTGAAATGAGAGCAAATGACCGTGAACTCATGGCCTATCATGTGCTGAAAAGTGCACAAGCTCATTTCAGCCAATCCCCGTCTGAACTTTCAGCAGATCAGAAAAAAACCGTTTCAAAGACGGCCCAAAAAAGCCTTGAACTTGAATTTAAAATTTTGGCCAGTCCGGAAGCACAGGATATTGTCATTCCGGCCCATTCCATCGCCCTTGCTTTACAAGAAATTGAAGGCCGTTACCCAACGGAGGAGGATTTTTTAAAAGGTTTGAAGGCCAATGGTTTAAGCATTGACTCAATGCAAACATCTTTGCGTCGTGAATTGTGGGTGGAAGCCGTCTTGGACCGTGTGTCTGCCAACATTGATGAGATCAAAGAAGAAGATGTCATTTCTTTTTATCAAAATAATGTTGAACGATTTTCGACTGAAGAAACCCGTTCTATCCGGCATATTTTGATTACCGTTAACGCAGATTATGCTGAAAACACGCCTGAAAAAGTGGAAAAACGCCTGAGTGATCTGTTGATTGCGTTGGAACAAGGTGCTGATTTTGCCGAACTTGCCAGTAAGAACTCAGAATGTCCTACCGCTTTAAATGGTGGTGAAATTGGAACTGTAAAACGTGGACAGCTTTATCCTGAAATTGATGAAGTGGCATTTTCGCTAAAGGCAGGGGAAGTCGGTGGTCCGGTTGAAACGGAGATTGGTCATCATTTGGTGAAGGTAGAAGCCATCGCACCGGCGCGTCAGGCATCGTTGTTTGATGCCAAAGAACAGATCGTTGAATACTTGAAGGAAAAAAAACGCATAAAAGCGCAGAAGCTCTGGCTGCGTAACTTAACGGCTTGATAACAAACGGTGTTAAAATGGTAAAAGATATTCATGAATGTTCATTCTGCGGAGAACCCAAAGCCCCTGAACGCCCCTTGATTGCCGGACGGGATGGACAAATCTGCGAAGCCTGCACAAAGCTTGCAATGCAGATTGTCGATAATTGGGGCCGTGCCAGAGAGGATGATCAATTGCTCTCTCCACCACCGGTTCCCATGAAGATCAAAGACATGATGGATCGTTATATCATCGGTCAGGACGGGGCGAAAGAAACTTTGGCGGTTGCAGTCTATAACCATTTTAAACGCCTTGCTGTTGAAAGTATCCCCAAACAAAGCACTATTGATGATGACAGCCGTGTGGAAGTCGATAAATCCAATATCCTGCTGTTAGGACCGAGTGGCACGGGTAAAACTTTATTCGCCCGGACTTTGGCCCGCATTGCCGGTGTGCCGTTTGTGATTGCGGATGCAACGTCGTTAACCCAAGCCGGTTATGTCGGGGATGATGTTGAAAGCATCATTGAACGTTTATTAGAAGCGGCTGATGGCAATGTTGGTCTGGCAGAATGGGGCATTGTTTATCTTGATGAGGTCGATAAACTTGCCAAGCAAGGGGCATCTGCCCACGGCACACGCGATGTGTCCGGTGAAGGGGTGCAACAGGCTTTGTTGAAACTGGTTGAAGGATCAACGGTCAAGGTTGCGTCCAAACAAGGGCGCAAACACGATAATAAAGACCTGTCCATTGATACGCGCAATATTCTGTTTATCGCCGGTGGTGCCTTTGACGGCATGGTCGAACTGATCAATGAACGCGGTAAAGGCGATCAACCCTCCATCGGGTTTGGCGCGGATATGACGAAAATCAGCAGTGCAAAGGATGAGGTTAAATCCTATACGGGTGTCACGCCGGGGGATTTAAAACGCTTTGGTCTGATCCCTGAATTTATCGGTCGTTTCCCCATCGTTGCGACGTTGGACCCCTTAACTGTGGAAGATATGGTGGCCATTTTAACTCAGCCGAAAGATGCCTTGATCAAGCAATATCAATATTTGTTTGAACATGAAGGTGTCGAGCTTGTCTTTAGTGACGATGCCTTAAAAGAAATTGCACAAAAAGCCTTGGATATGGAAACAGGTGCACGTGGTTTGCGCGGTGTTCTGGAAGGCTTGTTGCAACGTACGATGTTTGAGCTGCCTTCTCATGAAGGGGTTGTGCGCTGTGAAGTCGACCGCGACGCCGTTTTGGGCGAAGGCAAAGTCGAAATGATTTTTGCGAAAGAAAAGCCAAGCCAAAAGAAAAGCGCTGGTTAATAGGAGAATTATAAAATGACACATATGACACGTCGTACATTCGCAAGTGTTCTGGCTGTTGCTGCCGGTGGTCTGTCTCTGCCTTCATTGGCGGGCGCTTCAAGCACAGAGAAATACCTTGTTGTAGGTGCTGGTCCTCAAGGGTTGAAGGCCGCACTACAGGCACAACGCACAAAGCCACAGCGTGAAGTGACCTTGGTTGACCCGTCCTTCTATATGTCACAGGCCAGTCATTCTCCATTGGCACCAAAAGGGCTTGATCCGCAAGAAGTTGCCGACTTTGTTCGTCAAGGTGGACGCCTTGTAGAAGCCACTGTTGAAGGCATCGATCCATCTTTGGGCCGTGCATATCTGAAACAAGGCCAGCATATTGCCTTTGATCAGGTTGAAACCTATCTCGGCATGACGTTTGTTGAAGAACCTGCTGACGGTATTTTACATGGTTGGAGCGATAACGTACAAGCCGATCAGTTGTGGCAGCAGGTCAAAAACATGAAAGCTGGCGGTGTCGTCGCAATTCAGACCCCGACAACAGCCTATCGTTATGAAAAAGGTGCCTTTGAGCGCGCCAATATCATCGCGTCTTATCTGGAAACCCATAACCCAAGCGCAAAAGTCTTTATTTTTGACGACTGCCATGACAAAGCGTTAGCCGCTTTAAACAGTCCGATGATTGAATGGGTTCAAGAAATTCCTGTCGGTGTGACAGCCGATGTTTTGAACGTTATTCCGGCGCATAAAGTTGTTGAACTGGGGTAAGCTAACATCCCAGTCATACTGGCGCCGGCCAGTATCCATGATAAGAAGAGACTCTGGCCTGCGCCAGAGTGACGAGAGGTTAAATAAGCACTTCCCTAAAAAAACACCTCACAGATCGTAAATGATCCGGTCTTGGTCATTGAGCACAAGGAAGCGTTTGCCACGGGCGCGGTTGATGAGGGTGAGGCCGGTTTTTTGGGCGAGTTCGATGGCCCAGTGGGTGGAGCCGGAGCGCGAGATCACGATGGTAATGCCCATGGATACGGCTTTGATCACCATCTCGCTGGTGAGGCGACCTGTTGTATAGAGGTAATAGTCATCAGCTTGCAGGTTGTTGAGATACAAATAGCCTGCGATTTTATCCAACGCATTATGGCGGCCCACATCTTCGGTATAGAGGATGGGTTTGTCTTCCTGACAGAGCACGCAACCATGGATGGAGCCTGCTTTTTGATAGAGGCTTGGGGTGTCTTTTATTTTTTGCAGCACAGGTGCAATGGTGGAGGCCCGCAGCTTTAGGGATGTGCTGAGGTGAGCTTCTTCCACCTTATCCATGATGTCGCCAAAGATGGTGCCCATGGCACAGCCGGAGGTCAGGACTTTGCGTTTGAGTTTGTCTTCATAGTCCGTTTCATGCTCAGTGCGGATGACGATGGTTTGGATTTCTTCATCATAATCGATGGCGGTAATAACATCGTCTTTGGTCAACATATTCTGATTGACCAGATAACCCACGCCCAAAAGGTCGGGATAATCGCCAACACTCATTAAGGTGACGATTTCCCGGCTGTTTAAAAACAAGGTGAGGGGGCGTTCCTGAACGGCATTCAGTGAAAGCACGTTTCCGAATTGATCACGTGCTTTCACGGGGCGCGTTGTTACATCACTATCCAAATCGGGTTTGATGATGTAATCATCTTGTGCGTTCATAGAGGTTATTTCAGGCTGTTTAAATAGGCCGCCACATCTTTACGATCTTGGGCATCTTTCAGCTTATAGGTCATTTTACCTCTGGCAGAACTGTCTTGTGTTTTTTCTTTCAAGAAAGCGGTTGCATCTTCAACATAGGCTTCAACAAGTTCCGGTGTCCATGGGGTGGCGAAAGCTTCCATGGCTTTAGAATATTTGCCATAGCCTTCGGCGGTACCAGCCGTGCGACCAATAACACCATAAAGGTTGGGGCCGACTTTATGTTTGCCGCCTTCTGTGGCGGTATGACAGGCTTTACATTTTTTGAAAACTTTTTCGCCACGGGCAACGTCACCCGGTTCCAATTGGACGGGGGCTTCTTCTTTTTTCTCGGGTGCCTTGGCCTCAGGGACCATTTCTTTCACAGCTTTTTCAGCTTGTTCCACAACAGCGACTTCTTTTTCTGTTTTTTCAGGCGCTTGTTGTTGAGTGGTTTGCGGCGTTGTTGGTGCTGTTGTTTTCTCTGTTTTTTCTTCTTCGTTACCGCAGGCTGTCAGGGTGATAGAAACCAGAACGACGGGAAGTAACTTTAAAATATTCATCAGATAAACTTCTTTCACGACAAAAGCCGTATTTTTGAGGGGTGGAGGGAAGGTTTATTATTTAGATCGCGCCATGAAGGAGGCATATTTACGATCTTCCAGTAAGATATGCAGCAAGGCTTGCCGTTTCAAGAACCGCATCATGGAATGTGCTTCAGGTTTGCTCAATGGTGCTTCACATTTGCGCAAAATATCTTCAGTATGTTCAATCAGTTTTGTATGTCTGATTTTATGGCTGTTTGCTTCTGAATAACCCGCCTTGAAGAAAATCTCTTCTTCGCGTGAAAAATGATCTTGCATGTTTTTGATCAGGGCGTTGCATAAGGGGCGTAACTTTTCTGGCCCTTCCAACGTTTCAAGTGCTGCAATGAGGTTGCCAGTGAGTTTCAGGTTTTCTTTGTGGTCTGCATCAATGCTATCTAAACCAACGCTATATTCACTGCGCCATTGCAGCAGGGATATGTCCCATTCGGGAGAGTTGGTCATTGTGCGCATTTGTCGACCAACGGTTTCCAGGAGTTTCCATTGAACAACAGGAATGTTTTCTATGGTGACCGTGGGGATCATGGCAATGGCGGCATCTTCAGAAAAGACAGGTTCAAAAATACTTTTCATGCCATAGACGGCATGTTCTTCAAAGAGGGTATCACCGGGACCAAGGGTTTGGAAGACACTGTCACCCAGCTTTAATTGAACCGTACCTTCTTTAATGAGACCGATATAACCGCGCACGAAGTCATAATCTGTCAGTATGGATGTCACTTTCGTCACATGCATTGTTGCGGCAATGGCATTTTTGATGCCATCGGAAATCGCCCCACCAAAGAGCCATGATTTTTGCAACAGGTCACGTTTTTGCGCCAACATGGAAATGAATTGAAAGGTGTCATTTCTTTGGACGAATTCTCTATACATATCAATGGGGAAGCTCAGTGCTTTGACAAAGCTGACGGCACGATATGTTTCCGTTGACTTGGCCCCATGCAGGCCGTGCATATCACCGATGAAACTGCCCGCTGACATGCGATGGACGGTATTCGTTTTTGTGTCCAGCATTTCAGCCGATCCGGTGAGGATAAAGTAGATGTTTTCTATTTCATCGCCGTCACGAATGATGATTTCTTCCGGATTGAAATCAACCACATCATGATTCAACAGCAGTTTAAACTGATCAAGTGGCAGGTCGGGAAAGAAGGATTGCAAATAGCCATGGGCACGACCATAGAGGTAATCTTGTTTGCTGGGGATCAGCACATCGACTGTTCCAAAAGGGGCGCCGCTGCCAATTTGGCGTTCTTTGTCACTTAAGGGGCGCGATGTGTGGGCAAAAATGATTTTTTTGGATTCATCGTGAATAAAGTCTTTGGACATGCCGTGGATCAAGCCACCGCCATTGTCGATTTTTTTTACGTCAGCAGGGGTTAAATAGGCTTGTTTGATGGTGTCACAATAAGTGCGTGAAATGCCCGGTCGGTCATCTTCTTCTGTGACCATGCCGTCTAAGACATCAAAAGAGGCGATATCTGCTAGATGTGCATAAGTTTTGTAGCCATTGCCCCATTGTGCGCGGAAAAATAGAACCGTTGTTTCCATAGGGTGGGGGGAAATGACAGGGCGAACTTCCAGCCCATCAACATTATTCCATTCTTCGTTTTTCAGGTTCTGAATATCAAAAAACTGTTCAAAGCGGCTTTCATCCAGGGCCATGAGCGCTGAGAGCTTTTTGACCGTTGCCGCGCGGACCAGACTGGTTGAAAAAAACTTGATGCGGTGATCGGAACGAATAAGCGAGGGCAGGCCTGCAAAATGGTCATCATGACAGTGGGTCATGAAAATCCCTTCGACTTCGCTGATGTCAATGCCCAGGGCATGGAGTGTCGTTTCGATATTGGGGCCGGCATCAATCAGATAGACTTTACCTTGGAAGATAATGACGCTGGCCATACTGGGGCGTTCAATATCCCAGCCATCGCCTTCACCCGAATGTAAAATCGAGAAATATTCACGTTTGGCCATATACCGGCCAAGGGTGTAAGACGGGGTGTAAAGCTCGTTGCTATCAAGATTAAGGTCGACGACAGTTTTGTCTCTTTTATAGCTGAATTCAAATATGTTGGTCGCCAAGCGTTTGACATAGACATCATTTCTAATCAGCGTGGGTTCGCTTTCAATGACGAGGCTATCAAGAAGGTCTTCTGAATTGGCGATTTTACCGAAAGCAAATTTCAGTTTTAGACGCATCAAGTCTTTGGCTTGTTCTGGTGTGGCACCTGCTTCAATGATTTCTTCCTCATTTAACAAGCCATAGTTGCCGCGATGAATATATTCAATTTGCGCGGCTAACTGGTCACTATGGCCTAACAATAAGGGTTTTACGCCCGTATTGCCGGGATGATCAGGCAGAATCATCCCTTGGCGGTAGAGCATTTGCAAAACCGGAAATTCACCAAGATTGGCAAAGCTGCCTTTTTGGACGGTTAAATCAGATAGGAGGATCGCGTTGGGGCCAGACTCATGAAAGACATCGCTGCTTTCATAGGACATGATTACGCCGCGTTTCATCATATGTTTGACGGCATCTGCCGGGCAGCCGCATAAGATGCGCAAGTCGGCTTTGGGGAATTCCAGCCAAAAAACACCATTTGCCAGTTTTGATTTTCTAATTTTGGCCACGGACATTCCCCATGTTTATTTTTTTCAAATCCTATCTGATTGT
Organism: Methylocystaceae bacterium; assembly: GCA_013373265.1. GTDB lineage: Bacteria > Pseudomonadota > Alphaproteobacteria > Rhodospirillales > Terasakiellaceae > Terasakiella. The sequence continues at coordinate 1,075 of JABXIC010000192.1, read as the reverse complement.
ATAGGAAATGTCGTTACGCACCACAACATTTCTTGTATTTTTTACCTGACCCGCATGTGCAGGGATCATTGCGCCCCACTTTATTGGTCACAATGCGTTGTTCCTGTTTTGGGTTAACTTCACCGTCCACATAAAACCAACGGCCATCTTGTTTTGTAAAACGGCTGATTTCGTGATGGACTTGGTGTCTGCCGTCCATTTTAAAATAGGCGCGAAATTCAACAACGCCAGTGTCATCATTTTCTTGTCCGGCTTCGGTTTTACCAATTTCCAGCTTTTTCCAGATAGCCTGTTCTGCCCAGGCTTTGGTTTGGGCACTATCGTAATCCACACGGCTTTCAGGTGTGAGAGTCTGTTCTAGATAGTCAATCTCGCCCTTTTCAAAAGCGCTATAGCGTGAACGCATGAGTTTTTCTGCGGTTGGGGCAATTTCGCCTTTGTGAAAGGGTTCGCAACAGTTGGCATATTCAAGCGAGGAACCGCATGGGCACAGTGACATTCTTAAATCCTTTTAATGAAAGTGGTCTATGATTTGATCACATTTTTAACGAGGTCCTGTCAAGAAACAAAAAAAGGCGGATCACAAAGGATCCGCCTATAAGTTTCTAGGGGTAATTACCATTCAAAGCGTTCAATGCCATCGAAGTTCAATTCACTTCCGTCAGAGAAAGTGATGGTGCCTTCAGCATCGTCGGACAGTTCGATATACCCATCGGCTTGGTTATCAATTGTCCCGCTGTCGAGATCGATCGTCCAATCATCGGTGTTCATGGCTGAACCATCTTCATTTTCCAGATGAACTGTATCCATCCAGCCGTCGCCGCCATGGACGTTGTCATTTCCGGATCCTTCACCGAAGTTAAACAAGTCGTTACCGTCACCACCCATCATGTCGTCATCACCGGCACCGCCGTAGAAGATGTCGTCACCGTCACCACCGGTAAGGGTATCGTCACCATCCCCTCCAGAAAGGGTGTCGTCGCCTCTACCGCCGTAGAGTGTGTCGTTACCAGCACCACCGTCCAAGGTATTACTGCTCCAGTCGTTACCAGCATCCAGTGTGTCGTTGCCGTCG